>AEPI01000045.1 GCA_000193795.2 Neisseria lactamica NS19 | reverse complement strand
AGCGGGAATCTGGAAATGACAAGCAACAGGAATTTATCGGAAATGACCGAAACCGAACGGACCGGATTCCCGCCTGCGCGGGAATGACGAATTTCAGGTTGCTGTTTTTGGGTTTCTGTTTTTGAGGGAATGGCAGGATTTTAGGTTGCTGCTTTTGATTTTCTGTTTTGAGGGAATGACGGGATTTTGGGTTGTGTGTATTTATCGGAAAAAACCAAAACCCTTCCGCCGTCATTCCCGCAAAA
>AEPI01000046.1 GCA_000193795.2 Neisseria lactamica NS19 | reverse complement strand
GGGAATCTAGGTTCGTTCGGTTTCAGTCATTCCCAACAAATTCCTGCCGCGTTTGAGTTTCTAGATTCCCACTTTCGTGGGAATGACGGGGTTTGTCGGATACAAGTATCCGACCTACATCCGAAACTGCCCTCTCTCTAGCTCTCTCCCACAGGGAGAGAGGACGGTGCGGCTTGTAGGTTTCCGTGCGGATGGACTGGATTCCCGCCTG
>AEPI01000047.1 GCA_000193795.2 Neisseria lactamica NS19 | reverse complement strand
GTCCGATTTCCCTGCAAATGCCGTCTGCAACCGCCAAATCTGTCGTAACCCGTCCCTCCCCCGTGGGGGAGGGACGGGGAGAGGGCATTTTCCAAATCGCGGCAATCTTTCCCAACGACTCAACCGTCCAAGAATCGCGGCAACCTTTCCCAACAACTCAGCCACCGAAATACAAGCCTTGCGGCTTGTGCCCTCTCTCTAACTCTCTCCCGCAGGGAGAGAGGACGGGGCGGCTGTTGGGCTAAGGTTTCTGTAAACTAATCAGCTTGTTCAGGCTGCTTTTTATTTTTCAGACGACCTGAAA
>AEPI01000048.1 GCA_000193795.2 Neisseria lactamica NS19 | reverse complement strand
GTTTTTATTTTTCATGGTGTTTCTTTCACGGTTGATAATTCATTATTATAACAGAAATAATTGCTTGCAAGGATAATATTGCGAACCGTCCCGGCGGGCGCGGGCGGAATCATTGAGGCGGGCGCAATCGGGTTTTGTACAAGGGGGCGGTGTTATAATGCCGTCCGAACCTTTCAGGACATCATTATGCAAGCCGATTTCAACCGCCCCGTCCTCGCCGTCGATACCGGAACTTCCTATTTGTCGCTCGCGCTGCGCGCCGACGGCGAAATCCGCCTGTTCCATCAGGAGGCCGGCAGCCGCCAGTCCGAATGGATTTTGCCGCAAATCCGCACGTTGTTTCACGATGCGGGCATTACCGCCGCCGATTTGGGCGCGATTGTTTATGCGAAAGGTCCCGGCGCGTTTACCGGACTGCGTATCGGCATCGGTGTGGCTCAGGGTTTGGCAACGCCGTTTGATACGCCTTTAATCGGTATCCCCACGCTTGATGCCGCCGCCTCGCTGCCGCCGCCGCAAAGCTGCATCCTTGCCGCTACGGACGCGCGTATGGGCGAAGTGTTTTATGCGTGGTTCGACACGCTGAACCGCCGCCGTTTGAGCGGTTATCAGGTCGGGCGGGCGGCAGACATCCGGCTGCCGGAAGGATGCGCCTTTTCAGACGGCATCGGCAGCGCATTCGCATTGGAAGAAACGCCGCCGTTTTCAGGCAAACCCGATATGCCGACCGCCGCCGATTTTCTCGCGCTCGCCCTCGGCGGCGGCTATCCCGCAACCGGCGCGGCACACGCCGAACTGCTCTACGTCCGCGACAAAATCGCCCTGACCGCCGAAGAACAGGCAAAACGGAGGGCGCGTCCGTGAACATCCGCCGCGCCGTTTATGCCGATTGCGCGGCACTCGCCGCACTCGATGCCGTCTGCAACCCGTCCGCGTGGACGCGACGCCAATTTGAATCCGCACTCGTTTCGCCGTCCGAACAGGTTTGGCTTGTCGAACAAAATAATACTTTGTCTGCCTTTATCGTTTGGCAGAACCTGCCCGACGAATCCGAACTGCACCTGATTGCCGCCGCGCCCGAATGCCGCCGCCGGGGCGTTGCGTCCGCCCTGCTCCGACACTGGTTCGCCAACCTGCCCGAAGGCACGCAACGCCTGCTGCTCGAAGTCCGCGCGGGCAACACCGCCGCACACGCGCTGTACGCGGCGCACGGCTTCGGCATTGCGGGCAGGCGGAAAAACTATTACCGCACCGCCGGCGGTCAAACCGAAGATGCCGTCTTAATGGAGAAAATATGTTAAGCGCGCGCTACCTCCACCTGCACGAAGCATTGGGTTTGGGCCCGATGTGGCTGAAACGGGAAGCCGTCGTCCTGCCGCCCGCGACATTGCCGGACACTTCGGCGCAGGCGCACCCGCGAAAGCAAACCGTCCCCGGCGTTCCGCAGCGTCCGTCCGGACAGCATACCGGCCGGGCGCGGCTCGAAACGATGAAAATGTTGGAAACCGCCGCCGTACATACGCGCAAACCCGCGCCTGAAACCGAAACGCCCCCGCCCGGCGTTTCAGACGGCATCGCCCCCGTTCCCGCCGCTTCGGGCATCACCAGACTTGCCGTCGTCAGCCTGTGTCCGCCGATCGAGGATGCGGTTTACGGACAACTGTTCCACGGCAAAGCGGGCATCCTGCTCGACAATATGCTCAAAGCCGCAGGACTGGATGCCGCTTATGTCCACAAAACCTGTTGGGTGAAAACTGCCGCCGTCGGCAACCCGATGCCGTCCGAACAGGCTGTCGGGAATGCGCTGGGTCAAATCGCCCGGGAACTCGACGGCTGCCGCGCCCCCGCCGTGCTTTTCCTCGGGCAGGCTTTTGTCAAACCGGAACGGCAGGCGATGATTGAAACCTTGTGCGCCGGCCGTCCTTTCTTCATCATCGACCATCCCGCCCGGCTTTTACGCCAACCCGAACTTAAAGCCCGAAACTGGCAGGTGTTGAAACAGTTGAAACACGCCTTGCAGGCAGGCGGCGGCAGTTGAAGCGCGCCGCACGGGGCGGTAGAATCACAACTGCATCGCAATATCTGACAGAAAGCAAAAAATGACCGATTTCCGCCAAGATTTCCTTAAATTTTCCCTCGCTCAAAACGTCTTAAAATTCGGCGAATTTACTACCAAGGCAGGGCGGCAGTCGCCCTACTTTTTCAACGCCGGCCTCTTCAACGACGGCTTATCCACGCTGCAACTGGCAAAATTCTATGCACAATCCATCATTGAAAGCGGCATCGGGTTCGATATGTTGTTCGGCCCCGCCTACAAAGGCATTATTTTGGCGGCGGCAACCGCGATGATGCTGGCGGAAAAAGGCGTGAACGTCCCGTTTGCCTACAACCGCAAAGAAGCCAAAGACCACGGCGAAGGCGGCGTGTTGGTCGGTGCGCCGCTCAAAGGGCGCGTGCTGATTATCGACGACGTGATTTCCGCCGGCACATCGGTTCGCGAATCCATTAAATTAATCGAAGCGGAGGGTGCGACCCCCGCCGGCGTCGCCATCGCGCTCGACCGTATGGAAAAAGGCACCGGCGAATTGAGCGCGGTTCAGGAAGTGGAAAAACAATACGGCCTGCCCGTTATTCCCATTGCCAATTTGAACGATTTATTTACCCTGCTGCAAAACAATCCCGAATTCGGACAGTTCCTCGAACCCGTCCGCGCCTACCGCCGGCAGTACGGCGTAGAATAAAAACAAAGCAGATGCCGTCCGAACCGCCTGCCGCTTCAGACGGCATCAAACCCGACACACACAAGGAAATACTATGCCCGCCTGTTTCTGTCCGCACTGCAAAGCCCGCCTTTGGGTCAAAGAAACCCAGCTCAATGTCGCCCAAGGCTTCGTCGTCTGCCAAAAAATGCGAAGGGCTGTTTAAAGCCAAAGACCATCTGGCAAGCACGAAAGAACCTATATTC
>AEPI01000049.1 GCA_000193795.2 Neisseria lactamica NS19 | reverse complement strand
GATCCTCTTGTCTGCTGAAGCTTCGGCAGCCGACGGCGCTCAAAGCAAAGGTTTCTATGTTCAGGCCGATATCGGGCTTGCCCGGGAAAAACTGACCAACGGCGGCACAAATGCCGAATACAAAAAGCAGGCGGTTCATCCCCGTTTCTCGGCAGGTTACGATTTCGGGCAATGGCGTTTGGCCTTGGATTATTCGCGTTACCGCGCCATTAAAAAAGACGCACACGCCTCAACAAAGCCAATACCTATCCTTGAGACGGAATATAACACCCATAACAAAGTCAAAAGCCGGTCTGTCGGTCTTTCCGCTATTTACGATTTTGAAACACAATCCCCCGTCAAACCTTATGTCGGCGCGCGTTTGAGCGTGAACCATATCAGCATCGATTTCAGCGATGACGGTTATATCAAAAATACCAGTCCTGTAACGTTACCTAAGGTGGTTCTCAACCAGATTTTCCCCGGTATTCCCGACATTCCGGCAAATCAGACCGTTCATTTCGTTCCAACGACAAACCATATCGGCATTACCCGCCTCGGTGTCGGTGCGACTGCGGGGGTAAGCTACGAGATTACGAAGAATGCCGCTTTGGATTTGGCATACCATTACGACGATTGGGGCAGGCTGGAAGGCAACAGGGTCAGAACCCAAGAAATTTCCGGAGGCATAAGATATACATTCTAAATCTTGTTTATCCAACAAAAAACAAGCCGGC
>AEPI01000050.1 GCA_000193795.2 Neisseria lactamica NS19 | reverse complement strand
GCCTTTGCTTGAAGCCCCCGGTTGGGCTTAAGAGTAGAGGGGTAGATAGCTTAAGCATAGGAATTGAATGAGTTGTCTTCGCTTGAAGCGTCGGGTTGGGCT
>AEPI01000051.1 GCA_000193795.2 Neisseria lactamica NS19 | reverse complement strand
GATTCCCACTTCCGTGGGAATGACGGGGGGTGGGGTTTCGTCATTCCCACGCAGGCGGGAATCCGGTCCGTTCGGGTTCGGTTTTTCGGTTTTTTCGGGAAACTTATGAATCGTCATTCCCGCGCAGGCGGGAATCTAGTCCGTTCGGTTTCGGTTTTTTCGGGTGTTTCGGGAAACTTATGAATCGTCATTCCCGCGTAGGCGGGAATCCAGGTTCGTTGGGTTTCAGTCATTTCCGATAAATTCTTACAACTTTGAGTTTCTAGATTCCCGCCTGTGCGGGAATGACGAAATTTCAGTTTGCTGTTTTTGATTTTTTGTTTTTGCGGGAATGGCGGGATTTGAAATTGCGGGCATTTATCGGGTAAAACAGAAATTAAGCGTTACGAAAATTTATCCGAAATCACGGCAACTTTTCCGCGTCATTCCCGCGCAGGCGGGAATCCGAACCGTTCGGTTTCAGTTTTTTCGGGTGTTTTGAGAACCTTATGAACCGTCATTCCCGCGCAGGCGGGAATCTAGTCCGTTCGGTTTCGGTTTTTTCGGGCATTTCGGGAAATTTATGAACCGTCATTCCCGATACACCGTAATCCTGAAACCCGTCATTCCCGCGCAGGCGGGAATCCGGACCTGTCGGCGCAGAAACTTATCGGATAAAACGGTTTCTTTAAATTTTACGTCCTAGATTCCCGCCTACGCGGGAATGACGCGGAAAAGTGGGCTGTGGGCGGGATTGGTGGATGACGAAATATAAGTTTCCGTGCAGACGTGTTCGGATTCCCACTTTCGCGGGAATGACGATTCGGGTATTCCTGATAGGGTGGATTCACAGGATAGCGATTCGTAGGGCAGGTTGTAGGATAGGCTTCATCCCGCCGTATCAAGGGTTTTGGCGGTTCGGCGGTTTCGTTTCCCCGCAAAATCTGCGATACAATGCCGTCTGAAACCCACCGGCCAAATCCGCAATGAACACACAACCCCCCGACACGCAACGCTGGGCATTGACCCTGTCCTACGACGGCAGCCGCTTTTACGGCTGGCAGAAACAGGCGGGCGGCGTACCGACCGTTCAGACGGCATTGGAAACCGCGCTCGCCCAAATCGCAGGAGAACCTGTCGCCACCACAGTTGCCGGCAGGACCGACACCGGCGTTCATGCGACTGCCCAAGTCGTCCACTTCGACACAACTGCCGTCCGTCCGGCACAGGCATGGGTGCGCGGCGCAAATGCCCACCTGCCCGAAGGCATAGCCGTTTTGCACGCCCGACAGACCGCACCCGAATTTCACGCACGCTTCGACGCATACGGACGGCACTACCGCTACCTGCTCGAATCCGCCCCCGTCCGTTCGCCGCTGTTGAAAAACAGGGCGGGCTGGACACACCTCAAGCTCGACATCGAACCGATGCGCCGGGCTGCCGCCTTATTGGTCGGCGAACAAGATTTTTCCAGCTTCCGCGCCGCCGGGTGCCAGGCAAAATCCCCCGTCAAAACCATCTACCGGGCCGACCTTGCCCAAAGCGCGGGACTCGTCCGCCTCGATTTGCACGGCAACGCCTTTCTGCACCATATGGTACGCAACATTATGGGCGCGCTCGTCTATGTCGGCAGCGGCAGGCTCAGCGTCGAAGGCTTCGCCGCACTGATTCAAGAACGCAGCCGCCTCAAAGCCCCCCCGACCTTCATGCCCGACGGGCTTTACCTGACCGGCGTCGATTATCCCGAGGCATACGGCATCGTCCGCCCCGATCCCCCCCAATGGCTTTAACGGCATTTCAGGCACATCCGATGCGGCAAAACCCCGTTGCAGAGGCAGATCTCATTCCCGCCCGCCCCGTCCCGGCAATGCCGCCCCGCCCACTTTCCGATAAGTGTTGTAAAAATGCAAATTTCAAAAGCAAATTCCAACACAATGTTTTCAAACAAGAAAAACAAACAAATCCCCTTCGCCTCCCAATCCCGGTACGCGCATTCCCCGTATCGGGAGTGCAGAAGTTTGTTTTTTCGGACGGGAACATTTATAGTTTCAAACAAGGAATCGCCGAAAACGTCGGCGGTAAATGCAAAGCTAAGCGGCTCGGAAAGCCCGTCCCGCTTAAATTTCTTAACCAAAAAAGGAATACAGCAATGAAAAAATCCCTGATTGCCCTGACTTTGGCAGCCCTTCCTGTTGCAGCAATGGCCGATGTTACCCTGTACGGCACCATCAAAGCCGGCGTAGAAACTTACCGTACTGTAGAACATAAAGAAGGTAAAGTAACTAGCGTGAAAACCGGCAGCGAAATCGCCGACTTCGGTTCAAAAATCGGCTTCAAAGGTCAAGAAGACCTCGGCAACGGCCTGAAAGCCATTTGGCAGTTGGAACAAAACGCCTCCATCGCCGGTACTGACAAAGGCTGGGGCAACAAACAATCCTTCATCGGCTTGAAAGGCGGCTTCGGTACCGTCCGCGCCGGTAACCTGAACAGCATCCTGAAAGACACCGGCGGCAACGTCAATGCTTGGGAATCCGGCAGTGCTACCGAAGATGTGCTGCAAGTCAGCAAAATTGGTGCCCCGGAACACCGCTACGCATCCGTACGCTACGATTCTCCCGAATTTGCCGGCTTCAGCGGCAGCGTACAATACGCACCTAAAGACAATTCAGGTGCAAACGGCGAATCTTACCACGTTGGTTTGAACTACCAAAACAGCGGCTTCTTCGCACAATACGCCGGCTTGTTCCAAAGACACGGCGAAGGCACTAAAGCCACAGCTGGTGAGCCTGTTGAAAAACTGCAAGTTCACCGTTTGGTCGGCGGTTACGACAATGATGCCCTGTACGCTTCCGTAGCCGTACAACAACAAGATGCGAAACTGACTGATGCTTCCAATTCGCACAACTCTCAAACCGAAGTTGCCGCCACCGTGGCATACCGCTTCGGCAACGTAACACCCCGCGTTTCTTACGCCCACGGCTTCAAAGGCACTGTTGCTGCTGCAGACGGCGACAACCGTTACGACCAAGTGGTTGTCGGTGCGGAATACGACTTCTCCAAACGCACTTCTGCCTTGGTTTCTGCCGGCTGGTTGCAAGAAGGCAAAGGCGCAAACAAAGCCGTATCGACTGCCAGCACCGTCGGTCTGCGCCACAAATTCTAATCTGCAAAGATTGGTATCAACAAAAAGCCTGTCGTCAGACAGGC
>AEPI01000052.1 GCA_000193795.2 Neisseria lactamica NS19 | reverse complement strand
ACAAGAAGATGGATACTGACTAAATGGCTCAAAGGTTCCTTGTATAGAGCAAGACACTAGTCTGTGTGGCAGTTTTGAGGCTGCATACGGCCTCTGTCATCTATCTGGTTATTTATGGTAGAATAGAGGAGACTCAACCCGGTCTGGCCTGGCCCAAGTCGGATAGTTTAGAAAAGTAAGCGCGTTTTTAGAGTGGACTCAGGCCTTCGTAACCTCCCTCGGCCAGAGCAGCTATCATGGCAGCTAGTTTGAAAACGTTTGTGCGCAATCTTGCCCCAAAATGAGATTAGTTCGTTGCTCTTCATATTTGATGCTGCCTCAAGACCCCTCTCCTCGTAGGCAGTCGGCTCAATTTGTCGACGGCGGCGTCGA
>AEPI01000053.1 GCA_000193795.2 Neisseria lactamica NS19 | reverse complement strand
GTTGCGGCAACCTTTCCCAAATCCCTTAGTCTTCTAAAATACAAGCCTTGCGGCTTGTTGCCCTCTCTCTGGCTCTCTCCCACGGGAGAGAGGACTATGATTCCCGCTTTCGCGGGAATGACGGACAGGAACGGTGCACCGACATTTCTGTGTCTCCATCCTCATACTCTTTCTAATGCGCTATTCCGAGAATATGATGCCCGCCGGCGGCGTTTGCGCTTGAAATCGGGTAGGTTTCGTCTTAAAATACGTTGCTTTCAGGGTATAGGCACTTGCCCGAAAAGCACGTTACGCGGTTTTGTTCTGCGGCGTGTTTTTTTTTGACCGGATTTCTCTGACCGGACAACCCTGCCGAAGGCTCTTCAGACGGCATTGTCAAGAATTTTATTAAAAACAGGATTCCCATCATGAACACCACCGCCCTCCTCGTTCTCGCTGACGGCAGCGTATTTCACGGCACATCAATCGGTTACGAAGGTTCGACTTCCGGCGAAGTCGTGTTCAACACGTCCATGACCGGCTATCAGGAAATCCTGACCGACCCTTCCTACTGCAAACAAATCGTTACCCTCACCTATCCGCACATCGGCAATACCGGCACCAACGCCGAAGATGAAGAAAGCCGCAGCGTTTATGCCGCCGGCCTGATTATCCGCGACCTGCCGCTGCTGCACAGCAACTTCCGCGCATCCGAAAGCCTGCACGACTATCTGGTACGCAACAAAACCGTCGCCATCGCCGACATCGACACCCGCCGCCTGACCACCCTGTTGCGCGAAAAAGGCGCGCAAGGCGGCGCGATTCTGACCGGCGCGGACGCTACGGTCGAAAAAGCGCAAGAACTCATCGCCGCGTTCGGCAGTATGGTCGGCAAAGACTTGGCAAAAGAAGTTTCCTGCACGGAAACTTACGAATGGACGGAAGGCGAATGGGAATTGGGCAAGGGTTTCGTTACCCCTGCCGAACAGCCTTTCCACGTTGTCGCCTACGATTTCGGCGTGAAAACCAATATCCTGCGTATGCTCGCCTCTCGCGGCTGCCGCCTGACCGTCGTCCCCGCCCAAACGAGCGCGGAAGATGTGTTGGCACTCAATCCCGACGGCGTGTTCCTGTCCAACGGCCCCGGCGACCCCGAACCTTGCGACTACGCCATCGAAGCCGTGCAAAAACTGATGGAAAGCGGCAAACCGATTTTCGGCATCTGCTTGGGACACCAGCTCATCAGCCTCGCCATCGGCGCAAAAACCTTAAAAATGCGCTTCAGCCATCACGGCGCGAACCACCCCGTGCAAGATTTGGACAGCGGCAAAGTCGTCATCACCAGCCAAAACCACGGTTTCGCCGTCGATGCCGACACCCTGCCCGCCAACGCAAGGATTACCCATAAATCCTTGTTCGACAACACCTTACAAGGCATTGAGCTGACCGACAAACCTGTGTTCTGCTTCCAAGGACACCCCGAGGCCAGCCCGGGCCCGCAAGATGTCGGTTATCTGTTCGATAAATTCATTGGCAATATGAAGGCGGCAAAACAATAAACCGGCTGTTCGGACGGCATCCGGACACCGTTTCCCACCCCAAAAATCAGAAAGGAAAAGCATGACTGAAAAACAAATGCGCATCCTCTCCGTCGTCGCCACCCTGACTGCCGTAGGCATGTACGTTTCCTATATCCCGCAAATCCAAAACAACCTCGCGGGCAACCACGGATCGCCGCTGCAACCCCTCGTCGCCGCCATCAACTGCACATTATGGGTTGCCTACGGCTTTTTGAAAGAAAAACGTGACTACCCCGTCATATTGGCAAACACCCCCGGCATCTTTTTGGGCTTGATTACCTTTATCACCAGCTTTTAAGGAAGTTTTCAGACGGCTTGTGCAACATAAAAAGCAGCCTGCACAAGCTGTTTTCCTTGCAAAACCCTTAATTGCAACAGCCGCCCCATTCTCTCTCCCGTGGGAGAGAGTTAGAGAGAGGGCAGCAAGCCGAAAGGCTTGTATTTCGATGGCTGAGGCGTTGGGAAAGGTTGCCGAAATTCAGGGAATGCCCTCTCCCCCAGCCCTCCCCCACCGGGGGAGGGGGTAAGTTACAGCAGGTTCAAGCGTTG
>AEPI01000054.1 GCA_000193795.2 Neisseria lactamica NS19 | reverse complement strand
TTCGTGCGGTTTCGGTTTTTCCGATGGATTCCTGTTGCGTTGTGGTTTCCGGATTCCCGCTTTCGCGGGAATGACGGAAAGCGGCGGGAATAACGAATCCGTGGGAATGACGGAAAGCGTCCGATGCCGTCTGAAGGGCGGCGGTGCTTATCGGCGGATGCCGGCTAATGCTTCTTCAACCGCCCTTCGGGTTACTTCGTCGATTTCGGGTATTCCGGGGCTTGCCGGTGTGCCGGCGGGGTTTCCCGATGCGGCTTTGCCGATTGCCATCCAGTCGCAGCTGCCTTCGTACCAGTTGGTAATGATGGCGGCGGCGTGATTTTTTGCGCGGATAAACAGCCAGTTGTATTGCCTTTCGCCGTTGGCGCGTCCCGAATGGCGTTCGGATACGAAGCATTTGACGTTGCCGTCTGCAAAGGCGACGGGGAAGATGACTTCGTTTTCTATGGGGCCGCCGCCCCGTGTGAACCGGTAGCTGCCGGTCTGTATCATCGTGCCGTCGGGGAATCTGACAATATCCACGCCGGCGATGGTTTGGCGTGTGAATTGCGCGCCTACCGCCGCGCTGATTTTTTCGTCCAGCCCTTGGATTTGGTCGGCGGTGTGGGTGTGGGCGCGGTCGGCTTTGTCTTGGAGGCTTTGCGCCAGCGTGCCCGCGTCCAGCTGGCCGGCGTTGGCGGTTTCGCCGTGGGATTTTATCCAAAACACGGCGTCGCCCAAGGTGTCGGCGGCTTTGATGCACAGTTTTAAAACGAGGGCTTTGGGGCGGTTTTCGTCGGCGGTGGGGACGACTCGGGAGGCGTCGAACGTGATGGCGGACGGGCGGTCGTTGCCGCCGTCGCCTGCGTCGTATGTCCAATTTTTCCGGGCTTTGTCGATGCCGAACGCGCCCTCGGGGACGGCGGTGTCGAAGAGTTGCTCGGTGCTTCGGTTGCCGCTGTCGATTTTGCCGGTGATGTTGCGGATTGCGTCTTCCTGCTTCGTTCCGACTGTCAAACCGTTACCGGCGTTGCGGATAAAGCGGTCTTCCGCCTGCGGGACGTTTTGGATGCTGCCGTATTTGGCAAGCAGCAGGCGGTAAAGTTCGGGATACGCCGATTCGGTTACACGGTCGGCGATTTCGTCGAACGCCAGCCAGCCGGTCGGGATTCGGTCGGACGGAAACCACGCGGTCATGCCGATGTCGGTACGGCTCAAATCGGGCAGGCGGTTGCTGTTGCCCAAGGCGCGGTAGAGGTCGGGGAAGGTGTTTTGTGCAAAGGTCGTGCCGTTTGCTTTGAGGTAGCCTGCGGGGTTTTGTACGGCTTTGGGAAAGGACACGATCGCGCCGACGGGGATGCCTTTGCCGGCGGATTCGACAGCCTTGTCATACGCCGCCTTCACCGCTTTGGGCGTGGCTGCCAGCTCTTCGCTGTCGCTGCCGGTGGCAGACGAGAGTTGTACGATGCCTGCCTGCGCGGTGCCGGCTTTCAGCCCTTTGCCTGCGTGTATTGCCCATTTCCCCGTGTTGTTTCCGCTGTTCGGATTGTGGGTGTTGGCATCTGCCAGGCTGATGTATTCGGTATCCAGCGTATCGTTGATGAGCACCGCGCCCTTCGGGTAGCCGCCGACGGCGTCGCAAAAGGCTTGGTCGAAGCGGTAACGCCCGCCTTGGTTTTGCCAAACGGTGTGCGCGCTGATTTCATAGAGCACGCCGTTCATATCTTTCCCGCTGGGCGGTTTGCCGCCCGTCGAGATCGGCGTCATCGTGATACTGGGGAAACCGTCGGCATAGGTCGCCCCTTCCTGCGGCATCCCGCCGCTGCGGGTAGTTGGAATGCTGTTTTTCAGGCCGTCTGAAGCCCAGGCTTTGCTTAACAATTTCGGTTGCGGCATAGTTTAAACTCCCATAAAAAAAGCACCCTCTCCGAAGGGTACCAGATTGGCTTCGATATAGCCGAAGGTTTTATCTGCCTCCGGTTCGTAAAAATCCAGTAATACGCCGCTGGGGCGGGGCAGTAAATCGCTTTGCCGGATAATCGCCCGCTCCGTCGGCAATAAGAAAAACTCAAAAACATAACGGGCGGCCATTGTGCCGTTTTTGACAAAATACGCCCTGCCGCGTTTCTCAAACATAATACTGAGCAGCCGGTTGATATTGGGGGCGGAGGCGTAAGTGATATTGCTCATGGCTTTAAGCATAATCACGCGGCGGTAGGCATCATCGTCCAAGCGGTATCGCCGCTCCAAACCTTCTCCTACACTCCATACACCGTTGTCAAACGGAGTGCAGCCCTGCGCGAAGCCGATGTATTCGTCTTGCGCGCTAATCATCACTTCCCGTCCGATACCGACTATCCGCCCCCAAATATCCAAGCCGTAACCCTTTGCCGTTTCGATGTCCCAAATATCACGGTAAAACGCCGCCGCATCGGCACGCGGATCGATACACCGGTCAAACCGCTCGATCATCCCACAAATAATCGGGCTGTTGGCGTATTGGCTGATGATGGTTTGCTGAAGATTACGCATCGGGTACAACCTCTATATTCTCCGCATCGATAGTCGGGTACTGATGGATTCCGACTTGTGCGCTGTTGCCCATACCGTCCCTTGACAGCCCGACCTCTATATCAATTACCTGTGCCGACGTTAAGGCGCGCGCAATGTGGCAGACATAACGCATAGCATAAATCTTTCCGCCGATACCCGCCTTTTCCGCGCCGTCAAATGCTTCTATAACGGCCTTTCTGACTACATCCTGATAGCCGATGCCTGCCTCTTTCCCAACTCTGATGCGGAAATAGACAGGCACGGGGGCGGGACGTGTGAAACTGACCTCGTAAGCCGGTTTCGGGTCTGTGTAGGTTTCATCATACACGGTCAAGGTCGTATTGCCTGTGAAATCACATCCGCAACCTGCAAAGCGCAAGATGGTTTCGGCTATCTGCCTGTCGTCGCCGCCGACAACGGCAACATAAATACTGTGGGGCTTAATGGTCTGCCCGTTGTGCGTTTCCGATACCGGTTTCGGGTTGTCGACCACATACACATCACTCACCCCGTCAAGCTGTGCGACGTTGGAATACACGGACTGCGGCGTTCCGTGTGCATTTGCGGCCACCGACTGCTGCCGGCGGCGGCGGAAATCCGCGCGGCTTTCCAATTCCCTTCCCGGGATGGCGGGACGCGGATTATTGACGCGGTCAAGCCCGATAATTGTCCTGACAGGCTGATTTACCGTATTGGCGGCGGCCGACACCACGCCGGCGGCGGTAAAAATACCCACCCCCCTACCGCCTTCCAAAATGGAGGATTCGTCCCTTAATATCCATTGCACGCCTTGTGTGTCCAATACTGCGAAACCTTTAGGGATGATTGTTCCGGCAAGTCCGATAAATTCACATTCGACTGACGAATCCACGGCTTTTTTCCGCTCCAAGAAATAGATTTTGGCAATCGCATCCTGCATAATGCCGTCTGCGTAATCGGGATTAACCTGATTCATTAACCGGGCTAATTGGTTGTCCCGGTCTGCGATAATCGCCGTCAAAGAAGAGGCTAATTGACCTTGAGGCGTGTCAAGGTTTAGATTCAAATTGCCGCCGAAAGCCTGATTGAAATCAGCCAACACACCTTGCAAAATATCGTCCTCATTCGGAACGATAATACCGGTGTCGGTAATCTCAATAGCAGGAACATTTGTTCTAAATCTCATAATTCCACCGTATGCGTTTGGTTATTTTCATCCTTGAACGTTACACTCCCACTCAATCTGCGGTCTGATATTCTCTGAACAGACACGACAACATCTTTCACACCATCAACGCGCAATGCCGCCTCTTCCATACGGTGCTTAAACAGTGCAAATGAGTGAGGCTGTCCAAGAACCTCGTCAAAATACGGAACGCCTTGTTCCGTGTCGTAATACAATTCGCCCTCAAACAACCTAATCGCATTTGCAACACTCTGCGCGGTCGAATAGGGATTTTTTGCGATTGCAATATCGCCGTCAGTCGTAAGCGATAAATCCCAAGATTCAGGGTCAAGATAAAGAGTATCCATGCTTTCCTTTCAGACTTAATCCACAGGACTGCCGCCGTTCGTATGGTTAACCAACGACTTGCCGCCGCCGACAACATCAACTTTTGATTCAATCTGACCGTCTGTTGTCAGACTGCCTGAAAACGAAGCCGCGCCGCCGCCTGTTTGCGAGAAACTGCCGTTCTGCGTGGTGTTGCCCTCAATCTGCACGGTCGGCGATTTGATGGTTGTTTTCGGTGCTTCCAGTTCGATACCGGTAGGGGAAAAGATTTTAATTCCACCGCCTGAAAACATGATGTATTGGCTTGGTGTCCCGTTCAGGAAACCTCCAAAATAAAGGCCGTCTGAATAATCAAAACGGCGTTTGCTTTGCGGTGCTGAAGCTGATTTGTTTGCTTTGACACTGGAAATATCACGGCTGCAAAAGCCGCACATTCCAATATCTCCCACTTCAGGGTCAATAATCACGGCGTTACTGCCGCCTTGAAGCCTCATATATGGCACGTTGAAGATAACGCCGTGTGGAATCACGCCGCCGCTGCCATCTATCTGCGACACAAGCGGCTGAACGTCAACCATACCGACAGGGGATAGACCGCCGCCTTTCACGGCCACAACCTTTACAAGTGTTACCGTTTGAAGCCTCGACAGGATACTTTCAACGATATAGCCTATCTCGCCCTGCCCGCCCCGCTGACCCGGCTGCTCAAAGCCTAATCTATTTTGCGACATGAACCGTCTCGCTTTCCGCGTGAGCCGCCTTGATAAAAACTTCCCATTTGCCGCTAGGGCTGAACGATTCAAGCGTGATATTCATGCCGAAAACGCGCCATTTGCCGTTACAGGTAGGGATAATGCTGTCCTCAATCTCAACCAAACCGCCAAAACGCAAGGCAGGGTCATAAAGGCAGGCAAACTGAACGCCTATCAGGTCAGGCACCGGATAGCCAATCAAGCCGGTAGTAGGCTTGATTACCGGCACATCAACCATGCGCGGCGCACCTTTTGGCGCGATTGCGATTGTGTCGTTGTCAATATACAAATCCAAGTCGGCATGTTTCGCCAACATCTGCACCTTACCCAAGGCTGAATCAGGCAAATACTGATTGCTCAATTTCGCCGTTACGCCGTTGTTCTCAAACGACATGCCCATATCTCCGGCAAGTTGGGAAATGGCTTCCGCTACGTCTATCTCGCCCTCAAAGCTTCGCGGCGGCGTTGGTACGATTTGATGATAATAGCCTGTGCTGCTCTCGATATTCAGGCAGACATTAGGCGCGGAACTAAAATCAGGCTTGGCAAAAGTGATATTGCCTTTGTAAACGACAGACATTTTGTCCTTGTCGCCTGCTTCGATTTGGATCATATTTTGCAAGGCTTCTTTGGTGTTCCATCGAACCCTTAGCAACGTCAGCATATTGCTCAATTTCAACCCAAAGATACGCACGTTTGCGGTCGGCATGACTGAACCGTTGCCGTAATTGATACGGCATTCAGTCTGTAGGCCGTCAAAGACAAGCGTATTGTTCCCCTTGCCGTCAAAATCCTTATCTTCTCCTGCCAGTAGGATTGTGATTTTGATACGTTTCTCTTTTAAACTAGGCATCTGTAACCCACCTTAAAACAAAACGCTTGCCCAATTCGCCGAAAACAGGGTCATCATTCCCCTGCAAATCCTCAAAGTACAATTCCCCCACGAATGGGCGGAAAGCTTCATTGATGATTGGCTCTTTGTTCAAGCACACGCGTCCACTGACCACAGGAACACGGTTTGCCTTCACGTCAATGTACAGCTTACCCAGGCGCATAGTCAGCGCAATATCCACTTCCTGCCTGCCCAGTGTTACAGATAGCTTTTGCGACCGTTCGTCTGCGATAGGAATGGTATAAACTTTCATGAAAACCACCCTTTAACTTTTGATGTTATTTTGGACAATACAGATTCTTTAACGCTTTCAGGCGGATTGGCTGTCGGGGCTTCTTTAGCCTGAACCTTGCCGCCATCTGTCTGCAAGCCTGCCTCCGATTTGGTTTTCCGATACTCAACCTTTGCCAAACGCACCTCTTGGAAGTGGATATTGACTTTAATCATTCGCGCACCGTTGCCGGCCTCGCGGATATAGTCGTAACCTGTGATTGCACAGTTTGGATATACAGCTTCGGGCGTGATAATCATGAACAAATCGGTCGAATTGGCGAACGTGCTTAATAACGCCAAAAACGCGCCACGCTGCACTACGCCGCCTGTTGCTTTGGTCATCATCACACTGGCTTTAAACGGCTCATTTACCTTGTTGTAGCTCGTAAAACTGCCATTTTCGACAGGCGAATTAACGACAGACGATTTGTTTTCAAATCGAACCGAAGCCACGTTATCGGCCAGCAATAAAGGAATGCCGCGCTGATTGAAAATGCCCCATTTTTCGCCAAAAACCAAGTTAATCAGTTGCGCACCGCCAAAGCTAATTAAAGCATTGCCGATATTGGGCGGTAATTTGGGCACGTTAGGGATGCCGATACTGTTCCACTTCATATAAACTCCAGAAAACAAAGAGGCCGTCTGAAATCAGACAGCCTCTTTGTTTTGGTTACATCTGCGCTACTGCGTACTGATTGGCTCGACTATTCAGGCCGTCCATCGCGTCTTGCATATTCCCCCGAACGGTGCTTGCACTGGTTTGGACGTTGATACCGCCGTTTACCGTGATTTGCGTGCTTTGGGTATTGCTGACGTTATGGGGATTTGCCGCATTGCGTGAAGCCATAATGCGCCCCTGTTGGTCGCCAAGATTCTGTGCAACGGCATGGCCGCCCAAAGGCCTGGACATCATTCCGCCTTTGCCTTTGTAGTCCATCATTTTATTGATACTGTTCACATATCCCTGCGTTTCCTTCGGTGCATGAGACAGCCAATTATTGCCGTATTGCCTAATGGCTTTGTCTAGGTTGCCGTTGCCCCAGTTATACGCTGCAAGGGCTTTGTTATGGTCGCCGTTATAATGCTTCAGCAACCATTGGAAGTAACGCGCCGCTGCATCACTGGAAGCATCAAAATCCCACTCCCTGCCTGAAATACCGTAAGCCTTGGCAGTGCCGGGCATAAATTGGAAATGACCTTTCGCACCGGCGGCGGACGATTTCTTCATATTCCCCTTGCGGCTCTCCTGCGCCCACACCGAATAAAGCATGTGCTGCGGAATACCATACTTCTGACTTACGGCAGCCAGCCTGCTGTCGGCATTTGCGACAGTGTCTTTGGCGTTGAGTTTATTCAGCCAATCTTCCTTACCTGTAACGGCGATGGAAGATGGCATAGGGCGGTTGATGCCGCGCCCCCTAAAGTTTCTCAAAGGGTCAACGATATTCACTTCAAAATTTCGATGTGCAAGACTTTTTACATAGTCCTCAACAGCCGTATATCGAACGCCCGACTTGCCGTCTTTACCTTTGCCTGACGTGCTTTCGGCAATATATTTCTTGCCATTGATTACCACGACCGTGCCGGTATGCCCGATGTTGTGATAACGACCTTTTGCATGATTACCGCGTGATTCACCCCAAACCATACCCGCCTCAAGTTTGGAAATATCAATATTTGCCCAGCCTCTGGCATTTTGAACCAAGCGGCCTTTAGCCACTTCACTCTGGATAATGCCGGCCGCACCGCCTGAAGCATTGATTCGGGCTTGTGATGCTTCCTTGCCAAACTGCTTTTGCAGGTCATCTACGACCGCCTTGTTTATTGCATCAACGAAGCCAGAACAGTCAATTTTGCCGGTCTTGACGTTCTTAGAACCCATCTGATAGGTAACATCATCCCATGCCTGTACAAGCTGGCCGCCAACATCAGTGCCGACATTGCGGACGGCGTTATTGTTGCCTGACAATGTGCCGACATCATGCCCGGTCGCTACGTCAACAGTGCCGGTTATCCTATCCCATGCCGCGCCTGCAAATGACTTCACAGCTTCCCATTGGCGGTTAAAAGCCTCCTTTACCGCTTTGCCTGCGCCTGAAAAATCTCCATCCTTTAATCGGTTGAAGATTTCGACAATATCCATCAAATACGGCATGAGGCTGTCTGACAATTCAGAAGCAAGGTTTTTAAAGCCGGTCATCAGCGAACCGACAGACACGGTATTGCCATCAATAAAGCCTTTGAGCCTCATCCAATCAAGCATACCGTTTGCGGCTTCCGACCAGCTTGTGTAACCGGTCGTCAGGTAGATAAACGACTTACCAAGCGAATCAGTGGAAACTTTAGAACTGTTGATATAGCCGGTAAAACGCCCCCAATCAAACAGGGATTTGCCACCCTCCGCCCATGTTTTGTAGTCGTCATACAGCAGGCCAAACGCTGCGGCCAAACCTGTAACCGCCGCAATCAATGGCGTAAACGGTGCGATAAAGGCAAACACCGCCGCCGTTGCCGTCATCAGCACTGGGATAAGGAACACGCCGATAGCCGTAGCAATGCCAAGAAACACGCCTTTAGTGACATATTCATGCTTGACTAGGAATCCCACAAACTTGCCGACTAACTCTGTCAGGAATGTGACAGCAGGTATCAGGGCATTGCCTATCATCAGTTTAAGGCTTTCCCATTGGGCATTTAATACCGCGCGAGCCTCTGTCAGTTTGCGCGAGTTTTCAATATCGGCTTCAGACGAATGGTACATCTCACGCTGAATATCAAGCATACGCTGCATTTCAGCACGACCGCGCGACAATGTGTTAAACGTGCCGTCATCAATGCCCATCTGTTGGGCTAATGTGTAGGCTTGTTGTCGATCCATTGTGCTGAAACGGTCAGCCAAATCCAACATCACATCGTCAAGCTTTCGGGCTTTGCCGGTGCTATCCAACAATGAAACGCCCAGCGCATTGAAATACGGCAAGACGGACGTGTCGCCCATCATAATCAGGCTTTGCATATCGCCTGACAGGGTTTTCATGTAGACGCTCATGCCGCCGGCACTTTCGCCGGCCATCTCAGCCGCCCCTTGCCATGCGCTCAATTCCTTACGCGCCATGCCAAGATTTTTAGCAGTGGTGTCCAGTTCGCGGTTGGCTTTTGCCGCATCTGTTGCAAGCTGCGACAACCCGCTTGCGCCAAGCAGTAAGCCGGTAAAGGCCGCAAAGCTCTTGATGGAAGCGTTTACGGTCTTTAATAGCCCTTGCATAGAAGCATCGGCTTTTTGCGTATCTGCTACGCTTTTTCGCCGTGCTTCTGCGCTCTCTTTGGTCGTTTTCGCGGCTGTTTTTTCAGCTTTCTCTACTTTGGCAACAGAACGCTCTAAGCGGTCATACTGCTTTTCTGCTTTTGCTGCTTCGCCTGAAAACTTGGAAGAATCAATGCCAAGCTCAAGAAACAGGGTGTCTATAACAGTCGCCATAATCAAACCTTTCAGACGGCCTGTCGCCGTTTCTCATACTGTTGGCGGTTGTAGCCGTCTATGCTCAAAACTTCCCATAGGTTCAAAGCATCTTCAAAGCTATAAACCGTTTGCAGTTCGTTCAAAGTACATAATCGACCGGATACCAAGCCACCGATAAGCGCGGACAGGTTCAAATACTCCATATCCGCGCCGCCGTCTCCAAAACCTAAATCAGGCCACTGCCTTGTTGCAAAAAATCAATGTGAAGATTGAATACCTCCTTTCGGAACATCCATAGGTTTTTGAAATCTTCGACATCGCCAAGATTCAAATCAAGCGGGCGCGGCTCACCGCCGGCAGGGATAAATTCCACACAGTTCAGCAGTTCGTCAAGCAAAGGAAGTGCCGTTTCAGGCGGAATCTTGCCAAGTGCCGAAAATGCCACTTTAGCCAAGCCCATCATGCCCTCATTGGCTTCTGATACGTCAATTCCTGCGCCTGCCAGTGCCAGCAAGACACGCATTGCCCAGTTATCAATCTTCGCGGCCGGCATTTCGGTAATTTTGAATTTCTTACCGTTGTCGCGGCCGCCCTCAATCGTTACGGTTTTGGATTTCAAAGACATTAGGAAATTTCCTCTTCGGTTACAACGCCCAAGTTGAATGTGAAGCTGCCGGCATCCATGCGTTTCTTGGCGCTGAAACCGGCCAAGTTAATCATGAAGCCTTTTGCAATGCGGCGGATACCCAGCGATGGAATATCTACTTGGAACTCAAAAGGGAAAGTTTCCATCTGCTCCGTCATGCGCTCATACATTTTGGCGAAGTGGGCGCGTGTAGGGCTGTTTGCTTCAAATGTGATCGTCAGTTGGTGTTCATGTTGGATATATGCGCCTGATTGAATACCATCAACGCCCATGACTGTCTCGCCGATGGTTGCACCGGAAAAATCAAACGCGGAATCAGTTTTGTAGCCTTGAGCCTGTACAAATTGGTCGGTGTAGCCCTTAGCCTTCCACAACAGGACACTGTTTGCAGAAGTAAGGGTCTTAGGTGCGATTTGAGCCATATTTTTACCTCAAAAAATCAGGCCGCCTGTTGTTTCAGACGGCCTGTAAGTTACAGAATGTTGATAGAACCCATATTGACAGCGTGAACGCTGCCGCCATCGGTGTACCACAGCTTAATCGGCATTGATTCACGGTTGCCGCGTGTTTGCGCGGAAACTTTGCCGACATACAGGTAATAGCCGCGCGCCTCGATTTGAGTGGCGGCATCTACACCGGCCTCATTGTTGATGATTGCGCGTTGTTGTTCCGACAGGTCAACGCCTGCACGGATAGAACCGAAGTTCAACGCTTCATCAATGGCATCTTGGCAGGCGGCACGGTGTAACGCGCGGCCGACAGCGTTATACGGCACAGACTTGGCAGAAGTGAGCATAGTCATCAAGGCAAGCTGTAACTGGCTGTTCAGGCGGATTTGGTTGACATAGTTGTCCAACCATTTCCATTTGCCGGTCATTTGGCCGGGATACATAAACAGGAATCGGTCGTTAGCCGTAGCCCACGCGCCGTAGAAGTTATAGCCGTTATCTTTCAGGTTTTGCGCTTCGGTTGCATCGTTTACATCAACCTCCAAGCCTGATTGACCTTTGAACGCAACGGTAATACGGCCTTCGCGTTCGCTGAAGTCAATGGAAGCAATCGCACCACACAAGAACGCCGCCTTATCCAAGCCGCCATAAACAGCGGTTGCGCCTGAATATTGGGATTCTTTCAGCTTCGCGCCGAATGATGTAGTGTTACCGGCTTGCAGCGCGGCAGCTTCTTTGCCCCAACCGACATACAGGAAGCGTTCGTTTTGCAGATTCGACCATTTGGCCAAAGCCAATTTATCTTCAATTGCAGGCTCTTCAATGGTTGTAAACGTTGCAAAGTTCAATGTGGCAGCGGTTAAGCCCGCCATCATTTCATCAACGCTTTCCGCATTTGTGCCTTTGGAAACACGCGCACCGGCTGATTCACTCAAGCCTAATTTGTCGGCAATATCGCCGGTTGCAAAAGATACGGTAGATGATTTGCCGGTAGTGGCGGAAATGATTTTGAACGCCTGTAACTGTTCTTCAAATTCAACAGTAGCAGACAAGGCCTCGCCGATTTGTTGCGCCGCTTCTGAAAAGCTTGTAGCAGATTTCAGGTCGATTGATGGGGCTTTCTTTTCTGTACCGTCAACCGTTACGGACAATGAGCCTTTAATCTTCTTCAGCTCGGCAAGGCCGGTAGTCTTGACACTCGCGCCAAGCAAATAACCGGCTTCAGCAACGCTGTTCAGCGCATAGAAATACAGACGGCCCGGCTTTTTGTTTGAGCCGTCAAAGCCTTTAAAGTAGATTTGGGCGGCTTTATATTCATCGGAAGAAAAGCCGAAATGTTCACCGACAGATTCAGCCGTTGCAAACAGCAGTGCTTCGCCTGTCGGAATATTGGCATTTTTACTCAAGAAAACGGCGTTAAGCGCAAGAGGGGAACCGCCTGAACTCAACACCGATGGATTCACGCTCACAATCTGTGATGCAGGAATTGATTTAAACATTTAATTTCCTTTTATGATGGAATACGATTAATTGAAACAGACGCGCCCTCGATAAAGTCTTGCGTATGTGTAACAGTAGGGTTGTAGGTCAGACTTGCCGTGATACTCCACCGCGCTTCAAATTCCTGCTCTTCATTCGTGAGCGGAATATATCGCGCTTCGTCCGTGTATAAAGGCCGGCAAACCTCCAGCCGTTCACAAGCATGGAAATCACGCCACAAGGTCGAGAAAACGCGCACATTACGCCCTGAATCAACGCCGTAGAAATCAAGCTGCATAGCCACTTCTATGCTTCTTGTAACGTCTGCAAGGCCGTCTGAAGGCCTCCACTCGTTAATCTGCGTGTTCATTTCCGTTTCGCGGATAATGTTCATCAGGATAAATGGCGCGTTTGGAAGCGGTACATTATTGGAATAGCCCTGTATCACTTCGCAATCAGGGAACAATCCAAGCAGATACCGCCTTACGTCCTTGTAGATTTCAGACTGAGTAATGCTTAATGTTGCCGCCATAACAGCACCTTGCACCAATCCGGCCAGCTTTCCACCACCTGTTTCACCAGCCATTCTGTCGTTTCGGTTTCGCCGTAGGCCGCGAATACCAGCTTGTCCGCGCCTTTACCGTCCTGTCGCCGCAGTCCGTGGAATTGTCCGGTTACATAGGCATACAGCAAGGTCCCCTACTGCGCCAATCCCTCAAACAAGGACAAATCCTGCGTGCCGAGGGTTTGGGTCTGCACGGTCACGGGATGCTCGCTGTAGCCTGATTTCCGCTTTCCCGAGGCATCGGTGGTGTAGCCGTTATTGAGTTTCAGTACGGCGGGAAGGTTGGGATTGACGGATGTAATCGCTCCGTTAGCGATGGCTCTCAAGTTCATTCGTCCGTTACCTCGCAATCAATACTGCGCCACAACGTTCCCGTGTCAATCAACGGCTTATCAAAGCCTTTTTTCTTCACGGTTGCGGCGGCGTTGGGCGGTTCGCGGAAGTCTTGGATCGTTTTCACAATCTGCCCCTTTACGCCGTCGCCCATCAATTCCAAGGTCTTCCGCACATCGCCGCCGTTGGCTTCCATTAGTGCGGCAGCCTGCTTCGGCCATTCGTCCTTATGCTCGGCAATGGTATTGCGGAAAAACGGGCGCGGGGGAATGGTTGCCGTGCCGTATTCATTCCAAAAGGCGACTTGCGCCACGCTTTCGCCGTCCGATCCGTCGTAGTTTGCCTGCTCGATGATGCCGACGCGCACCTTGCCCGTTGCCGCCCGCGCCGCCAGTTCGGACAGATGCCGTCTGAACCTATCGCCGCCGCGCATAACAACCTCCCGATACATATCGGAAGCGGCGGTATTTGGCGGTAAGCTGCCAATAGGTTGCGCCGTAGGGCGTTTGCAGATACCAGGCGGCATTGCTGCCCACCGCACCCATATCCGCGCTCACGGAAACGCTGCCTTCGGTAGCCGAAGCAATGCGCCCCACCAATCCGCCCTGCGCGGCACGTTCGTTCAGCGCGGCGAAGTGGCGTACCAGCAGGAACAGCAGCATTTCGCGCTCTTCCAGTTTTTTAACGATGCTGTGGTCGGTGTTGTCCAGCAGGCTTTCGGCCTGCGCGAACCACATTTCGAGCTGTGCGTCTGTTGCCTGCACTTCGGGATAGGCCGTCTGAAAGCGCGCTTTATCGAAGACGACGGCGGACATATCAGTCTTCCTTGGCGGTGATTACGCCATTGGCCTTGTCATCCGGCTTGATGGCTTCCAATTTGGTTTCGTTGCCGGTCTTTTCCCGTGCTTCGGCTTTGGTGTCCTTGGCATTTTCGTGGGCGAAAACGAAGCCGTTTTTCACCATATCGCGGTCTTGGTGCGCTTTCATCCAAGCATTGAACAGGTCGGCATCCACGTTGTAGGTAATGCCGTGGCCGCCGATGATGTTGGAGGCGTTTGCGCCGTTCAACTCTACCGACTTGCCGCCGGCTTCGATAATCAGTCCGTTGGGCAGTTTGCAGCCGACGGTTACAGTTTTTTGTTTTGCCATTTGGGTTCTCCAATAAAAAAGCAGCCTGAAAGATTTCAGGCTGCTTATATGCAGGTTACTATTTCTTTTCGGGCGGATCGGGCGGAATGAAAAGAAAAACCGCACCGAGAATAAGGGGAAGCAGAAATCGGGCATAGGGATACCACGGATCATCGACATACCAATAGCTGTATTTCCTATAATGAACAATGTCGTATTCGTAAGTAGCGGGGAAGAAGTTGATCCATACTGTCACAATTACCCAGATAGTGAGCTTTCTATGGTTGGCTACCCACCGCACCGGCTTGCTGTTGCGGATGCTTTCCGGTACCACTTTTTCCCATATCCAACGAAAAAACAGCCGATACATACCTGCCCCCTGCGGTTACAAGCCCAGCAGTTCGATTTCGACTTTTGAACGCCAACGGGCTTGTGCCGTAACAATACACATTCTTAATTTTCGGTCTGCCGCGCTGTATTTAATCCAGCTTTTAATAAAAGCCTTCAATACTTTGAGCGCGTTGTTAAGGCCGACTGCTTTATTAAACCCCAATCGTTTGATTTCCTTAGCGGTTTCATCTATGCCTTTGCTGATCAGGTATTCATCAAACGGCACGTTGCCGAAAAGCAGCTTCAGCTCGTCCGGAAGCTGTTCCATAACGCTGCCGGCAATGCCGTCAGCCAGTACGGCCAGCGGTTTCAAACGCTCATGGCATGCGCCGATTTCGGAGAACATCTGATCGGCCATACCGACTACTTCTTCTGTAATTTGATCCGGCTGGGCGCGGACTGCGCCTTCAAACAGCACATTTAGGATTTTAACATAAGATTCTTGTATGGCTCTATCCATTTTAAATGCTCCAAGTAAAAAAAACCGCAGATGCGGGTAGGTGGGGAGGCTACCTGAAAATAGGCAGCCCCGTTTTTAGCTTCGCAGAAACTCGCAAGCTTGTTTTTCAGGCAGCCTGCGCTTAGCTCACCGTCATGGAAGCAATGCAGAACGGGCGGTAGATAATCGCGCCCCAAGTGCCTTGTGATTTCTTCTGTTTGATAGAAGAGGCTTCCAGCACCATATTGTGCGCACGCATTTTTTCAGTGAAACCGCATTCCAAAGTGCGTTGGCCGTCCAACTCTTCGACAATCAGTTGCACGGTTTCGCCGCTTGCCGCTGAATATTCAGGGATAGTTTCAACGCGCAAGTTAGGGAAGTTCTTTTTCAACTGGTCAATAACATTTACGTTGTATTGGTTGGTTTTGGTCAAATCAACGCTTGCGGTAGGGCTGCACACCAGCAACAGGGGCGTATTCATATCAATCTTGCCGCCGGTCTGTTTCAGCAAAGTTTGGAACAGCTTACGGATAGATTCATACACTTCTTCGCCTGTTGAGTTTGCCCAAGTTTTAGCGGCCGGAGTAGTGGCAGGCAATTCCGGGTCATTCAATACGCCATAGTTTTGCAAGCCTTTCACACCAAACAAATATGTTTTGTTTTGGAAGCGGTTCAGGGCATTGATGGATGCTTCGTTTACACGCGCAACATAGTCAATCTTCGCTTCGCCTGCGCGTGCTACTTCACGCTCGCCCCAACGGGTGAACACTTGGTAATGGTAGCTTTGGCGTTGTGGAAAGTTCACATTTACGCCGCTTACGCCGTTGTTGTTGTAGTCGCCATAAGAGGAAACTTCGCCGGTAGGCTCAACGGTCATGAAAGTAGCGGTTTCGGTTGTCCAGTCGCCTTTTTTCATTTCGCCGAAAACTTCAGCGGCTTTGGTAGGCTGCAAGATGATTTCAATCATCTTCGGATCGACATAGTTCAGCATCCATGCAGGGATACCGCTATTACCGACAGTTGACAAGCCGGGCTGTGCGTCCATTGCCAAAGCTGCCGCGACTTTATCGTCCATCAGCTTTTTGCCGCCACCCATAAATACGATACCGGCATCGCGTTCCAGTTGATTAAATGTTTGGTTCATGCGTTACTCCCAAGATGTGATTTTCGCCAATTCGCCTGCGCCGGCAGTAGAGGCAACCTTGAATTTAGTCAGGGTATAGCCTGATTCAGCAGCAGAGGCGGATGATTTCAATGTGCCGTCAGTATCTTTGGCAAATACGTTTTGACCGATAACGGCACCGGCGGGGAAGTGCGCCCAAAAGTCGCCGCCTGTCATCAGCGTCATAGCTTGGCCTTTCAGGATGGTATTACCTTGTTCATCCAAGAAGCCGGTCATGCTTGCTTGTTGTTCACGATGTACAAAGCCGATACGGCCGCCGGTTGCTTTCTTGTTGCTTACTTTGCCGTCTGCATCTGCCCAAGCAAATACGCCGACAGTAACGCCTGCATCACCTGCAACCAAAGCACCCTCGCCGGCCAACATAGAGGCGTTAGGGTTTGCAGAAGCAAAATCCCCTGCAACGGCAGGGGCTTGATATGGATTTACTACTTTTTGGAATGGCATGTTTTAACCCTTTCTAATTCGGTTCAAGCCTTTGAATTGCCTGCTTGCTGAATTTGCGCCGTCCATAGCGATACCGCCTTTAGACTTGCCAATCAAGCCGACCATTGCGCGATATGCGGATGGGTGAACACCGGCAACATCTACACCATGTTGTTCAAGCGCGAATTTGTAAACATCTTCTGCGCTGTCCATAGCCACATCGCCGACCAAGTGGGCAACATCACGCTGCGCTTGTGCCAGTGCTTGAGCGCGTTTGCGTTCTGCTGCAACGGCTTTGGCAATCGCTTTGTCCATTGCAATTTTCATCATTGCACGGTCTTGGGCTTGTGTAGGTTGCTCTTGAGTTTGTTCAGATTCATTGGTTTCATCTTCATCAGCAGCCACTTCTTCAGATTCAGATTCAACATCTTCATCTTCAGCAGTTTCATCTTCATCAGTGCCAACTTCTTCAGCATCTTCAGGCGGCAATTCCTCGCCGTCATCTTCCGCTGTCTGAACTTCGTTAGTCAGTGAGCCGATAACCTGCAACAGTTCGTCAGGGCTCAATTCGGCATCCTGCGCCAACAGGGGCTGCACGGCTGCCTGAATACGCGCTTTCGCGCCTGCTTTCAGTTTCATAACTGTCCTTTCACAAAATGGGTCTGCATCGCTTACTACTACATCACGCCCCGCCCGACCCACATCGACAAGGGCTACATGGTTTCCGACAATATCGCGCATCACGCCGTCGTAGCGCATGCCGTTAAACTCGCCTGCCGTCATATCGGCGGTGTACCGATACGCGCTTGAAAGCTCCATCTGCTCGCCGCTCTCAATGCCTGCAATGGCTTCAGAATCCCAAACGGCAAGAGAACATTTCAAATAGCCGTCCTCGAACTTGGCATCACTTCCTGTTGTGCCGACAATAACGTCCTTTTGCGGCTCGTCTGCCGATACGGGAATATGCTTACTCAGCAGCGGCAGGTTATTGAACGTCTGAACTGCTTTTTCAAGCTCTTCAGGGTCTCGCAGCAGGTAGTAAACCTTTTTCGGTTCAAGCCCAAGCTGTTGATGGTTTGGAATCTCGCTGCCGTAGTACGGATTAACCGTAGCCTTGCTGATGTTTGATGTTTCAACGTGCAGCCTGCCGTCTTGGTCGTAGGAGCGCAGGGAGCGGTCTTGGGCGAGGGATAGGCGGCCTTCAGCATAGGTTTCTGTTACATCGCGACCGTTTTTGTCGGTTATGGTTTCGTCGTAGGTTTTGCTCACATCGTTGCCTTTCGGGTCAGTGATTTTCAGGATGCGGAACAGCTCGCAGCCTTGCATTTGGTTTTGGGTGGGGGTATGATTATCGGCACCGGGTAACCCATATTCCACGTGCCGGACAGCTTCCCCGCTGTCGTCTGCGCCGGAGCGGTTACCCTTTTTCTTGTCTGCGATTTTGTGGGTATAAGCGGCAAATTCAAACTTGCCGCTGTCTCTTTCTACAGCCTGAACTTCCATTAAGATGCCATATTGGTTTTCCAGTTCTACCCATTTCTGATACACATGAAAAGCTACGATACTTTTGTCTTTGTGATCGTGATTGGGTTCGCTCCTGCCTTTTGCTTCTCCGTTTTTGAATACATCCGCAATATGTGGCACAGCCAATGCACGTAAATGGTTGCGTCTGCTGTCGTAGGACAAATGTTCTGTACTATCTTTGGCATTGAACTGAATCATCTTGCCGTCGGAAGTCTTTACAGACTTGCCTTGCAAATGGATTTGAATCCATTTTGCGACAGCTTTTTTCCTTGCGCCCTGCCCCATATCCGGCGTAACCGCCAGCGGCACTTTTGCCAGCTCGGCAATCTCGCTGCCCGACAATTCGGGAAAATTCACTCTGCCGTCTTTCAGGCTGCCTTTGCCGAATTGCCCATTCTCCGCACGCGGATGTTTGCTTTCGTCCCATTCGGCATCTTGGGCGGGTTCAGGCTTTGGGTCGGCGGGGTCTCCGCCTTCTTCCCCTTCGCCGTCGTTCAGGCCGTCTGAAAAGCCTTCAGACGGCATCTCGGGCACATCTTCCACGTCGATGCCGTTATATCCGCTGTCCGGCTCGCCCGCCAGCCGACCGCGTACTTCTTCAGCCGATATAACACCGGCTTGAATATATGCGACATCGCGGTCTGAATCAGACTTGCGGATGGTGGCAAGCTGCGATTCGTCCATTTGCGCCAAAGGCACAAATGAGAATGTAATGGAATCGTCAACCTCGCCGAATAGATGAAGCTGAACCAGCTTTAACACCTTATCCAGTGGGTCACGCAAAATATTCTCTTGAAGCGCCTTGATATAGTCGTAATAAACGTCTATCTCGCCCTCACTGCTTGCGTTTAATCCGCTAGGCGTTACGCCCAACAGCTTCACAAGCGGCGTATGGCTGGGCATTGCCAACTGTTCCTGCGCTTGTGCCAACAGGGCATCCAAGCCGCTCAATGGCGTATTGAATTGGAAGAACTCTTCGTTATCCTTATCCAACATCATCAAGCCGCGATTGTCTCTGAAGCGGTTATATACTTCCGCGCGTAAGGTCATATTGACTTCTTCATCGCAACCGCCTGACAGGATAGTCGACATATCTGTCTTGATGCCTGACAGCGAGAAGCTATGTAGTAAGTCGCTTACTGAATCAACCGTTCGCAACCATCGGTCAACATACGGCATCATCAACTGCGACATACTCACGCCGCCAAAGTTATAGGCGGCCTTGAGCAAATCAGGGACGGGACGGCTGATTAACGTAAACAGGCGGCTATGATGAATCTCCCGACCCATCACAAACCACGTCTTAGGCTTGTAGAAATCTACCGCTGTCGGGTCTGTCGTATTGCATTGGGCAGGTGCTGCACCCGAAACCCGCGCTCAAATCGTCGCTTTTCAATCCCATCCCGTGCGTTTCGCCCAGGAAATGGCACAGCACGGTTGTTTCGGGGTTGTAATTGCACACGCCGGCGATATTCAGCGTGCATTGCTCGCCTTTGGCGGCTTTGCGTATCGCGCTCATTCCAACTCCTCTATCTCCACCGTCAAACCGCCGCCCTGCTCCGGCTCGCCGGCATATTCTGCGGCAATGCGCCGCACCTGTTTGTCGTTTGCGTAGGCGATGCCCTGAAGCGCGTCCAGCGTAACCTTAAGGGCATTATCCAAATCGATGACCGTTTTGCTTGCGCCGCCGTCCTTGTTCGCCTTGGGAATCAGGCGCAGGCGCACCGCCACTAAGCCTTCAGACGGCATCGCGCCCGCCTCTTGCGCGATACGGCGGACGATTTCCTTATACGCCGCCGCCTCCGCGCTCCTGACCGCCCTTATCTGGAGACGGCTTTTCAGTTGCCGCATCTTTTTCAGCAACCGCCTTGTCCGCAACAGGCGCGTCTTTTGCTCGGACATCCGTCCTGCCGCCCGCCGATTTGCCGGCAGAAGCGGCGGCATCGCGCGCCCGCGCCATCACACGGATCAACGCCCTTCCTTCCTGCGCCAGGCGGTAATCCCAACCCGACTTGGACGGCACGGCTTCCAACAAACAGCCGGTCTGCAAGGTTTCCGCATCCTTGTCCGTGAAAAAAGGGCGGATGTCGAAGACAAGTTCTTCAGAATTAGAAGAACTGGCTATATTGACAAACTCCTTAAACACCCAGCTCTTGCCCATCCTGCTCAACACACCCGCAAGCGCATTAATATGTTTGCGGTTCGTATGCGCAAAATTGTATTCGTTGCCCCCCAAACGCACGCCAGCCTTTTCCAGATTGCGCCTGTCCGCCGCCAAACGGCGCATAAAATCGGTTGCCGCATCCGACATCCGACGCTTGGGCGATACCACATTCGCCGATTCCGCAACCTTCGGATTCGATACCGGCAACACCGTATCCGGGCGTTTTTCCGCAGCAGGCGCACGTTTCCCGCCATCCCTTTCGGCAGGGGTTTCAGACGCAGCGGGCACAGGCCCGGCACCTTCCGCGCACGCCAGAACTTGTCAGCCCTGCTGATAAGTTGGCGAATTGCCGGACGCAGCGGCGGCGGACTTGGGCAAACCCTGCAAGGCAGCCGCATTTTTATCTGCCCCCGTATCGGGGGGCAAACCCCTGCCGTTCGGAGTCAAACCCTGTTGCACATCCCGTGGCGCACCCTGCGTCAAACCCCCATCTTCTCTTTCCGCCCGCAACGGCAGCCGCGCTCCTTGGTTTTCTTATCCCTTGGCTTGAAGCAGGGAAATAAAGAGTATTACCTAATGCCCAGATGCCTTCGGTACGGCTGAGTTTGACGATAGGGGAGACAGTGGGAAGGAAATGGCAAACCGGCTTGTTAGCCACAGACCTTTGTTTCAAGAAATATTAAAATGACCCGCTGACAAATGCCCGCCTTCATACAACTGCTCTGATGCATAAATGGTTCAAAAAACACCGGATACCGATGCAAAACCCGTCCGAATAAAAAAATGCCGTCTGAAATTTTTCAGACGGCATCCCGTATCATTTAAACATTAATCCAGTAAATATCAATCCAGCTTTTTAAAATGGCGGCGGCGTTCCAGTTCGCTCAGGTAACGCTTACGCAGGCGGATGGACTGCGGCGTGATTTCAACGAGTTCGTCATCATCGATAAACTCGACCGCGCCTTCCAGCGTCAGTTTGATCGGCGTGGTCAGGCGCACGGCTTCGTCGGTGCCGCTGGCGCGGATGTTGGTGAGTTTTTTGCCTTTAAGCGGATTGACGACCAAATCGTTGTCGCGGCTGTGGATACCGATAATCATGCCTTCGTAAATTTTGTCGTTGGGCGATACGAACATACGGCCGCGGTCTTCCAAGTTCCACAAGGCGTAAGCAACCGCCTCGCCCTGCTCTTGGGACACCAGCACGCCGTTGTGGCGGCCGGGCATATCGGGTTTGACGGGCGCGTAGTCGTCGAACACGTGGCTCATCAGACCGACACCGCGCGTCAGGGTCATGAATTCGCCTTGGAAACCGATTAAGCCGCGCGCGGGAATATGGTATTCGAGGCGGGTGCGGCCGTTGCCGTCGCTTTCCATATTGGTCAGTTCGCCACGGCGGCGGCCGAGTTCTTCCATTACCGCGCCTTGGTTGTCGTCGGGTACGTCCACGGTCAGGTTTTCATAAGGTTCGCATTTTTGACCATCGATGTCGCGGTAAACGACGCGCGGCTTGCCGACGGCGAGTTCGTAGCCTTCGCGGCGCATATTTTCCAACAAAATGGTCAGGTGCAATTCGCCGCGCCCGGATACGCGGAACACGTCGGCATCGGCGGTATCTTCCACGCGCAGGGCGACGTTGGTCAGCAATTCTTTTTGCAGGCGGTCGCGGATTTGGCGGCTGGTTACGAATTTGCCTTCTGTACCCGCCAGCGGGCTGGTGTTGACCATAAAGTCCATCGTCAGGGTCGGCTCGTCCACGCTCAACATAGGCAAGCCTTTAGGATTGTCTTTATCGGTAATGGTTACGCCGATGCCGATGTCTTCGATCCCGGAAATAATCACGATGTCGCCGGCTTCGGCTTCTTCAAGCGGTACGCGTTCCAAGCCTTTGAAACCCAAAAGCTGGTTGATGCGGCCTTGGGCGATTTGCTGCTCGTGGTTCATCACGGCAACGACTTGGCCGGGTTTGATACGTCCGTTCAAGATACGACCGATGCCGAGGCGGCCGGTGTAGTTGTCGTAGTCGAGTTGGGAAATTTGCAGTTGCAGCGGTTCGTCCGCGCTGCCGCTCGGTGCCGGCGTGTGTTTTAGGATGGTGTCGAACAGCGGGCGCATGTCGCTGCTCTCGTCGGTTTCTTCCAGCTTGGCGAAACCGGACAAACCGGAAGCGTAGACAATCGGGAAGTCCAACTGCTCGTCGGTTGCGCCCAAGTTGTCGAACAGCTCGAAAGTCTGGTCGATAACCCAGCTCGGGCGGGCGGACGGTTTGTCGATTTTGTTGATGACGACAATCGGTTTCAGCCCCAAAGCCAAGGCTTTTTTGGTCACGAAACGGGTTTGCGGCATCGGGCCTTCCTGCGCGTCCACCAGCAAGACGACGCAGTCCACCATACCCAGAACGCGCTCCACTTCGCCGCCGAAGTCGGCGTGTCCCGGCGTGTCGACGATGTTGATGTGGTAGCCTTCGTAATCGATGGCGGTGTTTTTGGCGAGGATGGTGATGCCGCGTTCTTTTTCGAGGTCGTTGCTGTCCATCACGCGCTCGTCAACCTGCTGGTTGGCGCGGAATGTGCCGGATTGGCGCAGCAGTTGGTCGACTAATGTGGTTTTGCCGTGGTCGACGTGTGCGATGATGGCGATATTGCGAATTTGTTTC
>AEPI01000055.1 GCA_000193795.2 Neisseria lactamica NS19 | reverse complement strand
CGTGGGAATGACGGGATTTCTGTTTTTGATTTTTTGTTTTTGCGGGAATGGCGGGATTTTGGTTTGCTGTTTTTGTGAAAATGGCGAAACCGTGCAAATGCTGATGCCGTCTGAAACACTGTCCGGTTGTTTCAGACGGCATTTTTTGTCCGCATCGGTCAGACCGCGTCGTCGAAGCCGCTGTGGCGCAAGAGTGCGTCTATGCTCGGTTCGCGTCCGCGGAAGGCTTTGAAGGATTCCGCCGCGCCGCGCGATCCGCCGACGGCGAGGATTTCCTGCCAAAAGCGTTTGCCTGTGGCGGAAACGTCGCCGCTTTCTTCAAAGGCGGCGTATGCGTCCGCGCTCAATACTTCCGCCCACGCGTAGCTGTAATAGCCTGCGGAATAGCCGCCGGCGAAGATGTGGCCGAAGCTGTTGGCGAAGCGGTTGTATTCGGGCGGCCGGATGACGGCGACTTCTTCACGCACTCGGTCTAAAACCTGTTGCCAGTTTTTCAGACGGCATTCGTCGCTTTCGCTGTAAATCAGCATATCGAAGAGGGCGAACTCCATTTGGCGGACGAGGAACATTCCGCGTTGGAAGTTTTTGGCGGCAAGCATTTTGCCGAAGAGTGCTTCCGGCAGGGGCTCGCCGGTTTCTTCGTGGGCGGACATTTGCGCCAAAACGCCGTATTCCCAGACGAAGTTTTCCATAAACTGGCTGGGCAGCTCGACCGCGTCCCATTCTACGCCGTTGATGCCGGACACGCCCAGTTCGTCCACTTGGGTGAGCAGGTGGTGCAGGCCGTGGCCGGTTTCGTGGAAGAGTGTGAGGATTTCGTCATGGCTCAAACGCGCTTCCCTGCCGCCGACGGGCGGGGCGAAGTTGCAGACGAGGTAGGCGGTGGGCAGTTGCAGCGTGCCGTCGGCGAAGCGGCGGCGGCCTTTGTAGTCGTTCATCCACGCGCCGCCGCGTTTGCCTTCTCGGGCGTACAAATCCATATAAACGCCGCCTATGGTTTCGCCGTTTTGCTGTAATTCAAAATAGCGCACGTCTTTGTGCCAGACGGGGACGGTTTTTTCGATAAATCCGATGCCGTAAAGTTTTTTGATTTGGGCGAACAGTCCTGCCAAAACTTTGCCGACGGGGAAGTATTTTTTGACTTCGGTTTCGCTGAACGCGTATTTGGCTTCGCGCAGTTTTTCGCCGGCATAGCCCAAGTCCCACGGTTGCAAATCGGCGAGGTTCAGGCTTTCGCGGGCAAAGGCTTTGACTTCGGCGAGGTCTTTTTCGGCGTAGGGTTTGGCGCGGCGGGCGAGATCGTGCAGGAAGTTTAAAACCTGTTCGGGCGTGTCCGCCATTTTGGTTGCCAGCGACAATTCGGCGTAGTTTTTAAAGCCAAGCAGTTTGGCGGTTTTCAATGCGTTTGCGAGCGTGCGGTCGATGTTGGCGGTGTTGTCGAATTTGCCGTCGTCTGAAAGTTCGCCGGCGCGGGTAACGTAGGCGCGGTAGATTTGTTCGCGCAGTTCGCGGTTGTCGGCGTATTGGATGACGGCGAGGTAGTGCGGAATCTGCAAACCGATTTTGTAACCTGATTTGCCTTCGCTTTGCGCGGCGGCGGCAAACATGGCGAGCGAATCTTCGGGAATGCCGGCAAGCGGTGCGGCATCGTCAAAGTAGAGGGCGAAAGCGTCGGTCGCGTCTAAGACGTTTTGCGAGAATTTGGCGGAAAGTTGCGCGCCTTCGGTTTGCAGTTGCGCCAATTCTGCCTGCTGTTCGGGCGGCAATTCCGCGCCGCTCAATACGAAATCGCGCAGGTCGTGGTTGAGTTTGGTTTGTTGTGCTGGGGAGAGGGTGTCGAACTCGGGCGAGTTTTTGATGGTTTTAAAGCGGTTGTACAGCTCGATGTCTTGTCCGATTTCGGTGAAGAAGACGGTCATTTCGGGCATTAATTCATTATAAACGGCACGCAGTTCGGGCGTATCGACGACGGAATTGAGATGCGACACCACGCCCCAAATCCTGCCGACGCGTTCGGTGATGCCGGTCAGGGGTTCGACGGTGTTTGCCCAGTCGGTGTGCGCCCGGGCTTTGATGGCGGCGATTTGTTCGCGCGCTTCGGCGATGGCGGTTTGCAGGGCGGGTTTGATGTCTTCGGTTTTGATTTGGTCGAAACGGGGCGTTTCTCCCAAGTGGAGCAATACGTTGTCAGTCATAAGATGGGTTTCCTTTGCGTGTTGTGCTTCAGACGGCATATCGGCACGCCGTCTGAAGCCGGAAATGGTGCCGGCAGGGGAAAGTTAAAGTGTTTCGGAAGTAGATTTTAGTGGCAAAAAAACGCTTTTGCCACTTTGCGGGCAAATCCCGCGCCCCTGCCGGCCGCAAATGCGCCGCCCGCCCCTTCAGACGGCATCCGGATGCGGATAACGCTGAATCAGGCGGCAAAATCGGCTATAATACACAATTATATACGCCGTCCCGCCCGCTTTTTCCACAAGGTGCGGACTGTTTTGGCGGCATCGCAAAATCTTTTCAAAATCCGGCAAAAAATATGACTGAACAAAAACACGAAGAATACGGCGCCGACAGCATCCAGGTGCTCGAAGGCTTGGAAGCGGTACGCAAACGCCCGGGTATGTACATCGGCGACACGCAGGACGGCAGCGGCCTGCACCATATGGTGTTTGAAGTATTGGACAACGCCATCGACGAAGCACTCGCCGGACATTGCGACAAAATCACCGTTACCATCCACGCCGACCATTCCGTCAGCGTCGCCGACAACGGGCGCGGTATGCCCACCGGCATCCACCCGAAAGAAGGACGCTCCGCCGCCGAAGTCATCATGACCGTCTTGCACGCGGGCGGCAAGTTCGACAACAACAGCTACAAAATCTCCGGCGGCCTGCACGGCGTGGGTGTGTCGGTCGTCAACGCGCTGTCCGACTGGGTTACGCTGACCATTTACCGCGACGGCAAAGAACACTTCGTCCGCTTCATACGCGGCGAAACCGAAGAGCCGTTGAAAGTGGTCGGCGATTCCGACAAGAAAGGCACGACCGTACGCTTCCTCGCCGGCACGGAAACTTTCGGCAATATCGAATACAGTTTCGACATTCTCGCCAAACGCATCCGCGAACTTTCATTCCTGAACAACGGCGTGGACATCGAATTGACCGACGAACGCGACGGCAAACACGAAAGCTTCGCCCTTTCCGGCGGCGTGGCAGGTTTCGTGCAATATATGAACCGCAAAAAAACGCCCTTGCACGAAAAAATCTTCTATGCGTTCGGCGAAAAAGACGGCATGAGCGTCGAATGCGCGATGCAGTGGAACGACAGCTACCAGGAAAGCGTGCAGTGCTTCACCAACAACATCCCGCAACGCGACGGCGGTACGCACCTGACCGCGCTGCGCCAAGTGATGACGCGCACCATCAACAGCTATATCGAAGCCAACGAAGTGGCTAAAAAAGCCAAAGTGGAAACCGCCGGCGACGATATGCGCGAAGGTTTGACCTGCGTGTTGTCCGTCAAACTGCCCGATCCGAAATTCTCGTCCCAAACCAAAGACAAACTGGTTTCCGGCGAAATCGGCCCCGTCGTCAACGAAGTCATCAGCCAAGCCCTGACCGACTTCCTCGAAGAAAATCCGACCGAAGCCAAAATCATCACCGGCAAAATCGTCGATGCCGCCCGCGCGCGCGAAGCCGCCCGCAAAGCACGCGAAATCACCCGCCGCAAAGGCGTGATGGACGGCTTGGGGCTGCCCGGAAAACTCGCCGACTGCCAAGAAAAAGACCCTGCCTTGTCAGAGCTTTATCTGGTCGAGGGCGATTCCGCAGGCGGTTCCGCCATGCAGGGGCGCGACCGCAAATTCCAAGCGATTTTGCCGCTTAAGGGTAAGATTCTGAACGTTGAAAAGGCGCGCTTTGAAAAAATGCTCGCCAGTCAGGAAGTCGCCGCTTTGATTACCGCCTTGGGCGCGGGTATCGGCAAGGAAGAATTCAATGCCGAGAAGCTGCGTTACCACCGCATCATCATTATGACCGATGCCGATGTGGACGGCGCGCACATCCGCACCCTGCTCTTGACCTTCTTCTACCGCCAAATGCCCGAACTGGTCGAGCGCGGCTACATCTATATCGCCCAGCCGCCTTTGTATAAAGCGAAATACGGCAAACAGGAACGTTACCTCAAGGACGAGTTGGAAAAAGACCAATGGCTTTTGGGATTGGCGTTGGAAAAGGCAAAAATCGTTTCAGACGGCAAAGTGCTGGAGGGGAAAGAGCTGGAAGATGCCGCCAAGCAGTTCCTGCTGGCAAAAACCGTGATCGGACAGGAAAGCCGCATTATCGATGATTTGGTGCTCAAGGCGATGCTGTATGCCGATCCGGTCGATTTGTCTTCGGCAGATAGCACAGACCGCGCCATTGCCGGTCTTTCCGCCTTGTTGGACGAAAAAGAAGTGGTGTTGGAACGCGTGGAAGGACACGAAGGCAACCGCTTCATCAAAATCACGCGCAAGCTGCACGGCAATGTGATGACCAGCTACCTCGAATCCAAATTCCTCAACAGCAAAGCCTATCAGACTATTGTTCAGACTGCCGCCGTGCTGAAAGGTTTGGTTGCAGCCGGTTCGACCTTGTTTAAGGGCGAAACCGAATATCCTGTCGGCAGCTTTGAAGAAGCGTTGGACATCCTGCTGCAAAACGTGCAAAAAGGTATGGGCATCCAGCGGTATAAAGGTTTGGGCGAGATGAACCCCGAACAGCTTTGGGAAACGACGATGGATCCGAGTGTGCGCCGCCTGTTGAAAGTGCGCGTCGAAGATGCCATTGCCGCCGACGAAGTGTTCGTTACGCTGATGGGCGACGAGGTCGAACCGCGCCGCGCCTTTATCGAGAACAATGCGCTGATTGCCCAAAATATCGACGCATAAGTCAAAATGAAAAAAGGAGACGGGCATCGTGCCGCGTCTCCTTTTTGGTTGGTCAAACGGAATCCGTGCCGTCTGAAACCGCCTTTCGGAGCAAAACCATGATCAGCATTTTTGATATTTTCAAAATCGGCATCGGCCCTTCCAGTTCGCATACGGTCGGCCCGATGAAGGCCGCCGCCGCCTTCGCGGCAGGTTTGGGCGTGCGGCCCGCCCGTATCGCCATCGACATTTACGGCTCGCTCGCGCTGACGGGGCGCGGACACAGTACGTTTGACGCGCTGATGCTCGGTTTGGAAGGCAGCCTGCCGCACGATATTCCGCTTGCCGACATTCCCGACCGCCTCGAGCGCATCCGCACGCGGCACATCCTCTGCCTCAACGGGCAGGAAATCCGCTTCATCCCCGACCGCGACCTGAACATACGCGGCAACCAAGTGCTGCCCAAACACCCCAACGGTCTGCGTTTCACCGCTTATGCTTCAGACGGCATCGTCTTGAAAGAACAGGTTTATTACTCGACCGGCGGCGGCTTTGTCGTTACCGGAGAAGATTTCGAGCGGCAGGCGGAAACGGAAAAAACCGTTCCTTATCCTTACAACAGTTGTGCCGAGCTGCTTGCCCAATGCCGTCTGAACCGGCTGGATATTTCCGAAGCCGTGTTGGCAAACGAAGCCGCGCTTGCCGGATGCGGCGAAGCCAAAATCCGCCGCCGTGTTGCCGGTGTTGCCGAGGTTATGGAAGGCTGCATCAAGCGCGGTTTGGCGGCAGACGGCGAACTGCCCGGCGGATTGAACGTCCGCCGCCGCGCCCCTCAGCTTGCCGCCAAGCTCAAAATCCTGCGCGAAACCGAAATCGTCAACACACAGCTTTGGCCTATGGTGTACGCGATGGCGGTCAACGAAGAAAACGCCGCCGGCGGCCGCGTCGTTACCGCACCGACCAACGGGGCGGCAGGCATCATTCCCGCCGTATTGCACTATTTCCGCAAGTTCAATCCCCACGCCACTCAGGAGCGTGTCGAAAACTTCCTGCTCACCGCAGGCGCAATCGGCATCCTCTACAAAACCAATGCCTCCATTTCCGGCGCGGATGTCGGTTGTCAGGGCGAAGTCGGCGTAGCGTGTTCGATGGCGGCGGGCGCATACGCCGAAGTTATCGGCGGCACGCCCAAACAAGTGGAAAACGCCGCCGAAATGGCGATGGAACACCATTTGGGCTTAACTTGCGACCCCGTCGGCGGACTGGTGCAAATCCCCTGCATCGAACGCAACGGCATAGCCGCCGAAAAAGCCCTCAAACTCGGCACGCTCGCGCTCTTGGAAGACGGCACAGACAAAAAAGTCTCGCTCGACGAAGTCATCCAAACTATGTTGCAGACCGACCGGGATATGAAGGCGACCTACAAAGAAACCTCGCTTGCCGGACTCGCCGCCACACTCCGGAAAAAAGCCGTCCCCGTATCCGTGCGCGTAGTCGAGTGCTGAGGATTGGATAAAAACAAAAATGCCGTCTGAAAACAGTTTTTCAGACGGCATCGGCAAGGGTTCGGCAGTATCCCCTCACCGCCCCTATACTTTCCGGTCAGATACGTCGGACAATGCCGCCTTCATCCGTTCGGCAATTGCACGAATAACGGGAACGCATACGGAATTGCCGAATTGGCGGTAAGCCTGTGCGTCCGACACCGGAATTTGGAAACTGTCGGGAAAGCCCTGTAAACGGGCGGCTTCGCGAGGCGTGATTTTGCGCGGGTTTTTGCCCGGCTGTTCAATCAGGATTTCACTGCCGTCTTTGTAATAACGTGCGGAAATAGTATTAGTATAAGCTGATTCGGCATTAAACAGACCGTAACCGAAACCTTTCCCTGCCGCGCGGTTTTCAGCCTTTCTCCGTTGGTGTCCCTGCCAGAGTTTGTCTGAAATGGTGTATTTTTCATCCGGATATGCTTCCAAAATATCACCGACTGTTGTAGGTTGTCCGATAGGTTGGGGAAAGTGGAAATTTACATTGTGGTTGAGGAATCCGACCAAATAAATCCGTTCCCGGTTTTGCGGTATGCCGAAATCGCGTGCTTTCAATACTTCCGTATAAACTTTATAGCCGGCCTGTTGAAGGTGTGCCAAAATCACTTGCAGGGTTCTTCCCTTGTCGTGTCCTTTCAACTGTTTGACGTTTTCCAGTAGAAACGCCTGCGGTTTTTTGGCAAGCAGGATACGCTCGATGTCGAAAAACAGCGTACCGCGCGTATCGGCAAAACCTTTCTTCAGACCCGCTTGGGAAAAGGGCTGGCAGGGGAAGCCCGCCAATAAAATGTCGTGGTCGGGAATGTCGGCAACGTCTGTCTGGGTGATGTCGCCGCAGACGGTTTCGCCGCCGTGGTTGGCTTGATAAGTTTGAACGGCGTATTTGTCTATTTCCGACGAAAATACGCACCGCACATCATCAAAAGCCTGCTCGAAGCCCAAGCGTATGCCGCCGATGCCCGCAAACAAGTCGATAATTTTAAACATTTATTTTTTCCAATACTTCATAACATTTGGAATTTCTTCCAAAAAATAGCTTTCAAAATCAATAACGCTGCGTTTGTCTTTTAAGTGCGGCTGCTTTTTAATGCTTTGCGGGACAACCAGCACGATGTTGTGGTTATTCATTTGAATCACTTTGTTTTCGGAAATATCGTCATCCACCGTCAGCAGGTAGATATTGGGAACATTGGAGCGGCTGACTTCTTCTACAACCTCCTGCCATCGCTCGCGCAGTGTGGTTTTCATTGTGCCGATAACGGTTTTGTCGCGGCGTTCGTTGAAGGCATCAATGCCGGGTAAAATGGAATCAACCAATTTGCCCAAACCCAATTTGGCAAATACTTCTTTGCCGACCTGAGATTGCGAATCAAACGGATAACCCAAGTATTCGTACAGAAAATAAACAATGCCTTCAAATGTTTTACCTGCGCGGGAACGGCGAGATTGGGTATTGCTCAAACAAAGCTGATAGATATAGGGGCTGATTGCGCCGGTGTATTGCCCGATTACTTCGACAAGCTGTTCTTGAAAAACGGTTTTTGATGATATATTCAGTTCAAACAGCCTGCCGCTTAATTTTTCTATGATGTTTTTGGGCGCGTCAAACTTCCTGCTGATTTCTTTCAGGATTACGCCGTTGAATACGGCTTCCTGTTTTAGAAATTCTTCGTAAGACAATTCGCGCAACAGCAAGACTGCTTTGGAAAAGCAGTTTTGTTCCAACAGCCTTGCCACCGTATCGCGGTGGGTTTCGGTAGCGCGTTTGGCAGTTTCTTTTGGCGGAGCAATCAGTTTTTTGCGCTGCTCCTTGATGAAGTTGCCGAACTTGTCTTCTTCGGTTTTGGGTAATTTGATGAGTATATCGAACGGAATTGAATTTTGGGCGATCATTTCCAAAAAATAGGGTGCTTGTTAATAATCGGGAATTTTATCATACGGATAAGGGCTTTTTTGAACCGGATTTCATTAGGTAACTTTGCCGAAGTGCTGCCCGTCAGATTGTAAAAACCCTATTTCAGACGGCATTTCATTTATTTCTTGCAGATTTACCGCTTCAACGCCAGCACCAACACGCCCGCCGTTACCAAACCCAATTTGGCAAATACTTCTTTGCCGACCTGAGATTGCGAATCAAACGGATAACCCAAGTATCAGTATGGAAAAACAAACAATGCCTTCAGATGCAAACCGGCGTTGTTTGCAGTATCCGGCAAGAATTTTTAAAAGGTCTTTTCTAAGATATGCAGATATTCGAATGTCGAATTTGCCTTATGGTTACGGTTTTCTGTTTTATCTGCCTTAAACCGCCGGTATTCCGTTTGAACCAAATCATATTTGCCGAAACGCTCAAAAATCTCCCTTACCTGCCCGATAGACATCAAGCCTTCGTTGTTGTAGCTGAGAAAAATATATTGAAAGTCCGCATCCCTGATCAAAGCCTCAAATACCGGAACCACATCCGATTTTGAGCAATATTTCGAGCGGCTATATTCCCTTAAGCCCGTTTTCCCTTTGGGCGCAAAATCATCATAAAGCGCGATGCTGTTTAACAGATGATAATTCGCACCATATTGGCGGGCGTTATACGGCGGATCCAGATATAAAATATCGCCTGAAATATTCTTTATTAACTGATTCGCATCCGCCTGATAAACTTGGTGCCCGTCACTGCCAATCTCAAACAAAGCAGGTTCGAGCAACAATGGTTTTAATGCCGACTTTTTTAGATTTTTCAAAAAAGCCCCGTAAACAGATGCCGTATTTGCCACTTTATCCGCACCCTCCAACAAAGTTGCCAGTAAAAAATAATAAGTATTTTCATCAATGTAGCGCGTATTTTTCCACTCTTCGATTTGAATCCGGACAGCATCTATTTTTTTACCGTTTTCATCACTGAAATATTGGCGTTCCGAGCCCGAACCCAAACAATAATGCCGATAAATCAATCCTTCCTTGGGCGGCAACTGTTCCAAGCTTTGCAGGAGTCCGCCTGCTTTAAGGATACTTTGGCAATTTCCGATATAGTTTCTATTCAAAACATAACTGTAATATTCCATATCATTCGCAATCACCTGCTTTACATTTGTTTTAAATTTTCTTCCGACAATCCCCGTCCCTGCAAATAAATCACAAAATACTTTATCAGACAGCGAATGACCGGCCACATTGGTTATTTCAGTTTCCAGCCAGTTAGAAAGTTTTAGTTTGGAGCCGATATAATTCATCCGTTATCTTCTTCATATAATTTCTTAAAAATGTAGTCCGATGTATATTTGGCCGCTTCTGCAGCAATTCTCTCGACACTGGACTTTCGATATTCGACGGGATCGTATTGATAACATCCGACACAGCCTAATTCTTCGGAATAATTTTCATCGCCCATATAAAACGCATAGGGATTGCCCGAAATATTTTTAGCACTCCACCGCTTGTTCGTCTCTTTACAGGTTTTGCAGATTTGGCGTTTGACATCATTGGCTGCTTTGCAAAGCGGTTGGAAATCTTCTAATTTTTGCGTTTTAATGTCACTGACACGATGATTGTTTTTCCTACCGTCTTTATGATCGATTTCGATCTTGGTATTTTCAGATTTTCCATTGACCCCCAACATCACACAATTTCTTGTTTTAAGCGCGTCTTTAATATCTTTTCGGATATATTGTTTAAAATGCTTTTCTTGATTAAAGCCATTAAGGCGGATTGCATCTATAGAATTGCCGGAAGTAAGGCCCTTATCGAATTCAACAATATAATCTCTCGCCAATGGAGAACCTTTCCGACACCAGCTTCCTCCATTACCTAATTTCAAATCTTTATATTCCCCGGCAAATTCACTTGCATTAACCCAACGGGAAACACCTTGTTCATTTGGTTTGGCTAATCTTAAAAATAGTTCTGTTTGTGTGATTTTCATACTCAAAACGCTTTTTTAAAAAATATAATCACCACTATTGGACGCACCGTATCGTCGAAATCGGGGACAAACCGCTCAAATCGTCCGATGGTTACAATACAGCCTTCGGATTTTGCCATAAAGGCGGTTGTCCGGTGCGGAACATTCTGTTTTATCCTCCGAGGGTTTGTTGTCGGATCCGGCTTTATTTTTGGCTTTCTGCGAACCGGCTGTCCGGTTTACGGGCGTTTTATTGTGTTATTTTATGGCTTTAGGCAGTTTTACAGCTTGGAAAGCCCTTCCGTCAGACATCCGGAAAGGGGGAATTTTTATTGGGCCGATGCCGTCTGAACAAATGCCGGCGCGGCGGGGGCAGGCAGTTTATGGATTGACAATTCCGTCGTACGCCGATACAAGGCACACCGCCGTTATCCTCCGGCAATATGGCAAACGATGCAATATCGGAACATTTTGCAACATACGCCAAAGCCCGCGCTAAAACACCTTGTACAGCGCAAAACCTGATGGGAATGGAAAAATCCGGAAACAAACATTTTTCAAAGCGTACAAACAAAAAAATACCAACCGGAGGTTGGTATTTTTAACTTTTGGCGCGGCGGACGGGGCTCGAACCCGCGACCCCCGGCGTGACAGGCCGGTACTCTAACCAACTGAGCTACCACCGCGCATCCATTGTTTGCAACAATGAAAGGAAACTTGGTGGGTGATGACGGAGTCGAACCGCCGACATTCTGCTTGTAAGGCAGACGCTCTACCAACTGAGCTAATCACCCGTGAATTTTGCGAAAGCGTTATTAAACCAAATAACCGGAAATGGCGCAAGCCTTATTTCGGCATTTTATTTATATTCCCTGCAAACTCCAGTTTTCAAAAGAGATAATTTCTTCTTTTTTGCCTGCGACCACCAACACGTCGCCGCCTTCCAATGTAAACGAGGCATCCGGGTTTTCAATCCGGCCGGTGCGGCGGCGGACGAACAAGAGTTTGATGCCGTAAGCCGCCATCGGAAGCGTGCCGACTGTTTTGCCGACGGCGTATGCTTCTGCGGTCAAAGGAAAGGCGTGGCGGACGGTTTCGCCGGTTTCTCCGAATCCGGTACTGTCGTCGCTGCCGACGAACAATCCTTCCAACGCGGCATAACGGCTGTGCCGGATGTTTGCCATAGTCTGATAGACGTGCCGGTACGACGCGCCGTTGCCCAGCATCGCATAGCCTGCCAGCACGAGTCCGGTTTCTTTGGTGTCGGACACCGCCTCTTCCGCCCCCATATCGGCAAAGGTTTTCATGTAATCGTCGTCGGTGGCGCGCGCATACACGGGCATATTGGGGTACATAGACAGGACGTTGTGCAAGACGTGTCGGGCTTCGTGCATATTATTCAGCGTCAGCACCACCATTTTCGCGCGCCCCAGGCCTGCCGCCTCCAACACTTCGCGCCTTTTCGCATCGCCGAACGACACCGGCTCGCCGGCATTTTTGGCAACCTGCACGCGCGCGATGTCCAAATCGAGTGCGAAATACGGGATGTTTTCTTGGGCGAGGACGCGCCCGACCGTCTGCCCGCCCCTGCCGAAACCGATAATCAGCACATGATCGGACTTGCTCATCGCTTCCACCAGCATACTGTGCAGATCGAGCGACTTCATATCCCAGTTCGATTTGATGAAGCGTCCGACCAGCGCGTCCCCTCCGCCCATCATCAGTGGGGCGGCAATCATCGACAGCAGCACCGCCGCCGTCGCCGCCTGTTCCAGTTCGGGCGAAACCATATCAAGCTGTCCGGCAATGGCCAGCATCACGAAACCGAACTCGCCGCCCTGCGCCAGATACAGGGCGGCCTTGATGCTGTCGCCCGCAGAATGTTTCATTTTGAACGAGACGGCGAAGACGATGATTGCCTTCAATACCAGCAAAACCGCCAACAGCATCAGCACCAGCCGCCAATTGCCCGACAGTACGCCGATATCCATTTTCATGCCGACCGTGATAAAGAAGAAGCCCAGCAAAATATCGCGGAACGGGCGGATGTCGTCTTCGACTTGGAAACGGTATTCCGTTTCCGAAAGCAGCATCCCCGCCACAAACGCGCCCAACGCCATCGACAGCCCTTCCAATGCCGTCAGGTAGGACACACCCAGCGTTACCAGCAGCACATTGATCATAAACAGTTCGGACGATTTGCGTTTGGCCACCATCCTGAACCATCGCGACATGATTTTGCTGCCGACGAAAAACAGCAGCCCCAGCGTCAGCAGCATTTTTACAAATGCCAAACCCAAGGCCGCCCAAATATTTCCGTCCCCTCCGCCCGCCAGCGCGGGAATCAGAATCATCAGCGGCACGACGGCGATGTCCTGCATCAGCAGCACGCCCATCGCCATCTGTCCGTGCGTCTGCCCCAACTCCGCCTTTTCCGACAAAATCCGGCTCACAATCGCCGTGGACGACATCGCCAACGCGCCCGACACGGCAAACGCCCAAGTAAACGGCACGCCCGTCAGCATCAGGATGCCTATCACCGACAGCATCGTAATGCCGACCTGCAAACCGCCCAGCCCGAACACCAGCCGCCTCATCGCCCTCAGCTTGGGCAGCGAAAACTCCAAGCCGATGCTGAACATCAGGAACACAATCCCGATTTCGCCCAGATAATCCGTCGCGTGGCTTTTCGGAATCAGGCTGAACATACCCGGACCCGCCAAAAAGCCGACCAGCAGGTAGCCCAACATAGAAGGAATATTAAACTTGCGGCACAAAACCACCGCAATAACCGACACCAGCAAAACAATGACGACAGGGGCAAGCGAAAATTCGTTCATAGTCCGTCCGAACAGGAAAAACAGAAAAATGCCGTCTGAAACGGCACACGCCGCCGCATTATAACAAAACCCCGCGCATCATCCGAAACAGGCGCGGCATACAATTCTGCTAAAATACGCCCTTTTGACCCGAACCGCCGCACAATGACCGCCACCGCCGCCGATTTAGACCGAATCCTCCCCCAAACCCAATGCCGCGAATGCGGATACGAAGGCTGCCTGCCCTACGCCCGCGCGATGCTGCGGGGCGAAGCGCACAACCTCTGCACCCCGGGCGGGGAAGCCGTCGTCCGCGACCTTGCCGCCCTGCTCAGCAGGCCTGTTGCCGCACCTGCCAAAACCCAAGCCAAAGCACTCGCCCGGATAGACGAATCCGCCTGCATCGGCTGCACCGCCTGCATCCGCGCCTGCCCTGCCGATGCCATTATGGGCGCGGGCAAATTTATGCACACCGTCATCGCCGACGAATGTACCGGCTGCGGACTCTGCGTCGCCCCCTGCCCCGTCGACTGCATCCGTATGCAGCCCGTTTCCGATGCCTTCCTGCCGCGCGCGCGCCGCTTCAGCCTGTCCGCCGACAGCCGTTTCGCCGCCGCCGAACACGCGCGCGCGCGTTATCTCAGGCATAACGAACGCAAACAGCGTGAAACAGCCGAACGCAAAGCTATGCTTGCCGAACGCGAAGCCGCCGTCCGCAACGCCCGCCTGCAAACCGCCGACACGCCGGGAAAAACAGCATTCGACCCTGCCGGCCTCATCGCCAAAGCCATGGCGCAGGCACAAACCCGGCAAGACCGGCTCGTTGCCGCCGACAACCGCAAAGACTATCAGGCGAAACAAATTGCCGAAGCGCGCGAACGCGCCGAGTTGCGCCGCGCCCAACGCGATATGAAATACGGCGGCGAAGACGAAAAAGCCGCCGCCTTGGAATACCTCAAACAATACAAAGCCAAACAGGAAGCCGCACAAAACACCGCGCCATAATGCCCCGCTATGCCGTCTGAAGCCGCTTCAGACGGCATTTCGCCAACCTTTGCCCCCGCTCATCCGTGCTGCCCGCCGTTTTCAATAAAATATTAATTACGCGGCACTACATATTTGCTATAATCCCGCCCCGAAACCTACCCAAACCCGCAAAAAGGAACAAACTATGGGCATCAAAGTCGCCATCAACGGCTACGGACGCATCGGCCGCCAGGTTTTGCGCGCCATCTACGATTATCAGATTCAAGACCAACTCCAAATCGTCGCCGTCAACGCCAGCGGCAGCCTTGAAACCAACGCCCACCTCACCAAATTCGACACCGTGCACGGACGCTTTGAAGCCGACGTATCCCACGACGGCAACTGCCTCATCATCAACGGCGACAAAATCCCCTTCTTCTCGACCCGCAACCCTGCCGAACTGCCGTGGAAAGAACTCGGCGTAGACTTGGTCATGGAATGCACCGGCGCGTTTACCAGCAAAGAAAAAGCCAAAATACATCTGGAAAGCGGCGCGAAAAAAGTCCTCATTTCCGCACCCGGCGGCGACGATGTCGATGCAACCGTCGTGTACGGCGTGAACGACGGCGTCCTGACCGCCGACATGACCGTCGTTTCCAACGCTTCCTGCACCACCAACTGTCTCTCGCCGGTTGCCAAAGTGTTGAGCGAAAGCGTCGGCATCGTCAAAGGCGCGATGACCACCATCCACGCGCTGACCAACGACCAAACCGTTACCGACGTGCGCCACAAAGACCTGCGCCGCGCCCGCAGCGGCGTGGAAAACATGATTCCGACCAAAACCGGCGCGGCAAAAGCCGTCGGTTTGGTCTTGCCCGAATTGAAAGGCAGGCTCGACGGGCTTGCCATCCGCGTACCGACCGTCAACGTATCATTGGTAGATTTGAGCTTCCAGGCCGCGCGCGACACCACAGTCGAAGAAATCAACGCACTGATGAAAGCCGCCTCGGAAGCAGGCGCGCTCAAAGGCGTTTTGGGCTACAACACCCTGCCGCTTGTTTCCATGGACTTCAACCACACCACCGAAGCCAGCCACTTCGACGCCACACTGACCAAAGTCGTCGACGGCAACATGGTCAAAGTCTTCGCGTGGTACGACAACGAATGGGGGTTCAGCTGCCAAATGCTGAACACCGCACGCCGTATGTTCGGTTTGGAAGTACGCCCGCTCAAATAAACCGTCAAACAAAATGCCGTCTGAAACCCGATGTTTTCAAGTTTCAGACGGCATTTTTCATTTTTGGCAGTGATTTTACCCGGCTGTCGTCATTTCCAATTTTAATCCACTATATCTGAAAGTTCATATAGCATATCCAAAAATGCATCAAAACTATCTGCAATATGGCTAGTTACCATTTTCGCACCTCCATTCTCATCTTCATAAAAATCATCATGATACATCAGAATGATACATGGATTTTCATTGCATTTTCTGTAATCAAAACAGATATAATCGCCATTGGCTGAAATCCCAAAAGCAATCACTTTTTTTGCATACCCATATTCATCATCAATACATGAATAGCTATAAATATCTTCATAGCCTAAATTTTGCTTATACCCTAAAAATGAAATGTCCCTTTCATCATTTTCACCGTATTGATTGACAAAATTGAAAATATTTTCTTTAGGGTATAAATGATCATGTTTACTAAGAAGTGATACATATGACGCGGGAAAAACGACCCCTACATCTTCAGCAAATTGTTGAATTATTCTTATTGGAACCAATCCCTCATCTGATGATATTGATAGTTTTCTCATTTTCACTGACCTTTCTTTAACGATTTTTGACCAGTATGTCTAACAGCTTTATGAATACTATTAGGAATTAACTGCATATTATTAGGAGAGCTTTGCACATTATAATGCCATGTATAACTAGGAATCTTCTCATTTCCTGCTTTAATCTTCGTTAGTTGTTCATTAGTAAATTGATTTTTGGGCACTTGTCCACTTTCAATAGCTTTCCATAAATTTTTAGTAGCTACCCTCATCTGCCCCGTATACGACAATGAATTATCTATTTTGGTAGTAAATTTTGATACGTTATCAAATATAGGTAATCCCCTATTATCATTTGACGAAGCATAAGCCGCCATCAAAGCCCCTTGCACACCACTTCGCGCCGCCCGATTTCCTCTTTCAACGGCACGGCGTTCAAAATCCGCAGACGGGCGGCAAAATCCGCAAACGGCAGCAATTCCGATCCGAAACGGCGCATATGTTCCGTATCCTGCTGGCAGTCTATCAGTTCCACGCCCAAATCCGCCAAAAACGGTACGGCGGCGGCAAACGCGATTTTTGACGCATCCGGCTGCAACGCAAACATCGATTCGCCATAAAACACCCTGCCGATCTGAACGCCGTAAAACCCGCCCGCCAACCTCGTTTTACCGTTTTCATCGGGATAATGGCACTCGAACGAATGCGCGTATCCCATTTCGTGCAGCTTCAAATATGCCGTCTGAAACTCGGGCGCAATCCAAGTACCATCCTGCCCGGGCCTCACCATAGCCGCACACTGAGCCACAACGCGTTCGAAACAGCCGTTTGCCGTAACCCTATATGCCCTGTTACGCATCGTTTTCGCCAGAGAACGCGGAATATGCAGCCTGTCGGGAAACACCACCGCACGGGGCCCGACCGCATACCAAAAAAACCACCCGTCCCGGGAAAACCACGGAAACACGCCGTTCCGATACGCCTCGAGCAGCCTCCCCACATCCAAATCCCTGCTCACACCGACCAGCCCCTCGTACTCCGACAATGCACGGGCAGGATCGGGGAACGCATAATCTCCGGGCGCAAGCAACGGAATACCCATATCCCATCCCCCATAAAACACAGACGGCATTCGGAATGACGAATGCCGTCTGAAAAAACAAACCGTCCGGATTTAACGTTTGCCCTTAGTCTGGCAACTGCTGCACACACCGTACATATACAGCGCGTGATCGACGATGCGGTAGCCGTTTTCTTCCGCGATTTTGTCTTGCAGGGCTTCGATTTCGGGATTGTGGAATTCTGTTACCTCGCCGCATTTCACACAGACGATATGGTCGTGGTGGTCGCCCTTGTCCAACTCATAAACCGCCTTACCCGTTTCAAAATGGTGGCGTTGCAGAATACCCGCCTGCTCAAACTGGGTCAGCACGCGGTAAATCGTCGCCACACCGATTTCCACACCCTCTTCCAGCAAAATACGGTACACATCTTCGGCACTCAGATGCTCTTCCGCGTGCGTCTCGAACAAATCCAAAATCTTCAAACGCGGGCCGGTAACTTTCAGGCCGCTGTCTTTCAGTTGCGCAATATTGTTGAATTTTTCCATAATATTCAATATCCCTGTAAAACAATAGACGTTATAATACGCAATTTCGGCCTGTTTGCCCACTATCGCACCATAGCAGTTTGCAATAGTAAAACCGCACCGTCGGACGGGCAGTCGGACACAGACAGGGTGAAATACCGCTTAAGCGTATGATTATCGTTCGCTTTTATAAAATATTCAAGCAGTGTTACACTACCCATCCCGATTTGCACAGAAAGGCATTTCCGTGAACAAAACCCTCATCCTCACCCTTTCCGCCCTCCTCGGCCTTGCCGCGTGCAGTGCCGAACGCGCCTCACTGTTCCCCTCATACAAGCTCAAAGTCATACAGGGCAACGAAATCGACCCCCGCGCCGCCGCCGCCCTCCGCCCCGGTATGACCAAAGACCAAGTCCTGCTCCTGCTCGGCAGCCCCCTGTTGCGCGACGCGTTCCACACCGACCGCTGGGACTACACCTTCAACACCTCGCGCAACGGCATCATCAAAGAACGCGGCAACCTGACCGTCTATTTTGAAAACGGCGTGCTCGCCCGCACCGAAGGCAATGTCCTTCAAAACGCCGCCGAAACACCCGAATCCGGACAACACGCAGACAAACCATAAGGAACGAGTATGACACCGCTCAAAATCGCCATCGCCGGCGCCAACGGCCGTATGGGGCGCGTATTGGTTGAAGCCGTCAACAACCACCCCGACACCGTCCTTTCCGGCGCGCTCGAACATTCAGGCTCAGAAGCCCTCGGGTTGGACGCAGGCTACGCCGTCGGACTCAAAACCGGCATCGCCATTTCAGACGACGTTGACGCAGTTCTCGCACAAAGCGACGTACTCATCGACTTTACCCGTCCCGAGCCGACCCTCAAACACCTGCAAAAATGCGTTGAAAAACAAGTCAACATCATCATCGGCACAACAGGCTTCGACGATGCGGGCAAAGCCGCCATCCAAGCCGCAGGCGAAAAAACAGGCGTTGTCTTCGCAGCCAACTTCAGCGTCGGCGTGAACCTGACCTTCCACATCCTCGACACCGTCGCCCGCGTCCTCAACGAAAGCTACGACATCGAAATCATCGAAGCCCACCACCGCCACAAAGTCGATGCCCCCAGCGGCACCGCGTTACGTATGGGCGAAGTCATCGCCGGCGCGCTCGGCCGCGACCTCAAACAATGCGCCGTTTACGGCCGCGAAGGCCACACCGGCCCGCGAGATCCGTCCGCCATCGGCTTTGCCACCGTCCGCGCAGGCGATATCGTCGGCGACCACACCGCCCTCTTCGCCACCGACGGCGAGCGCGTGGAAATCACCCACAAAGCCAGCAGCCGCATGACCTTTGCCGCCGGTGCCGTCCGTGCCGCAGTTTGGGTAAACGGCAAAACGGGTTTGTACGATATGCAGGACGTACTCGGGCTGAACAACCGTTAACCTCCATACAAAATACCGTCTGAAAAATATCTTTTCAGACGGCATTTTTCCGACAGGCTCCGTATCGGCATATCAATAAAGTTGCTTGAGCAGCATGACAAGCTACGGCTCGTTTAATTGAAACTCTCCTGATCTAAAAATTCTAACTCTATTTCCCGGCAAACTATATCTATACTAAAACCAGTTAGAAGATCACATCTACCGCCTATCAATTCCAGCGTACCTCCATAATCCAAGATTTCATCATCCTGCTTTAATTCTCCAAGCTCCAATACATTATCGATATCTTTATCTTGGCTCTTTGTAGCGTATCCATAGATAAATTTCAGATAGCTGAACTGCTTGAATTTAATTTTTACCCAGTCTGAATAATTAGGCATAGGGATTTCTTGAGGTAAATCTGGATAATCCACACAATTGACGATGATATGAAATTCATTGTTTTTCAAAGTATAGTTTAATAGAGTGCCCTCATATATATACAGAAATTGATAATCTTTTCTTGGAATAGTATAAGTTGTCATATTATTTTACCTTTTCAAATACAATGGTTTTAAGATTTTTTGAGTCCAAGTTGGTTCCACTACTCTTATGAAATTTCAGTTGTTTAAACTCTTCTTTCATTTTAAGGAATTTTTCAACTAGCCGAGAACAAACTGGAGCAAAATGGACGATTGAGTTTCAACATCATCCATTAGTAGGTAGGAAAAAATGGAATTAAAATTTAGATAAGGAATTGAATAATGAAAGGTTTAGATAAGTATATCCTATTTAAAGATTGTGAAACATTAGGAGAATTGTTTCGAATATATCAAGACTATCTATCATTAAATATTGATGACCCAAATTTAAAAATTAAATTTTTTGACCTTTTGGAAGAACTTTTATCAGATGGTGTTATTGAATTATGCGATTATCGTGAGAATCCTCCAAAAATATTAACCGGTTCGCCAAAAACACAGGTAGATGAATTAAGAAAAATTTGGCCGGATATGGAAGAGATGTTGCTATATTTTCCAGATAACCCTTGGCATTATGTTGAATGGTTTTGGTGGGGAGCAACTTGCCCTATTGAACTGACACAATTGCCTAAAATAGAAATTTACGAAGAACAAATGAAACAAGGTAAGTAAGCGTATTAGTACAAACCATAATCATATATAACAAAATTAATCAGTTAACGGCCCATTATATTTTAACCTTAATCCCATTCGGGCCGATTCTGTCTCATTTGGAATTCCTCTTAGAATACTTATGTTTGATGTGCCATTAATCACAATTTCTCCCCTTTTTTTGTAATACGTACTGCTTCAGGAAAATAATCCATTAACCGCTCAACATCCCGCCTCTTCCAAAACCGCGCGCGCCGCCAAATCCGCCGTATCTTTTTTCAACAGCAGATGCAACGTCCTGAAATCCTGTTGCAGCGCGGCAACCTTATCGGGGTGTTCGTACCAGTCTGCTAACGCCGCCGCCAGTTTTTCCGGTACGGCATCATGTTGAAGCAGCTCCGGCACGGCCTCCTTACCCAATAAAATATTCGGCAGACCGACATACGGCACTTTGATTTTGCGTTTCACATAAGCATAGGTCAGCGGCGAAATCTTGTAGCTGATGACCATCGGACGCTTGCACAACGCCACCTCCAAAGTCGCCGTACCGCTCGTTACCAGCACCGCATCCGCCGCCCGGCATACCGTTTCGGACTGTCTGTCCGTTACCGTCAGCGGCAGGCCGGCAAACTCCGGCCGCTGCAAAACTTCCGCCAAACGCCGCTTCGTCGCCTCAGTTGCGGCAGGCAGCAGGAAGCGTGCGGCGGGATAGCGTTCCAACAACAATAATGCCGTCTGAAAAAACACCGGCGCCATATAGTCGATTTCGCTGACGCGGCTGCCGGGCAGCAGGGCGAATACGGGGATGCCGGCATCCACGCCCAAAGTTTTCCGCGCCGTTTCACGGTCGTCTTCCAAGGGCATAAGCTGCGCCATCGGATGACCGACAAACTCCGCACGTCCGCCCGCATCGAGATAAAGCTGCGGCTCCGTCGGGAACAGGCACAGCACGCGGTTGACCTGATGCACGATTTTGCCCACGCGTTCCCGCCGCCACGCCCAAACCGACGGACTGACATAATGCACGGTCGGAATCCCCGCCCGTTTGAGCCGCTCCGCCACACCCAGATTAAAATCGGGCGCATCGATACCGACAAACACATCGGGCTGCAAAGCCAGCAAATCCCGTACCAGCCCCTTGCGTATCCGTAAAATTCCCGGCAGCCGCCTGACCACTTCGACAAAGCCGCGCACCGCCAGCCGCTCCTGATCGTACAGGCTCTCGAAACCTTCCGCCTTCATCAGTTCGCCGCCGATGCCGGTAAACCGCACCTGCGGGCAACGCTTTCGGATGGCGCGTATCAGGTGCGCCCCCAACAGGTCGCCCGACGCTTCGCCGACACTGACGGCAATCAAAGGGCTTTTTTTATCAACCATATTCGTCTGTCCCCACATATAGTGGATTAACAAAAACCAGTACAGCGTTGCCTCGCCTTAGCTCAAAGAGAACGATTCTCTAAGGTGCTGAAGCACCAAGTGAATCGGTTCCGTACTATCTGTACTGTCTGCGGCTTCGTCGCCTTGTCCTGATTTTTGTTAATCCACTATACTTTCACGTCCCGATGCCGTCTGAAGGCTTCAGACGGCATCGGGGTTCACATTTTCGTCCCGTTTTCCAACATCACCGCAAACTGCGCCAAGTCCGGCGGCAACTCTGCCTTCAACACCAGCGGCTCACCCGTGAGCGGATGGTTCAGATGCAGCTCGGAAGCGTGCAAAAACATCCGCTTCAAACCCAACTTCTGCAAACGACGGTTCGCCTGATAATCGCCGTAGCGTTCGTCGCCCGCAATCGGACAGCCTTGAGATTGCAGGTGGACGCGAATTTGGTGCGTACGACCCGTTTTCAGCGTTGCCCGCACCAAAGTCAGGTGCGACAGCCCGACACCGTGCAGGATGCCGTCTGAAAAACGGCTTAACACACGGAACACCGTGTGCGCCGACTGCCCGTCCTCGCTGACACGCACCATCTTTTCGCCTTGTGCGCCAGTATATTTGAACAGGGGCAGCCTGACGTGGAAATTGTCGTCCGGCAGTTTGCCCACCCCCAGCGCGAGGTAGATTTTTTTGGGGCGGTCGTTGCGGATGGCCTCGTGAAGTTTGACGAGCGCGCCGCGTTTCTTCGCCACCATCAACAAGCCGCTCGTATCCTTGTCCAAACGGTGGACGAGTTCAAGATAACGCGCCTCCGGACGGGCGCGGCGCAACTGTTCGATAACGCCGAAACTCACGCCGCTGCCGCCGTGCACCGCCACGCCGGAAGGCTTATCGACCACCAACAGCGCGTCGTCTTCGTAAACAATGTCAAATTCACGCGCCGGCACGGCGGCACGCCTTTCAGACGGCATTTCCTTCTCCGCCGCGCGCACAGGCGGAATCCGCACCATATCCCCCTCCGCAATACGGCTGTCGGGTTTGCAGCGTTTCTTGTTCAACCGCACCTCGCCGGCGCGGATAATGCGGTGGATACGGCTCTTGGGAACACCCTTGAGGATTTTTATCAGATAGTTATCAAGGCGTTGCCCCGCCTCGTGTTCGGCAACCCCTATCAGGCTGACCGAACCTTTGCTTATTTCGTGCGTTTTCATCTATAATCCGAACATCCGTTTCAGCAAAAAGCGCGCCCGCCGCGCCCCCTGAAACGGTTTACTTTAAAACGGAATTTTATATTAAAAACGCACTCCGCAAAGCATTTTCCCTGCGCCTGTTCCAAGCCGGCAGGCGCAGAACGTAATCAAGTTTGAATTGATTTTGCCGTTTCGGCGCGGAAGTAAGACGGCAGCCGGGTTCAAGCCCCAAACGCAAACCGCCCAAAACACAGGCATCACGATAACAAGAAGAAGCCGGCCCCCATTTTTCCGACCGCAGCGTTCGGAACGCGGCAGACAGACCGCCGCATCGATCTTTATTGCCTTCTTTATCCGACCCTTCCGCACACGGTTCCCCGGAACGTGCATCCCTGCGGATTTTCAACTCAAAAACTGATTACCGGTTTTATCCGAAAACATCGGAAAACCCAGCCTTACGGAATGCCGAACCGGACAGGCGCGCCCGAATGCCGCCCGTCCACGAGGTGATCATGAAAAGAATGTTATTCAACGCAACGCAGGCAGAAGAGCTGCGCGTTGCCATCGTCGACGGACAAAACCTGCTGGATTTGGACATCGAAACGCTGGGCAAAGAACAGCGCAAAGGCAATATCTACAAAGGTATCATTACCCGCATCGAGCCGTCGCTGGAAGCGTGTTTCGTCGATTACGGAACCGACCGCCACGGCTTTTTGCCGTTTAAAGAAGTATCGCGTTCGTATTTCCTCGGCTACGAAGGCGGGCGCGTGCGCATTCAGGACGTGCTCAAAGAAGGTATGGAAGTCATCGTCCAAGTCGAAAAAGACGAACGCGGCAACAAAGGCGCGGCACTGACCACCTTCATCAGCCTGGCCGGCCGCTATCTCGTATTGATGCCCAACAACCCGCGCGGCGGCGGCGTATCCCGCCGTATCGAAGGCGAAGAACGTCAAGAACTCAAAGCCGCCATGGCGGAACTCGACATTCCGAACGGGATGAGCATCATCGCCCGCACCGCCGGCATCGGGCGCAGCGCGGAAGAGTTGGAATGGGACTTGAACTACCTCAAACAACTCTGGCAGGCCATCGAAGAAGCCGGCGAAGCGCACCACGACCCCTACCTGCTCTTTATGGAAAGCTCGCTGCTCATCCGCGCCATCCGCGACTATTTCCGCCCCGACATCGGCGAAATTCTGGTAGACAATCAAGAAGTTTACGACCAAGTTTCCGAGTTCATGAGCTACGTCATGCCGGGCAATATAGGCCGTCTGAAACTCTACGAAGACCACACGCCGCTGTTTTCCCGCTTCCAAATCGAACACCAAATCGAAAGCGCGTTTTCGCGCAGCGTCAGCCTGCCTTCCGGCGGCGCGATCGTGATCGACCATACCGAAGCCCTCGTCTCCATCGATGTCAACTCCGCACGCGCCACACGCGGCGCGGACATCGAAGACACCGCCTTCAAAACCAATATGGAAGCCGCCGAAGAAGTCGCACGCCAAATGCGCCTGCGCGACTTGGGCGGCTTGGTCGTCATCGACTTCATCGACATGGAAAATCCCAAGCACCAGCGCGATGTGGAAAACGTCCTGCGCGACGCGCTCAAAAAAGACCGCGCCCGCGTACAAATGGGCAAACTCTCCCGTTTCGGACTTTTGGAATTGAGCCGCCAACGCCTGAAACCGGCTTTGGGCGAAAGCAGCCACGTCGCCTGTCCGCGCTGCGCCGGCACCGGCGTGATCCGCGGCATCGAATCCACCGCCCTGCACGTTTTGCGCATGGTTCAGGAAGAAGCGATGAAGGACAACACCGGCGAAGTGCGCGCCCAAGTGCCCGTCGATGTCGCCACTTTCCTGCTGAACGAAAAACGCGCCGAGCTGTTTGCAATGGAAGAGCGTTTGGATGTCAACGTCGTCCTGATTCCGAACATCCACCTCGAAAACCCGCACTACGAAATCAACCGCATCCGCACCGACGACGTAGAAGAAGACGGCGAACCGAGCTACAAACGCGTTGCCGAGCCTGAAGAAGACGAATCCGCCAAACCGTTCGGCGGCGAAAGAGCCAAAGCCGCCCGTCCCGAACCCGCCGTCAAAGGCGTGCGCCACACCAGCCCCGCCCCGACTGCCGCCCCCGGGAAAAAAATCTCTTGGTGGGACAGCTTCAAGGCTTGGCTCAAACGCATTTTCGGCGGCAGCGAAACCCAAGCCGCACCCGCTGCCGAAACCTCCGAAAAACGCAGCACGGCAAACCGCAGCGGCAGCCGCGCCAACAACCGCCGCCAAAACCCGCGCCGCAGCAAACGCGAAGGCAGCAAAGTAGAAGTCCGCGAAACGGCAGGCAAAACTGCCGGACCGGAAGCGCGCGCCGACAAAGCCGAAACGCGCAACAACGGCAACCGCCGCCGCAACGAACGCGGCGACCGTACCGCCGAACGCGCCAACGAAGCGGAAATCCAAGACCGCAACATACAGCCTGCCGCACCCGTTGCAGATGCCGCACCGTCCGAAACCGAAGTGCAAACCGGCAAACGCCGCCGCAACGGCAGCCGCAACGAACGCAGCCAAACCGCACCGGAAACCGCCGCCGTTGCCGGAACAGCCGTTCAGACAGCGGAAAACACGCCGTCCGAACCGCATACCGCAGAAGACAAAGGCAGCAAGCCCAAATCCGAGCGCAACCGCCGCGAACGCGACAGCCGCGATGCCAAAGAACGCCGCGAACGCAACAATCAGCGCGACCGCCGTCAAAACGGCAAAAAACGCAATATTCCGTCTGCCGCCAAAATCGAGCAGTACCTGAATATTCACGATACCGCCGACAAAGTCCGTTCCGCCGCCGCACACGTTTTCGGCGAAACCGACGCAAACGCGCCCATCACCGTCAGCATTGCCGAACCGGTTGCAGAAAGGGACGTTCCGGCAATATCTCCCGCCGTTTCAAACGGCGACGCACCGGTTTATGATGCGGCGGAAAAAATCCGTCAGGCCGTTGCCGTCATCCTTCCAGAAGGCGTAGCACCGAAAGCCGAAGTACAGGAAATGCCGTCTGAAACCTCTGCTGCCGCTGCAGATCAGGTGCAAGAACTCGGACAAACCGGCGGACTCGTCCTGATCGAAACCGACCCTGCCGCATTGAAGGCGTGGGCGGCACAGCCCGAAGTCCGGGCCGGACGCGGTTTGCGCCGTTCCGAACAGCCCAAACCGGCAGAAGCCGCAACCGTCCCTGCCGAAGAAATGATTCAAGTCGAAACCCGGCAAGGCTAAACCGACGGCGGCAAAAAGAGGTTCTGTTTCGCAGAACCTCTTTTTTACATGGATTCGGATACCTGCAATGCCGTCTGAAGCTTCGCCATTCCCGTGATTACCGCAACCTTTCGTCATTCCCATGATTACCGAAACATTCCGTCATTCCCGTGAAAACGGGAATCTAGAAACGCAAACTTTCAGATAATCTTTGAAGATTGCCGCTGCCCGAAGTCTTGGATTCCCGCCTGCGCGGGAATGACGGTGCGGAGGGCGGACGATGCCGTCCGAAGCTTCGCCATTCCCGTGATTACTGCAACCTTTCGTCATTCCCGCGCAGGCGGGAATCTAGGTTCGTTCGGTTTCGGTTTTTCCGATAAACCGCCTTAACGTTGTGGTTCTAGATTCCCACTTTCGTGGGAATGACGGCGGTCGCGGGAATGACGGGATGCGGGTTTCGTCATTCCCGCGCAGACGGGAATCCAGTCCGTCGGGTTTCTGTCATTTCCGATAAATTCCTGCAGCTTTGCGTTTCTAGATTCCCACTTCCGTGGGAATGACGGTGTGGTGGGTTTCGTCATTCCCGCGCAGGCGGGAATCCAGTCCGTCGGTTTCAGTCGTTTCCGATAAATTCCTGCAACTTTGCGTTTCTAGATTCCCACTTTCGTGGGAATGACGGCGATCGTGGAAATGACGGGTCTTTTATCATCTTTAAAGGCTGCCGCGCGCCATCTCGACAGCGGTCTCCACGGCAGTTATCAGGCTGCCGGAGTCCGCCCTGCCGGTTGCCGCCAAATCGAGCGCGGTGCCGTGATCGACGGAGGTGCGGATAAAGGGCAGTCCCAGCGTGATGTTCACGCCCTGTCCGAAGCTGTGATATTTCAAGACGGGCAGCCCTTGGTCGTGGTACATCGCCAATACGGCATCCGCACCTTCGAGCATAAACGGTTGGAACAGCGTGTCCGCCGGATAAGGACCGGCAAGGTTTATCCCTTCGCGGCGCAGGTTTTCGAGCGCGGGGATGACGGTTTCGATTTCTTCGTGTCCGAGGTGTCCGCCTTCGCCGGCGTGGGGATTGAGTCCGGCGACTAGGATTTTGGGATTTTTGATGCCGAATTTGTGTTTCAAATCGTGATGCAAAATGCGTGCGACGCTTTCAATCAGCGGTTGCGTGATGGCGGCGGCAACGTCTTTCAGCGGCAGGTGGGTCGTTACGAGGGCGACGCGCAGGCCTTTGCCGGCAAGCATCATCACAACCTGCCCCGTGCCGCTTTTTTCCGCCAGATATTCGGTGTGTCCGCTGAAAAAACCTGTGCTTGCGCGCGCGTCGTTGATAATGCCTTTGTGCAGCGGCGCGGTAACGATGCCGTCGAAAATGCCGTCTGAAATGCCTGCGAGCGCGGTGTCCAAAAGTTGCAGCACATAGGCGGCGTTGGCGGGATCGAGTTTGCCCGGCCCAACCGGTACGGCGGCCGGGATGTGCAGTACTTCCAGCACGCTTTCTTCGGGCGCGCCGCCTGATTCCGGATCGAAGTCGCGCAAGACAACGCTTTTTCCCAAGGCTTCGGCGCGCGCGCGCAACAGGTTTTTGTCGCCCAATACCGCGCAGCGGCAGGGCAGGCGGGCAAATGCCAAGTCCAGACAAATATCGGGGCCGATGCCGGCAGGCTCGCCGGAAGTAACGGCAAAGACGGGCTGTTTCATTTCGTTTGCTCCAAGCAAAATGCGATTCTAACGCCGCAGCCGCGCGGCGATGTAAATTTTTCTGATTTTGTTGACAATCTGCTAGAATGGGCGTTTACAAAATTTAAACCCTGCTTACATACCGCCATATGTGCGGGTTTCAACTTTAAGGAAGCGATATGAACGAGAACTTTACCGAATGGCTGCACGGCTGGGTCGGCGCCATCAACGACCCGATGTGGTCTTATTTGGTTTATATGCTTTTGGGTACGGGGCTTTTCTTTACCGTAACCACGGGCTTTGTCCAATTCCGCCTGTTCGGGCGCAGCATCAAAGAAATGCTCGGCGGCCGCAAACAGGGGGACGACCCTCACGGCATCACGCCGTTTCAGGCATTTGTAACCGGCCTTGCCAGCCGCGTGGGCGTGGGCAACATCGCCGGCGTAGCCATCGCCATCAAAGTCGGCGGGCCGGGCGCGGTGTTTTGGATGTGGGTAACTGCCTTAATCGGTATGAGTTCGGCGTTTGTCGAATCCTCGCTGGCGCAGCTCTTTAAAGTCCGCGACTACGACAACCACCATTTCCGGGGCGGCCCCGCCTACTACATCACGCAAGGGCTGGGGCAGAAATGGCTGGGCGTGTTGTTCGCCCTGAGCCTGATTTTCTGTTTCGGCTTTGTGTTTGAAGCGGTTCAGACCAATACCATCGCCGATACCGTCAAAGCGGCGTGGGGTTGGGAGCCTCATTATGTCGGCGTTGCCCTGGTGATTTTAACCGCGCCGATTATCTTCGGCGGCATCAGGCGCGTATCTAAAGCGGCGGAAATCGTCGTGCCTTTAATGGCGGTTTTGTACCTCTTTATCGCGCTTTTCATCATTTTGACCAATCTTCCGATGATTCCGGACGTGTTCGGTCAGATTTTCGGCAACGCGTTTAATGTCGAGGCGGCGGGCGGCGGTTTCCTCGGCGGTCTGATTTCGCAAACGATGATGATGGGCATCAAACGCGGCCTGTATTCCAACGAGGCGGGTATGGGTTCCGCACCTAACGCCGCCGCCGCTGCCGAAGTGAAACACCCTGTTTCCCAAGGTATGATTCAAATGCTGGGCGTGTTTGTCGATACCATCATCGTTTGTTCTTGCACCGCCTTTATCATCTTGATTTACCAACAGCCTTACGGCGATTTGAGCGGCGCGGCATTGACGCAGGCGGCGATTGTCAGCCAAGTGGGCCAATGGGGCGCGGGCTTCCTCGCCGTCATCCTGTTTATGTTTGCCTTTTCCACCGTTATCGGCAACTATGCCTATGCCGAGTCCAACGTCCAATTCATCAAGAGCCATTGGCTGGTTACCGCCGTCTTCCGTATGCTGGTTTTGGCGTGGGTTTATTTCGGCGCGGTTGCCAATGTGCCTTTGGTATGGGATATGGCGGACATGGCGATGGGCATCATGGCGTGGATCAACCTCGTCGCCATCCTGCTGCTCTCGCCCTTGGCGTTTATGCTGCTGCGCGATTACACCGCCAAGCTGAAAATGGGCAAAGACCCCGAGTTCAAACTTTCCGAACATCCGGGCCTGAAACGCCGCATCAAATCCGACGTTTGGTAAATCCCGCCCTTACCGGAGCCGCTTCCCCGCGAAGCGGCTTTTCTCTTTCCGCGCGCACTGTAAAAACAAAGCGAAAAAGCGTACAATCCCAAACCTTTACTTTTGAATCCATTTCGTTTTTCAGACGGCATCCCGCTTGGAATGCCGTCTGAAAAACCGGCAGGCAAGACACACTATGACCCACATGATTTACTCCAAAACCTACGATGTCATCGTCGTCGGCGGCGGACACGCCGGCACGGAAGCCGCACTCGCCGCCGCCCGTATGGGCGCGCAGACGCTTTTGCTCACACACAACATCGAAACGCTCGGACAAATGTCGTGCAACCCCTCCGTCGGCGGCATCGGCAAAGGGCATTTGGTACGCGAACTCGACGCATTGGGCGGCGCGATGGCGTTGGCGACCGACAAATCCGGTATCCAGTTCCGCCGCTTGAACGCCAGCAAAGGCGCGGCGGTTCGTGCCACGCGCGCGCAGGCAGACCGTATCCTGTATAAAGCCGCCATCCGCGAAATGCTGGAAAACCAAGAAAACCTCGACCTTTTCCAACAAGCCGTCGAAGACGTAACACTCGATGGCGAACGCATCAGCGGCGTGGTTACCGCGATGGGCGTGGAGTTTAAAGCACGCGCCGTGGTGTTGACCGCAGGCACGTTTTTGTCCGGCAAAATCCACATCGGTTTGGAAAACTACGAAGGCGGCCGCGCCGGCGATCCTGCCGCCAAATCGCTGGGCGGCCGTTTGCACGAATTGAACCTGCCGCAAGGCCGTCTGAAAACCGGCACGCCGCCGCGCATCGACGGACGCACGATTGACTTTTCCCAACTGACCGAACAGCCCGGCGACACACCCGTTCCGGTAATGTCCGTGCGCGGCAGTGCCGAAATGCACCCGCGCCAAGTGTCCTGCTGGATTACGCATACCAACCTGCAAACCCACGACATCATCCGTTCAGGCTTCGACCGCAGCCCGATGTTTACCGGCAAAATCGAAGGCGTGGGCCCGCGTTATTGTCCGTCCATCGAAGACAAAATCAACCGCTTCGCCGACAAAGACAGCCACCAGATCTTTCTCGAACCCGAAGGTCTGACCACGCACGAATACTACCCCAACGGTATCTCCACCAGCCTGCCGTTCGACATCCAAATCGCCCTCGTCCGCAGTATGAAAGGTTTGGAAAACGCCCATATCCTGCGCCCCGGCTACGCCATCGAATACGACTACTTCGACCCGCGCAACCTCAAGGCCGGCCTCGAAACCAAAACCATTGCCGGACTGTTTTTCGCCGGGCAAATCAACGGCACGACCGGCTACGAAGAAGCCGCCGCACAAGGCCTGCTCGCAGGCGCGAATGCCGTGCAATACGTCCGCGAACAAGACCCGCTCCTGCTGCGCCGCGAACAAGCCTACCTCGGCGTATTGGTGGACGACCTCATCACCAAAGGCGTGAACGAACCCTACCGCATGTTCACCAGCCGCGCCGAATACCGCCTGCAACTCAGGGAAGACAACGCCGATATGCGCCTGACCGAAGACGGCTACAAAATCGGCTTGGTGGGTGAAGCGCAATGGCGCATGTTCAACGAAAAACGCGAAGCCGTCGAACGCGAAATCCAACGTTTGAAAACAACGTGGTACGCGCCGCAAAAACTCGCCGAAGACGAACAAATCCGCGTGTTCGGACAAAAACTCAGCCGCGAAGCCAACCTGCACGACCTCCTGCGCCGCCCCAACCTCGACTACGCCGCGCTGATGACGCTCGAAGGCGCGATGCCGTCTGAAAACCTCTCCGCCGAAGTGGTCGAACAAGTCGAAATCCAAGTCAAATACCAAGGCTATATCGACCGCCAAAACGAAGAAATCGACAGCCGCCGCGACATCGAAACCTTAAAGCTGCCCGACGACATCGATTACAGCAAAGTCAAAGGCTTATCCGCCGAGGTGCAGCAGAAACTGAATCAGCACAAACCCGAAACCGTCGGACAAGCCGGCCGCATTTCCGGCGTAACGCCTGCCGCCGTCGCACTGCTGATGGTGCATTTGAAGCGCGGGTTTAAAGACGCGAAATAAACACATCGGCGCGATGCCGTCTGAAACCCTTTTCAGACGGCATCGCACCATCCCGACAGGAAACATCATGCACATACTGACCGCCGGCGTAGACGAGGCAGGACGCGGGCCTTTAGTCGGCAGCGTGTTTGCCGCCGCCGTCATCCTTCCGGAAACATTCGACCTGCCCGGACTGACCGACTCCAAAAAACTCAGCGAGAAAAAACGCGACGCGCTTGCCGAAATGATAAAAAATCAAGCGGTTGCGTGGCACGTCGCCGCCGCCGGGCCCGAAGAAATCGCCAGCCTCAACATCCTGCACGCCACCATGCTCGCCATGAAACGCGCCGTTGACGGTTTGTCCGTGCGTCCCGAAAAAATATTCATCGACGGCAACCGCATTCCCGAACATTTGGGCATCCCTGCCGAAGCAGTCGTCAAAGGCGACAGCAAAATCATCGAAATCTCCGCCGCATCCGTTTTGGCAAAGACCGCACGCGATGCGGAAATGTACGCACTGGCGCAACGCCATCCCCAATACGGTTTCGACAAACACAAAGGCTACGGCACGAAGCAGCATCTGGAAGCCCTCAAACAATACGGCGTGCTGCCCGAACACCGCCGAGACTTCGCCCCCGTCAGAAACCTGCTCGCGCAGCAGGCGTTGTTTTAAACCGGCACAAAAAATGCCGTCTGAAGCCTTCAGACGGCATTTCCGGCATCGCAACTTCAAAGATAAAGAACCCAAACCGTCATTCACACACGGGCGGTAATTTAGTTTTTTGGGTTTCAGTTGTTTTTAAGTTTCGTGTAACTTCCAAACCGTCATTCCCGCGAAAACAGAAAATCAAAAGAGAAACCTAAAATCCGTCATTCCCGAGCAGGCTGAAATCCAGTCCGTCCGGTTTCCGTTTTTTTTGAATTTCGGGAAACTTCCGAACCTCCATTCCCGCGAAAACAGAAAATCAAAAAAGAAACCTAAAATCCGTCATTCCCGCGCAGGCGGGAATCTAGAAACTCAAAGCTGCAAGAATTTATCGGAAATGACTGAAACTCAAAAAACCGGATTCACGCAAAAGCAGGAATCCGGAGTCTCAGGGTTGGAAAAACCGTTTTACCCGATAAGTTTCCGTGCCGACAGACCTAGATTCCCGCCTGCGCGGGAATGACGAAACTTCAGTTTTTGATTTTTTGTTTTTGCAGGAATGACGATAAATGACAACATAAGTATTTTTTATTTTAATCCGCCTATTCACGCACCCGTCCCGACAACATAAAGGCACGGGCAGCCCGATTTGGATTGACCTATTTCCCCGACACCCTCGCCATCAGCTCGTCCGCCAAGGCAAGATACGCCTTGGTACCCTTTGCCTGCGCATCATAAGCCATAACCGGCATACCGTGGCTCGGCGCTTCCGCAAGGCGGATATTGCGCGGGATGACGGTTTCAAAAAGCAAATCCCCGAAATGGCCGCGCAACTGTTCGCTGACTTCGGCAACCAGCCTGCTGCGGCTGTCGTACATCGTACGCACGATGCCTGTGATGTCCAAATCGGGATTGACCGCCTGACGGATTTTGCGCACGGTCGCAATCAAATCGGAAATCCCCTCAAGCGCGTAATATTCGCACAACATCGGCACAATCACGCCGCCCGCCGCCACCAAGCCGTTAAGCGTCAACAGCGTCAGCGAAGGCGGACAGTCGATCAGGATAAAGTCGTAATCTTCCGCCACTGCCTTGAGCGCGTTTTTCAAACGCACTTCCCGGGCGATTTCCTGCACCAGCTCGATTTCCGCGCCGGCCAGCGCGCGGTTCGCGCCCAACACAGCGTATCCGCCCTCTTTGCTGCGTACCGCCGCCGATTTCACGTCCGCATCGCCCAATAAGACCTGATAAACGCCGGACTGCAAACTCGCCTTGTCGATGCCGCTGCCCGTCGTCGCATTGCCCTGCGGATCCAAATCGACCACCAGCACGCGTTTGCCGCGCGATGCCAGCGAAGCCGCCAAATTTACCGTCGTCGTCGTTTTGCCCACACCGCCCTTCTGATTGGCGATGGCAAGGATGTTCGCACTCATGTCCCGCCCGTGTCCCGTCTGATGTTGAAAAAAGAAAAACAGTGCGGAATTTTACCTTTATCCGCACAAAAAAGGTATTCATGCCGTCTGAAGCGCGCTCAACGCTTGCGGAGTATGGCGATATGGCGTTCCGCATCCAAGCCCGGCACTTCGAGCCTTTGGATCTTTTCAACGCACACATCCTGCGGCAGGCGGTCGATTTCCCCCTGCGGATACACGCCCTTCATCGCCGCCCAGTAGCCGCCGTCTTTTAACAGATGCACCGTCCACGACACAAAATCCGCCAGTTCTGCAAACGCACGGCTGGTAACCACGTCGGCACGCACGTCCGAAACCGCCTCCACACGTCCGGATACCACGCGCACATTGTCCAATCCCAACTCGATAACCGCCTGCTGTAAAAAAGCCGTTTTCTTCGTATTCGCATCCAAAAGGGTTATCTGCACATCCGGACGGCACACCGCCGCCGGAATGCCGGGCTGGCCGCCGCCCGAACCGACATCCAGCATCGTTTGCACACCCTCGATATGGGGCAGCAGCGTCAGGCTGTCCAAAAGATGATGGACAATCATTTTTTCCTCGTCGCGCAGGGCGGTCAGATTGTAGGTTTTGTTCCACTTTTTCAACAAATCCACATAGGCCAAAAGCCTGTCCTGTGCCGCTGCGGAAATATCCAAACCCAATGCGGCGATGCCCGATTGCAGGCGTTCTTTGCGTTCCATATCCCTATCCTGTCCATGTTCAGGCGTAATGTTAACGGAAAAACATGCCGTCTGAAACCGCGTCTCGGCGTTTCAGACGGCATTTTCCGTTCCAACCTATTTTTTCCTGTGAAACACCACCGGCTGCACCGGCGCGCGCGTCAAGCGTTTGGGCAGCGTCAGCATAGACACCAGCCACACGGCAAACGCATATTCCAACACCGCCTCCCCGCGCAGCCCGCCCAAGGCGGCACTACCCAACAACAGCTCGAAAATCCAAGCCACCGCCGCAGCCGCGCAAGCCGCCACGCCCGACAGAAACAGCGCGTAACGCGAATGCCGCCGCATCATCTTCTTATACGCCAGCTTCGTCAGGCCTGCCGATACAACCACATTCAAAAACGCAAACACACCGAACACAAACCAAACAGTGCCGTCCCAACCGCCACGCCGGCCGAATCCGCCGTCCGACACCGACACCAGCAGCCCTGCCCGTCCGAACGCAAGCGCAAAGGCATCATGCACCGCCAACGCAAACGGCAGCGTCAAAAACACCAGCCCCGCAAACAAAGCCGCATAAGGATATTTCTCGTTCACAAACATCGCCGTCCCCCTCTTCCGAAACAGACCGAATTATACCGCGCACTGCCTTGCCGCCCGCCCAAAAAGTTGCACAAACAACCGTTCATATATATCATAACGAAAAAAGCCGGTGTAGCTCAGTCGGTAGAGCAGCGCATTCGTAACGCGAAGGTCGGGGGTTCGATTCCCTTCTCCGGCACCAATACCAAGCACAGACCCTCCCTCGGGAAGCCTGTGCTTTTTCACATTTCCGCTTCAGACGGCAACCGATATGAACTCCTCGCAACGCAAACGCCTTTCCGGCCGCTGGCTCAACTCCTACGAACGCTACCGCTACCGCCGCCTCATCCACTCCGTCCGGCTCGGCGGGGCCGTCCTGTCCGCCACCGCACTCGCCCGGCTGTTCCACCTCCAACACGGCGAATGGATAGGTATGACCGTCTTCGTCGTCCTCGGTATGCTCCAGTTCCAAGGCGCGATTTACTCCAAGGCGGTGGAACGTATGCTCGGCACGGTCATCGGACTGGGCGCGGGTTTGGGCGTTTTATGGCTGAACCAGCATTATTTCCACGACAACCTCCTCTTCTACCTCACCGTCGGCACGGCAAGCGCACTGGCCGGTTGGGCGGCGGTCGGCAAAAACGGCTACGTCCCTATGCTGGCGGGACTGACCATGTGTATGCTCATCGGCGACAACGGCCTCCACTGGCTCGACAGCGGCCTGATGCGCGCGATGAACGTCCTCATCGGCGCGGCCATCGCCATTGCCGCCGCCAAACTGCTGCCGCTGAAATCCACACTGATGTGGCGTTTCATGCTTGCCGACAACCTGACCGACTGCAGCAAAATGATTGCCGAAATCAGCAACGGCAGACGTATGACGCGCGAACGTTTGGAGCAGAATATGATTAAAATGCGCCAAATCAACGCACGCATGGTCAAAAGCCGCAGCCACCTCGCCGCCACATCGGGCGAAAGCCGCATCAGCCCCGCCATGATGGAAGCCATGCAGCACGCCCACCGTAAAATCGTCAACACCACCGAGCTGCTCCTGACCACCGCCGCCAAGCTGCAAGCCCCGAAACTCAACAGCGGCGAAATCCGGCTGCTCGACCGCCACTTCACCCAACTCCAAACCGACCTGCAACAAACCGTCGCCCTCATCAACGGCAGGCACGCCCGCCGCATCCGCACCGACACCGCCATCAACCCCGAACTGGAAGCCCTCGCCGAACACCTCCACTACCAATGGCAGGGCTTCCTCTGGCTCAGCACCAATATGCGTCAGGAAATTTCCGCCCTCGTCATCCTGCTGCAACGCACCCGCCGCAAATGGCTGGATGCCCACGAACGCCAACACCTGCGCCAAAGCCTGCTTGAAACGCGGGAACACGGTTGAGGGCCGGACACGATGCCGTCTGAAACGCCTGCCGCTTCAGACGGCATCGGTCTGATAAATATCCAGACGGTTTTGCTATAATCTGCCGCAAAACTCCAAGGAAAAACCATGAACATTATCGATGCCATCATCAATTTGGTTAACAACCCTGTTGTCGGAGTCAAATCCCATTCTCAAAGCAACAATCGTGCCAATCAGGCAGGTGATGATTTGGAAGAATATGTAAAAGACTTGTTTTCCGGCAGTTTCAACCTAAATGAAACCCAACGTATAGCTCAACACGCAAAAGCATTCTCATATTTGGGCAACAACTCCAACCCGCCTGATGCCATGTTGCGAAACGGGGATGCCATTGAAGTTAAGAAAATTGAAAGTAAAGATTCCGCACTGGCACTGAATAGCAGCCACCCAAAATCAAAGCTCTCCATTAATGACAGTATGCTTACAAAAGCATGTAAAGATGCAGAAAAATGGGAAGAGAAAGACATCATCTATATTGTCGGTGTCGTTGATAAGAAGAAAAACCTCAAACACTTGGCAATGGTTTACGGAACTGACTACTGCGCCGATGCCGAATGCTATTTGAAAATAAAAAATCAAATTAAAGACGGAATCAGCAACATCGGCGGCATACAGTTTGCAGAAACCAAAGAACTGGGCAGGGTCAACCGCATTGATCCGCTCAACATAACTTATCTGAGAGTACGGGGTATGTGGGGAATCGAAAATCCATGGTTTGTCTTCAACTATATTTACCAACGGGATATGGAAAAAAGTTTCAATTTCATGGCCATTATCAACGAAGACAAATGGAATAGTTTTAACAATACAGACAAGCTGCTTGCCATACAGGATTCCAAACTGGCCATTTCCGACATTAAGATTAAAAACCCCCAACAACCCGGCGCGATTAAGAAATGCAAAACTCATCACCTACTACTTATAATCCTATGAAAATCATTAGTTTGTTTAGCGGTTGCGGCGGTTTGGATTTGGGTTTCGAAAAAGCGGGATTTGAAATCCCCGCCGCCAACGAATACGATAAAACCATTTGGGCAACCTTCAAGGCAAACCATCCAAAAACCCATTTGATAGAAGGCGATATACGCAAGATTAAAGAAGAAGATTTCCCTGAAGGAATCGACGGGATTATCGGCGGCCCACCCTGCCAGTCTTGGTCTGAAGCGGGAGCTTTGCGCGGTATCGACGATGCGCGCGGACAGTTGTTTTTCGACTACATCCGTATTTTGAAAAGCAAACAGCCTAAATTCTTTTTGGCGGAAAACGTCAGCGGAATGCTGGCAAACCGCCACAACGAAGCCGTACAAAACCTGCTGAAAATGTTTGACGAATGCGGATACGACGTAACCTTGACTATGGCCAACGCCAAAGACTACGGTGTGGCACAGGAACGCAAAAGGGTCTTCTACATCGGTTTCCGTAAAGACTTGGAAATACAATTTTCTTTTCCAAAAGGTTCGACGGTCGAAGACAAAGACAAGATTACATTGAGGGACGTTATTTGGGATTTGCAGGACACAGCCGTACCTTCCGCCCCGCAAAACAAGACCAACCCCGACGCGGTCAACAACAACGAATATTTTACCGGCAGTTTTTCCCCTATTTTTATGAGCCGGAACCGCGTTAAAGCGTGGGATGAACAGGGTTTTACCGTCCAAGCTTCAGGCAGGCAGTGCCAACTCCACCCGCAAGCCCCAAAGATGGAAAAGCACGGGGCAAACGACTACCGTTTTGCCGCCGGCAAAGAAACACTGTATCGGAGGATGACGGTACGCGAAGTTGCAAGAATCCAAGGCTTTCCCGACAACTTCAAATTCATCTATCAAAATGTCAACGACGCATACAAAATGATTGGCAACGCCGTCCCCGTCAACCTTGCCTACGAAATTGCAGCGGCAATTAAAAAAAACCTGGAAAGGTGAAACACCCTTCCTACAGGCATCTGCCTTGTCGTCATGCCCGAATAACGGTACTATTCGCGGTTAACGGTCTTTATGCCGTCTGAAAGGTTTGAAGCGCGTTCGGACGGCTGCCCGCCCACCTTATCCCACCGAAAGAACAATATGATTAACGATATTCAAAAAACAGCCGAAGGCAAGATGCAGCGTTCGGTCGAAGTACTGAAAGAAAATCTGGCGAAAGTGCGTACCGGCCGCGCGCATACCGGCCTGCTCGACCAAGTGGAAGTCGAATACTGGGGCAGTATGGTCCCCGTCAGCCAGGTTGCCAACGTGACGCTTCTGGACGCGCGCACCATCGGCGTGAAACCGTTTGAGGGCAATATGGCTGCCAAAGTCGAGAAAGCCATCCGCGATTCAAACTTGGGACTGAACCCGGCATCCGTCGGCGATTTGATCCGCGTGCCTATGCCGATGCTGACCGAAGAACGCCGCAAAGACCTGATTAAAGTCGTACGCGGCGAAGCGGAAGAAGGCCGCGTCTCCATCCGCAACGTGCGCCGCGATGCCAACGACCACATCAAAAAACTCCTCAAAGACAAAGAAATTTCCGAAGACGAGGCACGCCGGGGCGAAGAGGCGGTTCAAAAACTGACCGACAAATACATTGCCGAAGCCGACAAACTCCTGACTGCCAAAGAAGAAGATTTGATGGCGGTTTAACCTGCACGGTCCGGCGTTCAGACGGCATCCGAACGCCGAACCGCGAAAGGCAGACATGAAAAGCAGCACGCAGGCCGTTTTGGAACACACCGCCATCCCGAGGCATATCGCCGTGATTATGGACGGCAACGGCCGTTGGGCGAAAAAGCGTTTCCTCCCGCGCATAATGGGACACAAACGCGGTTTGGACGCGTTGGAAAATATGGTGAAGCATTGCGCCGGACTGGGTGTGCGATATCTGACCGTATTTGCCTTTTCAACCGAAAACTGGCGCCGCCCCGAAGACGAAGTTTCGTTCCTGATGGGGCTGTTTTTACAGGCTTTGCAAAAACAGGTGCGCCGCCTGCACGAAAACAATATGCGCCTGAAGATATTGGGCAGCCGCGAACGCTTCAACCGGCAGATTCTGCAAGGCATCGAAGAAGCAGAAGCCTTGACGGCAAACAATACCGGCCTGACCCTGAGCATTGCCGCCGATTACGGCGGCCGCTGGGATATTTTGCAGGCGGCAAACAGGCTGCTTGCAGACGGCGTATCGGAAATCACGGAAGACATGCTGGCAAAATACCTGATGCTGGGCGATGCGCCCGAGCCGGATTTGTTCATCCGCACCGGCGGCGAAACACGCATCAGCAATTTCCTGCTCTGGCAGATGGCGTATGCCGAACTGTATTTCACCGACATCCTGTGGCCCGATTTCGACGAAACCGCCTTAGATGCCGCCGTCTCCTCGTTCCAAAAACGCGAACGGCGGTTCGGACGCACCTCCGAGCAACTACCTATCGAACAGCAAAGGGATTGATATGCTGAAACAACGGGTAATAACCGCGCTGTGGCTGCTGCCGCTGATGCTGGGTATGCTGTTTTACGCGCCGCAATGGCTGTGGGCGGCATTTTGCGGACTGATTGCCCTGATTGCCTTGTGGGAATATGCCCGTATGAGCGGTTTGTGCAAAACCGAAACCAACCATTACCTCGCCGCAACCTTGGTTTTCGGCGTGGTTGCCTATGCGGGCGGCTGGATGCTGCCCAATTTGGTTTGGTATGTTGTTTTGGCGTTTTGGCTCGCCGTGATGCCTTTGTGGTTGAGATTCAAATGGAAATTGAACGGCGGTTGGCAGGCTTATACCGTCGGCTGGCTTTTGGTTATGCCGTTTTGGTTCGCGCTCGTATCCCTGCGCCCGCACCCCGATGATGCCCTGCCGCTGCTCGCCGTGATGGGTTTGGTGTGGATTGCCGACGTTTGCGCGTATTTCAGCGGCAAGGCGTTCGGCAAACACAAAATCGCACCGGCAATCAGCCCCGGCAAGAGCTGGGAAGGCGCAATCGGCGGCGCGGTTTGCGTGGCCGTGTATATAACCGCCGTACGAAGTGCCGGCTGGACGGCATTCGATACAGGCTGGTTCGATACCGTGTTAATCGGTTTGGTGCTGACCGTTGTCAGCATATGCGGCGACCTTTTAGAAAGCTGGCTCAAGCGCGCGGCAGGCATCAAAGACAGCAGCAAGCTGCTGCCCGGACACGGCGGCGTGTTCGACCGCGTGGACAGCCTGATTGCCGTTATCAGCGTCTATGCGGCGATGATGTCGGTTTTAAATTGACTCTATGCCGTCTGAAACCGCTTCAGACGGCATCCGGTATGAAGTTATCCCCATTATGACACCACAAGTCCTGACCATATTAGGCAGTACCGGCAGCATAGGCGAAAGCACGCTGGACGTTGTCTCCCGCCACCCCGACAAATTCCGCGTATTCGCGTTGGCTGGGCATAAGCAGGTTGAGAAGCTGGCGGCTCAATGCCGGACGTTCCGCCCCGAATATGCCGTCGTTGCCGATGCGGAACACGCCGCCCGGCTTGAAGCCCTGTTGAAACGCGACGGCACGGCGACGCAGGTTTTATACGGCGCGCAGGCATTGGTTGACGTTGCATCTGCCGGCGAAGTCAGCGGTGTCATGTGCGCCATTGTCGGTGCGGCGGGGCTGCCTTCCGCGCTGGCAGCGGCGCAAAAAGGCAAAACCATTTATCTGGCAAACAAAGAGACGCTGGTGGTTTCCGGCGCGTTGTTTATGGAAACCGCGCGCGCAAACGGCGCGGCAGTGTTGCCTATCGACAGCGAACACAACGCCGTTTTCCAAGTTTTGCCGCGCGATTACACAGGTCGTCTGAACGAACACGGCATCCGTTCGATTATCCTGACCGCTTCCGGCGGCCCGTTTCTGACGACCGATTTAAACACGTTCGACCGCATTACGCCCGACCAAGCGGTCAAGCACCCAAATTGGCGCATGGGGCGCAAAATTTCTGTCGATTCCGCCACGATGATGAACAAAGGCTTGGAGCTGATTGAAGCGCATTGGCTGTTCGACTGCCCGCCTGACAAGCTCGAAGTCGTCATCCATCCGCAATCCGTAATACACAGTATGGTGCGCTACCGCGACGGCTCCGTGCTGGCGCAACTGGGCAATCCCGATATGCGTACGCCCATCGCCTATTGTTTGGGCCTGCCCGAACGCATCGATTCGGGAGTCGGCGACCTGGATTTCGACGCATTGTCCGCGCTGACCTTCCAAAAGCCTGACTTCGATCGCTTCCCCTGTCTGAAGCTCGCCTATGAAGCCATGAACGCGGGCGGAGCCGCGCCATGCGTATTGAACGCCGCCAACGAAGCCGCCGTCGCCGCCTTTTTGGACGGACGGATTAAGTTTACCGACATTGCCAAAACCGTCGCCCACTGCCTCGCACAAGACTTTTCAGACGGCATAGGCGATATAGAAGGACTGTTGGCGCAAGATGCACGGACACGCGCACAGGCACAAGCATTTATCCGCACACTAAACTAATGCCGTCCGGACACACGGACAAAGGAAAGTCATTTGCACACCCTACTTGCTTTTATCTTCGCCATCCTGATTTTGGTCAGCCTGCACGAGTTCGGACACTACATCGTCGCCAGATTGTGCGGCGTAAAAGTGCTGCGTTTTTCCATCGGCTTCGGCAAACCGTTTTTCACCCGAAAACGCGGCGGCACCGAATGGTGTTTCGCCCCTATTCCGCTGGGCGGCTACGTCAAAATGGTTGATACGCGCGAGGGCGAAGTGGCGCAGGCAGACCTGCCCTACGCTTTCGACAAACAGCATCCCGCCAAACGCATCGCCATTGTCGCCGCCGGCCCGCTGACCAACCTCGCACTGGCGGTTTTGCTGTACGGCTTGAGTTTTTCCTTCGGCGTAACCGAACTGCGCCCCTATGTCGGCACAGTCGAACCCGGCACCATTGCCGCCCGCGCCGGCTTCCAAAGCGGCGACAAAATACAGACCGTCAACGGCGTTGCCGTCCAAGACTGGGGCGGCGCGCAAACCGAAATCGTCCTCAACCTCGAAGCCGGCAAAGTCGCCGTCGCCGTTCAGACGGCATCGGGCGCGCAAACCGTCCGCACCATCGATGCCGCAGGCACGCCGGAAGCCGGTAAAATCGCAAAAAACCAAGGCTACATCGGACTGATGCCCTTTAAAATCACAACCGTTGTCGGCGGCGTGGAAAAAGGCAGCCCCGCCGAAAAAGCAGGCCTGCAACCGGGCGACAAACTGACTGCCGCCGACGGCGAACCCATCGCCTCGTGGCAAGAATGGGCAAACCTGACCCGCCAAAGCCCCGGCAGGAAAATCGCCTTAAGCTACGAACGCGCCGGACAAACCCGTACCGCCGACATCCGCCCCGATACTGTCGAACAATCCGACCACACCCTGATCGGGCGCGTCGGAGTGTTTCCCCGGCCCGACAGGGCGTGGGACGCGCAAATCCGCCGCAGCTACCGCCCGACAGTCGCGCGCGCATTCGGTATGGGCTGGGAAAAAACCGTTTCCCACTCGTGGACAACCGTCAAATTTTTCGGCAAACTGATTAGCGGCAATGCCTCCGTCAGCCATATTTCCGGCCCGCTGACCATTGCCGATATTGCCGGACAATCCGCCGAACTCGGTTTGCAGAGCTATTTGGAATTTCTGGCGCTGGTCAGCATCAGCCTCGGCGTGCTGAACCTGTTGCCGGTTCCCGTTTTGGACGGCGGCCACCTCGTGTTTTATACTGCCGAATGGATACGCGGCAAACCTTTGGGCGAACGCGTCCAAAACATCGGTTTGCGCCTCGGGTTCGCCCTGATGCTGCTGATGATGGCGGTCGCCTTCTTCAACGACATTGCCCGGCTGACGGGCTGAAATTTTACATTCCGTTATGCCGTCCGAACGGCGTAGCGCACCACAAGGAACTGACAATGAAACTGAAACAGATTGCCTCCGCCCTGATGCTTTTCGGCATACCGCTGCTGGCATTTGCCGACTTCACCGTCCGCGACATCCGCATCGAAGGCCTGCAGCATACCGAACCGAGTACCGTCTTCAGCTACCTGCCCGTCAAAATCGGCGACAACTACAACGACGGGCGCGGCGGCGAAATCATCAAAAGCCTGTACGCCACCGGCTTTTTCGACGACGTGCGCGTCGAAACTGCGGACGGGCAGCTCCTGCTGACCGTTATCGAACGCCCCGCCATCGGATCGCTCAACATTACCGGCGCCAAAATGCTGCAAAACGACGCCATCAAGAAAAACCTCGAATCGTTCGGGCTGGCGCAGTCGCAATACTTCAACCGGGCGACACTCAATCAGGCAGTCGCCGGATTGAAAGAAGAATATCTCGGACGCGGCAAACTCAATATACAGATCACGCCCAAAGTGACCAAACTCTCCCGCAACCGCGTCGCCATAGACATCGCGGTTGACGAAGGCGAATCCGCCAAAATCACCGACATCGAATTTGAAGGCAACCAAGTCTATTCCGACCGCAAACTGATGCGGCAAATGTCCCTGACGGAAGGCGGCATTTGGACGTGGCTGACCCGCAGCAACCGGTTCGACCGCCGGAAATTCGCCCAAGATATGGAAAAAGTAACCGACTTTTACCAAAACAACGGTTATTTCGACTTCCGCATCCTCGATACCGACATCCAAACCAACGAAGGCAAAACCAAACAAACCATCAAAATCACCGTCCACGAGGGCGAACGCTTCCGCTGGGGCAAAGTCTCCATCGAAGGCGATACCAAAGAAGTCCCCAAAGCCGAACTGGAAAAACTGCTGACGATGAAGCCCGGCAAATGGTACGAACGCCGGCAGATGACCGAAGTTTTGGGCGCCATCCAAAACCGTATGGGTTCGGCTGGCTACGCATACAGCGAAATCAATGTCCAACCGCTGCCCGATGCGGAAACAAAAACCGTCGATTTCGTCCTGAACATCGAACCCGGCCGGAAAATCTACGTCAACGAAATCCACATCACGGGCAACAACAAAACCCGCGACGAAGTCGTGCGCCGCGAATTGCGCCAAATGGAGTCCGCGCCTTACGATACGGACAAACTGCAACGTTCCAAAGAGCGCGTCGAGCTTTTGGGCTATTTCGACAACGTCCGGTTCGACGCCGTCCCTCTGGCCGGCACGCCCGACCAAGTCGATTTGAATATGAGCCTGACCGAACGCTCCACCGGTTCGCTGGATTTGAGCGCGGGCTGGGTGCAGGATACCGGCTTGGTGATGTCTGCCGGCGTATCGCAGGACAACCTCTTCGGCACGGGCAAGTCGGCCGCCCTGCGCGCCTCGCGGAGCAAAACCACGCTTAACGGCTCGCTGTCGTTTACCGATCCGTACTTCACGGCAGACGGGGTCAGCCTGGGCTACGATGTTTACGGAAAAGCCTTCGACCCGCGCAAATCGTCCTCCGGCGTGAAACAATATAAAACCACCACCATAGGCGGCGGGGTGCGGACGGGCATCCCCGTTACCGAATACGACCGCGTCAATTTCGGGCTGGCGGCAGAACACCTTGCCGTCAACACCTATAACAAAGCCCCCAAACGCTATGCCGACTTTATCAGACAATACGGCAAAACCGACGGCGCAAACGGCAGCTTCAAAGGCCTGCTGTACAAAGGCACCGTCGGCTGGGGGCGCAACAAGACCGACAGCGCCTTATGGCCGACGCGCGGCTACCTGACGGGCGTGAACGCCGAAATCGCCCTGCCCGGCAGCAAACTGCAATACTACTCCGCCACCCACAACCAAACCTGGTTCTTCCCCTTAAGCAAAACCTTCACACTGATGCTGGGCGGCGAAATCGGCATTGCCGGCGGCTACGGCAAAACCAAAGAAATCCCCTTCTTTGAAAACTTCTACGGCGGCGGATTAGGCTCGGTACGAGGTTACGAAAGCGGCACGCTCGGCCCGAAAGTCTATGACGAATACGGCGAAAAAATCAGCTACGGCGGCAACAAAAAAGCCAACATCGCCGCCGAACTGCTCTTCCCGATGCCGGGCGCGAAAGACGCACGCACCGTCCGCCTGAGCCTGTTTGCCGACGCCGGCAGCGTGTGGGACGGCAAAACCTACGACGACAACAGCAGTTCCGCAACCGTCGGCACCGGCACTGCCGGCACGACCGGCGGCAGGACTCAAAACGTTTACGGTCCCGGCAATATCCACAAATCGACTTTCGCCGGCGAATTGCGCTATTCCGCCGGCGGCGCGGTTACCTGGCTCTCGCCTTTGGGCCCGATGAAATTCAGCTACGCCTACCCGCTGAAGAAAAAACCGGAAGACGAAATCCAACGCTTCCAATTCCAACTCGGCACGACGTTCTAATCCCGCAAATGCCGTCTGAAGCCATTCAGACGGCATTTGCGGCAGCATCCGAAGGAGTTTTACTATGACCCGTTTGACCCGCGCGTTTGCCGCAGCCCTGATCGGTTTATGCTGCACCGCAGGCGCGCACGCCGACACCGTCCAAAAAATCGGCTTTATCAACACCGAGCGCATCTACCTCGAATCCAAGCAGGCGCGCGACATCCAAAAAACGCTGGACGGCGAATTTTCCGCCCGTCAGGACGAATTGCAAAAACTGCAACGCGAAGGCTTGGATTTGGAAAGGCAGCTCGCCGGCGGCAAACTCAAGGACGCAAAAAAGGCGCAAGCCGAAGAAAAATGGCGCGGGCTGGTCGAAGCGTTCCGCAAAAAACAGGCGCAGTTTGAAGAAGACTACAACCTCCGCCGCAACGAAGAGTTTGCCTCCCTCCAGCAAAACGCCAACCGCGTCATCGTCAAAATCGCCAAACAGGAAGGTTACGATTTCATTTTGCAGGACGTGATTTACGTCAACACCCAATACGACGTTACCGACAGCGTCATTAAAGAAATGAACGCCCGCTGACCCTTTCAGACGGCATACCGAACAGGAAAACCATGATTCCGGCCACCTACACCCTGTCCCAAATCACCGCGCGGCTCGGCGGGAAATGGCAAGGGGAAGACATTTCCATCACCGCCGTGCGCCCGCTCGCAGACGCACAGGCGGAACACATCAGCTTCCTCGCCAATCCGAAATACAAAGCCGAAGTCCACGACAGCAGCGCGGGTGCGGTCATCGTTTCCGCCAAAGCAGCAGACGGATTTGAAGGGCGCAACCTGATTGTCGCCGACGATCCCTACCTCTATTTCGCCAAAGTCGCGCGCCTGTTTTCACCCGTCGTCAAAGCGCGCGGCGGCATCCATCCGACCGCCGTCGTCGAACCGGGCGCGACCGTCCCCGCAAGCTGCGAAATCGGTGCGAACGCCTACATCGGCGCGAACACCGTACTCGGCGAAGGCTGCCGCATCTTGGCAAACGCCGTCGTCCAACACGATTGCAGACTGGGCGACGAAGTCGTCCTGCATCCCAACGCCGTCGTTTATTACGGCTGCACACTCGGCAGACGCGTCGAAATCCACAGCGGCGCGGTCATCGGCGCGGACGGTTTCGGACTCGCCTTTGCCGGCGATTCGTGGTTCAAAATCCCGCAAACCGGCGCGGTAACGCTGGGCGACGACGTAGAAATCGGCTCGAACACCAACATCGACCGGGGCGCGATGAGCGACACCACCGTCGGCAACGGCACCAAAATCGACAACCAAGTCCAAATCGGGCACAACTGCAAAATCGGTTCGCACACCGTCATCGCCGCCAAAACCGGCATCTCCGGCAGCGTAACCATAGGCAGCTACTGCATCATCGGCGGCGGGGTCGGTACGGTCGGACACATCGAAATCGCCGACAAAACCACCATCGGCGGCGGTACGTCCGTCACCCACAGCATTACCGAAAGCGGCAAACACCTCGCCGGCATCTTCCCGATGTCCACCCATAAAGAATGGGCGCGCAACGCCGTTTACATCCACCGCTTAAGCGAAATGAACAAACGGCTCAAAACACTGGAGCAGCAGCTTTCAGATGCCGGTCAAGACAGCAAATAACCAAACCGACTTTATTCAAGGAATACGACGAACATGGACGTACAACTCCCCATCGAAGCCAAAGACATCCAAAAACTCATCCCCCACCGCTATCCGTTTCTCCAGCTCGACCGCATCACCGCCTTCGAGCCGATGAAAACCCTGACCGCCATCAAAAACGTAACCATAAACGAACCGCAGTTCCAAGGCCACTTTCCCGACCTGCCCGTGATGCCCGGCGTACTCATCATCGAAGCGATGGCGCAGGCGTGCGGCACGTTGGCGATTTTGAGCGAGGGCGGGCGCAAAGAAAACGAATTCTTCTTCTTCGCCGGCATAGACGAAGCCCGCTTCAAACGCCAAGTCATCCCCGGCGACCAACTCGTCTTTGAAGTCGAACTGCTGACCAGCCGGCGCGGCATCGGCAAATTCAACGCCGTTGCCAAAGTGGACGGCCAAGTCGCCGTCGAAGCCGTGATTATGTGTGCCAAACGCGTGGTTTGAGCGTTCGGAAAAAGGCCGTCTGAAGGTTTCAGACGGCCTAATAAAAAGAAAACCCACCGGTTTGGGCTTATTCAAACCCAGGGACGCGGTGGGGATTAGTTTTGCCTGACTATATCAAATATAGTTTGAAACGTCAATTTAAGAATAAAGAATCAGGTGTTAGCGTGAATTATAAGGAATGCTGTAGTATTTTTTCTGATTTTAGAATGGAACGTTATAAAAATACCGTTGGGGAAAGCAAAGCATCTAAATTATATTTATTGAATTTATCTTTATCGAGAGAACTTTTTCATGTTGTTTCAATATTTGAGATTGTTTTAAGGAACAAAATTGACATTTGCCTTCGGCAGGCGTTTAAAGACGGAAACTGGTTATATAACAGCATACAGCCACAAACGAATCCTGCATTAAAATATCAAGGTTGCTTTTTAAGAGATGGCACGAAAGAATCTGCTGAATTAATCAAGGTTGCATTATCTAAAATACAAAATAATAGCGGAGGAAAGTTTGACCACAACCAATTGGTTGCAGGACTGGGATTCGGTTTTTGGCGGTATCTGTTTGCAGGAGGGAAAGATGCCCAATTTGATGCTACAGGGAAAGTATTGATGAAAGTTTTTCCCAAAAAGCCCAAATCAACGCCAAGTGTGCAATATAACCAAAAATGGATTTTTCGAGAACTTTCCAATATTAACAAATTCCGTAATCGTTTGGCGCATCACGAGCCGATTTGTTTTAAAGGTGCAATAAAAGATACCGGCTACGCTAGAAATATCCGCCAATCTATTTTTGAACTACTTAATTACATGGATATAGATACTGCTTCGGTATTTGGCCATTTCAGCGATCAAGTGATTGCGGTCTGCGATGAAATCGACACACTGTAATTTCCCATTATTCGTCTTACAAGTAGCGGAGTATTAAAAACATGACCCTCATCCACCCGACCGCCGTCATCGACCCCAAAGCCGAACTCGACTCCAGCGTCAAAGTCGGCGCGTACACCGTTATCGGTCCCAACGTCCGAATCGGCGCGAACACCGAAATCGGCCCGCACGCCGTCATCAACGGTCATACCACCATCGGCGAGAACAACCGCATTTTCCAATTTGCCAGCCTCGGCGAAATTCCGCAGGACAAAAAATACCGCGACGAGCCGACCCGGCTGATTATCGGCAACGGCAACACCATCCGCGAATTCACCACCTTCAATTTAGGCACGGTAACCGGCATAGGCGAAACCCGTATCGGCGACGACAACTGGATTATGGCGTACTGCCACCTCGCGCACGACTGCGTGGTCGGCAACCATACCATCTTCGCCAACAATGCCTCGCTTGCCGGACACGTTACCATCGGCGACTACGTCGTTTTGGGCGGATACACGCTGGTTTTCCAATTCTGCCGCATCGGCGACTACGCCATGACCGCGTTTGCCGCAGGCGTACACAAAGACGTACCGCCCTACTTCATGGCATCGGGCTACCGCGCCGAACCAGCCGGTCTCAACAGCGAAGGCATGCGCCGCAACGGTTTTACCGCAGAGCAAATTTCCGCCGTCAAAGACGTGTACAAAACCCTCTACCATCGCGGCATTCCGTTTGAAGAAGCCAAGGCGGACATCCTCCGCCGCGCCGAAACCCAAGCCGAGCTTGCCGTATTCCGAGACTTTTTCGCACAATCGACGCGCGGCATCATCCGCTGACCATACCCTTTTGATGCCGTCTGAAACCCCGAAAGCGTTTCAGACGGCATTTGCGCTATAATTCAAACCATCAAATCATCTTATTTCTCAGGGCTTCATATGTTAGACAAATACTCCCCCGCCGAAATCGAATCCAAACACTATCAAAACTGGGAAACCCAAGGTTATTTCCAGCCCGATATGGATTTGACCAAACCGTCTTTTTCCATCCAACTGCCGCCGCCCAATGTAACCGGCACGCTGCACATGGGTCATGCCTTCAACCAAACCATTATGGACGGTCTGACCCGCTACTACCGCATGAAAGGCTGCAACACCGCTTGGATTCCCGGCACCGACCACGCGGGCATCGCCACGCAAATCGTAGTCGAGCGTCAGCTTGCCGCGCAAAACGTGTCCCGTCATGACTTGGGGCGCGAAAAATTTTTGGAAAAAGTGTGGGAATGGAAAGAAGTTTCCGGCGGCACGATTACGCAGCAGATGCGCCGCGTGGGCTGCTCTGCCGACTGGACGCGCGAGTATTTCACGATGGACGACGTGCGCGCCGAAACCGTAACCGAAGTGTTCGTGCGCCTGTTTGAGCAAGGCTTGATTTACCGTGGCAAACGCTTGGTGAACTGGGATCCGGTTTTGGGTACGGCGGTGTCTGATTTGGAAGTGGAAAGCGTGGAAGAACAAGGCTCTATGTGGCACATCCGCTATCCGCTGGCGGACAATCCCGCCGAAGCCGTTATCGTCGCGACCACCCGTCCCGAAACACTGCTGGGCGACGTTGCCGTTGCCGTCAACCCTGAAGACGAACGTTACACCCATTTGATTGGTAAAGAATTAATCCTGCCGCTGACCGGGCGCACCATCCCCGTGATTGCCGACGAATACGTTGAAAAAGATTTCGGCACAGGCTGCGTGAAAATCACGCCTGCACACGACTTCAACGACTACGAAGTCGGCAAACGCCACGACACGCGCCTGATTAATGTGTTCGATTTGGAAGCCAAAGTGCTGGCAAACGCCGAAGTGTTCAACTTCAAAGGCGAAGCGCAACCGGGCTTTGCCCTGCCTGAAAAATACGCAGGTTTAGACCGCTTTGCCGCGCGCAAACAAATGGTTGCCGATTTGCAGGAACAAGGCTTCTTGGTTGAAATCAAACCGCACACGCTGATGACGCCGAAAGGCGACCGTACAGGCTCAGTGATTGAGCCGATGCTGACCAGCCAATGGTTTGTCGCCATGTCCGCCACGCCAAACGGCGGCGAGCCGGACAGCGAATTCAAAGGCTTGAGCCTCGCCGACAAAGCCAAAAAAGCCGTCGACAGCGGCGCGGTACGCTTCATCCCCGAAAACTGGGTCAATACCTACAACCAATGGATGAACAACATCCAAGACTGGTGTATCTCACGCCAACTGTGGTGGGGGCATCAAATCCCCGCGTGGTACGACGAAGCAGGCAATGTGTACGTTGCCCGCAATCAGGCGGAAGCCGAAAAACAAGCCGGCAAAACCGGTTTGACCCGCGAAGAAGACGTATTGGACACTTGGTTTTCCTCCGCGCTCGTGCCGTTTTCCACGCTCGGCTGGCCGTCTGAAACCGACGAACTCAAAGCCTTCCTGCCGTCCAACGTCTTGGTAACCGGCTACGAAATCATCTTCTTCTGGGTGGCGCGCATGATTATGATGACCACCCACTTCACCGGCAAAGTGCCGTTTAAAGACGTGTACATCCACGGCATCGTGCGCGACCACGAAGGCAAAAAAATGTCCAAATCCGAAGGCAACGTCATCGACCCTGTGGATTTGATCGACGGCATCGGCTTGGACAAGCTGCTGGTAAAACGTACCACCGGCCTGCGCAAACCCGAAACCGCGCCGAAAGTGGAAGAAGCCACCAAAAAACTCTTTCCCGAAGGCATCCCCGGTATGGGCGCGGACGCATTGCGCTTCACTATGGCGAGCTACGCCAGCCTCGGCCGCAGCGTCAACTTCGACTTCAAACGCGCCGAAGGCTACCGCAACTTCTGCAACAAAATCTGGAACGCCACCAACTTCGTCTTGATGAACACCGAAAACCAAGACTGCGGCTACGGCGCAACCGCCGCCGAACCGCGCGGCTATTCCTTCCCCGATATGTGGATTGTAGGCCGTCTGAATCAGACCATCGAACAGGTTACGCAAGCCTACGAAACCTACCGCTTTGATTTGGCGGCGGAAACCCTGTACAGCTTCGTATGGAACGACTATTGCGACTGGTATTTGGAACTCGCCAAAGTGCAGCTTCAAACCGGTTGCGCCAGCCGCCAACGCGCCACACGCCATACCTTGTTGCGCGTACTCGAAGCCGCCCTGCGCCTGCTGCACCCGATTATCCCGTTCATCACCGAAGAACTGTGGCAAACCGTCGCCCCTATGTGCGACGCGAAAACCGCCGACAGCATTATGCTCGCCCGCTTCCCCGAAGCCGACGGCGGCGAGATTGTTCAGACGGCATTCGGGCAAATGACCGTGTTGCAGGATTTGATTGGCGCCGTCCGCAACCTGCGCGGCGAAATGGGCATCCAGCCCAACGTAAAAGCCCCGCTGTTTGTCGAAAGCGCGGACGACTTGGCGGACTACCTCAAATACCTGCCGATGATGACCCGCCTGACCGAAGCACGGCAAGTCGCCGCCCTGCCCGAAAGCGGAGACGCGCCCGTCGCCGTCTGCAACGGCGCGCGCCTGATGCTGAAAGTCGAAATCGACAAAGCCGCCGAAACCGCCCGCTTGGGCAAAGAAGCCGAGAAGCTGCAAAAAGCCTTGGACAAACTCAACGCCAAACTCTCCAAACCCGGCTACACCGAAAAAGCCCCCGCGCATCTGGTGGAAAAAGACAAAGCCGATTTGGCGGAATTGGAAGACAAAATGGCGAAAGTGCAAAATCAGTTGGCGAAGTTGAAAGACTGATTTTGGTTGAATGGACAATGCCGTCTGAAAAATGTTTTTCAGACGGCATTTCTATTTATAAATTATTTCTCTAGCACTTCAGGAGATTTTTTGTATCTTTCAAATTCGTTAAGCACACTAAATTCAAAAAATGCTACACTTTCGATTTCGCCGGCCTTAATTGCCAATCGAAAATCATTGAGTTTCAATAGTTTCTCCTCGCTTAGTTCTTCATCTCCAGAGAGTAACTCATGTTTTTCATAAACACTCAAGTAGCTACAATCAAAGAAAATATCCAGCGTATCCTTATCACGATATCCACTGACCAAGGGAACAATCAGTACATAATCCAAATCACCTGATTCAAACTGTTCTTCCATAACTAGCCCAACATATATCTTTCTGGATTTTAAAGATAAACGTATAGGCTTTTGCTTGGCTGCCGCCTCAATAACTAGACGAAGCAGTCCGTCATAATTTTTGATATTTTCAACAATCAGCGTATTGCCTTTTCTGGTTTTATCTTGGATTTCACTTTGACAAAGAGCCCATGAAAACGCTGCAATAAGGACGTGATAGACCTGAATATCATCAAAAAGTATGCGTGTTATTTGTCTTTGTAGATAAATTTGTATTGAAGAATCAAAAATATAGTCAATGGCTCTCAAAACAATAAAAGCCAATACCCATAAGATAATTAAGCTAAAAAGCGCCAAAATAAGAAAACGCAGACCATGAAACCCCAAATAGACATAGGTCTCCCAGCCTGCGCTTCGTTTTAAATTTACTTTTTCTGAGGGGAGATTACGAGCATAGTGATAGCCAATCACTAACACCAACATCGTAAATAGAACGGCCATTATTTCCCATCCCTATCTCGTATGCCGGGTGGTAGAAGAATCTATCGGTTGGAATTTTTGTAAATCAGAAAACACTGTACGCACTCTACGGCGTACTTTTTCATTACGGTAATCCACCTTTACTCGCCCACTGGCATCTAGAGTCAATGTGTCTGGAATTGCAGTACGGTTTTTAGCATTATCAAGAGCTGCATAATTTTTAGGGTTAACAACCTGTTTAACCAAGCCGAAGGCTGTTTTTAGAACACTCATTCCAATTTTCCTAAAAAATGTATAGATGAAACTGAAATATATATCAAACCTTATAGAAAACTTCAAGAAGAATATAACTGCTCTTTGAAAATATTTTCAACAGTAATTTACAATCAAACCAAACAATTTGTTGAGTCAACCCAAACCATCCGACTTTCATCCGCACTGATGCAGGCAACCGCCGGATACAGGGCGTTTTATGGTGGA
>AEPI01000056.1 GCA_000193795.2 Neisseria lactamica NS19 | reverse complement strand
GCAATTTCCTATAAGCTTTTAAAAAAGGATGGTTGAATCAGATGGTGCCCATGGGCAGATTTGAACTGCCGACCTCTCCCTTACCAAGGGAGTGCTCTACCCCTGAGCTACATGGGCCTAATTGTTTGGAGCGGGTGAAGGGAATCGAACCCTCACCGTAAGCTTGGAAGGCTTCTGCTCTACCATTGAGCTACACCCGCATTACTTGTACTGCCCCAAATAAGAATTTTGGTGGAGGGAGAAGGATTCGAACCTTCGAAGCTTCCGCAACAGATTTACAGTCTGCCCCCTTTGACCGCTCGGGAATCCCTCCAAAAGAGAACGCTAGTTTATTAGCGGCTCGTTTTTCCGTCAAGCTTTTTTTTATTTTATCTTAAAACAGATTTAATATTCTGTTTTCAAATGTAATTTATTTAAATTGAATTATCTTTTCGTATTTTGCCATCAATTCGTCATGGGTTTCGGGGTGTTCTTCGTCAATCAAGATGCAATCGACCGGACAAACCTGCTGGCACTGCGGTTCATCGTAGTGTCCGACGCACTGCGTGCAGAGGTTGGGGTTGATTTCATAAATTTCCTCGCCTTGGGAAATGGCATCATTCGGACATTCGGGTTCGCATACGTCGCAGTTGATGCACTCGTCGGTAATAAAGAGCGACATTTCTTTTCCTTTTCCACTAAATTATCAAAACCGGGCGGGCGCGGATTATAGCATAAGGTTTTTTTGAACCGGACGGTTGCAAACGAATGTTTACAACCTGGAAATGATTATCAAAGCGCATATTATTCAGCCACTTGGAAAACCCTTAATTCAAATGTACCCTGCCCCGACTTCCCCTCCCTATATCCCGTCAGCCAATCAGGTTTGTCCGGCTGCCTGCCTGCCTCGATATAGACATATGCGCCGTCATTCAGGCGTGTGCCCAATGCATTGAAAAGACTTTCCCAACTTTGCCACGCAAACGGCGGATCAAGGAAGACGACATCGAATTTCTCTTTTAGGTTTGCCAAATAGGCAATGCCGTCCGAACAGACGGTTTGCACCTGCCTCAAACCCAGTTCTCGGCTGTTTTTCTCAAGGGTTTGTACCGTTTGACGGTTGTTGTCTGCAATCACGACCCGTTTTGCATTACGCGATGCCGCCTCCATACCGAGTGCGCCGCTGCCTCCGAAGAGATCCAAAACCGTTTTTCCCGTCAAATCCTGTCCCAGCCAGTTAAACAGCTTCTCACGCACGCTGTCGGGGGTTGGGCGCAGTCCGTCTGCGGATGCGAAACTCAATTTCCTGCCCCGGCATTGCCCGCCGATAATGCGTACCCGGTTGCTGTGTTTGGTATGTTTGCCTGCCGCCATAATCAAAAACCTGAAAGTTCAAACGGTATTATACAAGACCTGTCAAAGAATATGCCGCCTGAAAACTTTTTTCAGACGGCATATCTGTTTAAACGGTTTCGGTCAGCTTGCGGAGCAGCTCGATTTCTTTGTCTTTTTGTTCCAACATTTCTTTGCAGTGTTTCAATTCCATTTTTAAAAATTCTATTTTCATCGAAACATCACCCGACGCATACAACGCAATATCGCCACCACTATCTCCTTCATTAATCTGCAACACCATCCCGCCGCCGCCAGATTTGAGCAAATCCCACATATCGATTTTGAAAATCTGAGCCAACTGCTCCAAACGCGGGATATTCAACTGCGTCTCACCCCGTTCGATTTTGGCATACCCGCCTGCCGACATCGCCAGCTTTTCCGCCATATCCTCCTGCGACCATTTGTTCAATTCGCGCATCAAGCGGATTTTTTCGTGGGTTTCCATAAGCTGAACTTTCTGTATAGGTAATTGAATTATTGAGATAGATTTTAAACTTCTTCTGGCTGGTTAGGCAATTAACTCTTAGATAAAATTTTTAATTTTTACAAAAAAGGGGAAAACATGGAATTCCTATCTCTTCACCCTTGGTGGTCTTTTTTTATTATATTAACTATTATCCTTAGCTATATTGGATTCTGTGCACATCTCCACATTCAAAATAGGGCAGTTTTCTTTTATAGCTATCAGGATGTAACTATTGTTTTATTGACGCCTGTCATCCTCATTGCTCTAAGTTTTTTAATTAAAAATAAAGAAATCCTGTCAGCTTGTATCTTATGTATAGCTCTTATTGCATTTTCATGGGCATGGATTATAACCTATCGATCTAATACTAAAAGGTTTTTTATTTCCTTATTGATAGTATGGGAAAATTGTTATTAAGTACTATTATTTGGGCAATTCTCGCCATATCATTTGGCTTAGCTGCAATAATGGGGAATAGCAAGCGTAAAAAATATGAACGACGTAGCCGTCATGCTGAACGTAATCGAAAAGCTTTTATAGGTACGCTATTAGTAGGTTTCGGATTATCAAGAAATTTATTGAATTTATGTTGCCTACACAAGGATTTTTCCACCCCATCTAAAAACATTGAAGTCAATCGCTCTTAAATTTTAAAAGGAAGGGTTCATGATGAAGGATTTAAATTTGAGCAACAGTCTATTCAAAGGCTACAATGACAAACATGGCTTAATGATTTGTGGGTATGAATGGGGCTGGAGTAAAGCCGATGAGGCTGCTTATGTAGCAGGCAAATACAAACTCCCTGAAAATAAAATCGACCATACATTTGCCAATAAATCCCTATATTATGGCGAGCAGGCAAAAAAGTGGCGTTACGACAATACGATAAAAATTTGGTTTGAAATGTGGGGACACCCCTTAGACGAAAATGATTTGGGTGGTGCATTTGAAAAATCCCTGGTGCAAACCAACTGGGCTGCTACTCAGGGTAACAAAATTGACAATCAAAACAAATTTCTCCAGCCCGAACACGTCGATAATTTTCTTTACCATATTGAGAAACTACGTCCGAAATTGATTCTCTTCATGGGAAGCAATCTGACAAATTATCTTAATCGCGCAAATGTATTGCCGCGCTTCGAGCAGCTTGTCGGAAAACAAACTCAACCGCTACGAGTAGTACAAAAAGATTTTAGCGGTACACGTTTCAAGGTCAGATTCCAATCGTTTGAAAATTGCGAAGTCGTTTGTTTTCCACACCCCAGTGCCAGTCGCGGTCTATCGTACGATTACATATCCTTATTTGAACCAGAAATGAATCGTATTTTATCGGACTTTAAAACAGCACGCGGATTCAAATAAACCAATCACAGAAAAGAAAAGGTCGTCTGAAAAATTTTTCAGACGACCTTTTCTCTTTTAAACTGACCTATTCTCACTCTTTCGGCGCAGGCGGTTCAATCTGCTCTTTCCAGCCGCATTCTTTTTGCGGGCAGACTTTTTTCGACGCCCCAGCGTTTGGTGGTTTTGATGGTCAGTACCGGCCAATGGCAGTTCGGGCATTCTTCGGCGATGGGCGGGTTCCAGGTGGCGTAGTTGCAGTCGGGATAGGTGCTGCAACTGTAAAACAGTTTGCCGTAGCGGGATTTGCGCTCGACGAGGTTGCCTTTTTTGCATTGCGGACATTGGACGCCGGTGTCTTTCGGTTTTTCCAGCGGCTCGACGTGTTTGCATTTGGGGTAGTTGGCGCAGCCGATGAATTTGCTGCCGGTGCGGCTGTATTTGTACACTAGGCGACCGCCGCATTTCGGACACTCGCGTCCATCGAGTTCGGCTTGTTCTGCTTCCGCTTTGGCGATGCGCTCGGCGGCTTCTTCGGCGGTTTCGTTTACGTTGCGCGTGTAGCCGCACTCGGGATAACCGGCACACGCGACGAAGCGACCCATTTTGCCGAACTTGATTTGCAGTTTGTGTCCGCCGCATTTCGGGCAGGTTTCGTCAAGTTCCTGCGTGGTGAATTTGGCGCGTTCGATGCCTTCTTTTTCTTCCACTTGTTTAATGAACGGTTTCCAGAATTTGTCCATCACGGGAATCCATTGGCGTTTGCCGTCGGCGATTTCGTCGAGCTGGTCTTCAAGTTTGGCGGTGAAGTGGTAATCGACGTATTGGGCGAAATGTTCGGTCAGGAATTTGTTGACGATGTCGCCTGTGTCTGTGGGCATGAAGCGTTTTTGCTCAAGGGTAACGTATTCGCGGTCTTTGAGCGTGGAAATAATGCTGGCGTAGGTTGAGGGGCGGCCGATGCCGTATTCTTCGAGAGCTTTAACCAGCGTGGCTTCGTTGTAGCGCGGCGGCGGGGTGGTGAAGTGTTGTTCGCCGTAAAGTTTGTCCACGGGCAGTTTGTCGCCTTCGCTCATTTCAGGCAGTTTTTTGCTGTCTTCACTCTCTTCGTCATCGCTGCTTTCTTCGTAAACGCTGAGGAAGCCTGCGAAGGTTTGCACTTGTCCGGTTACGCGGAAGACACCTTTGCCGACGGTAATATCGACGGTGGTTTGGTCGAATTTGGCGGGCATCATCTGACAGGCGACGGTGCGCTGCCAAATCATTTGATAGAGTTTGAACTGGTCTGCACTCAAGAAAGGTTTGACGCTTTCGGGCGTGCGGTACACGGAAGTCGGGCGGATGGCTTCGTGCGCTTCTTGGGCGTTTTTGGATTTGGTTTTGTATTGTTTGGCGGCACTCGGCAGATATTCTTTGCCGATTTTGTTTTCGATGTAATGGCGGATTTCGGTTAAGGCTTCATCCGCCAAATTCACGCTGTCGGTACGCATATAGGTAATCAGACCGATCGCGCCATGCCCTACGTCTATACCTTCGTAAAGCTGCTGGGCGGTACGCATGGTGCGGTCGGTGGTGAAGCCGAGTTTGCGCACGGCATCCTGCTGCATAGTAGAAGTGGTGAACGGTGCGGCGGGATTGCGGCTGCGCTTTTTCTTTTCGATGGCGGTAACGACTGCCTCTTTGCCTTCGAATTCTTTCAATACGCCGGCTTGAGCGGCTTCGTTCGGCAGGTCGAATTGTTCGAGTTTCGCGCCGTTATATTGGGCGAGTTTGGCGGTGAACTTGCTGCGTCCTTTGTGGCTGTCGAGATGCACCGTCCAATATTCCTGCGCTTCAAACGCGCGGATCTCGTTTTCGCGTTCGCAAATCAGACGCAAGGCGGGACTTTGCACACGGCCCGCGCTCAAGCCGCGTCGGATTTTTTTCCACAACAACGGCGAGAGGTTGAAACCGACCAGATAGTCCAGCGCGCGGCGGGCTTGCTGTGCATCGACCAAGTCCATTTCGATTTCGCGCGGATGGGCGACGGCATCGAGCACGGCGTTTTGGGTAATCTCGTGGAACACGACGCGCTGCGGCTTGATATTTTTCAGACCGCGTTTGGATTTGAGGATTTCCAAAAGATGCCAGGAAATCGCTTCGCCTTCCCTATCCGGGTCGGTTGCGAGGTAGATGTTTTCGGCTTCTTTGGCACCGGCAACGATGGCATCGACGTGTTTGCCGTTGCGGCTGATGAGTTGGTATTTCATCGCAAAGCCGTTGTCGGGATCGACCGCGCCGCTTTTGGGGACGAGGTCGCGGACGTGTCCGTAGGACGCGAGGATTTCAAAATCGCCGCCCAAATATTTTTTCAGGGTTTTGGCTTTGGACGGGGATTCGACGATTAAGAGGTTTTTCGCCATTTGTCGTTCTCTGGATGGTGGTTTTGATGCCGGCGTTTCAGACGGCATCAGGCGGGCCGGCGCCGTCTGAAGCCGCTTCAGTTCATCGTGGGTTTGCTGTCGAGTAAAAGCGCGCTCATCAGCTCGTCGCCGACCAATACGGGCAACTCGCTTTTGTTTGCCCATAAAAGCAGCAGGGTCAGCACTTTGGCGGTATCTACGGTAATTTCGTCGCCGGGGATGTGCATCAGCGCGTGGATGATGATTTCCCGCTGTTCGCAGCTGACGGCTTTTTCTTCAATCAGATACTGCATCAGCCCCATCACTTCCTGCGGCAGATTGTCGGTTTCTTCTTTGCTGTACACGCGCAATGCGCCGCTGTCGGCGGGTTCGGCGGAAAATTCGGAGCTGTTGAGCAATACTTCCATCATCATCAGGGTGTTGCCGATTTCCATCGTATCGAAACCTGCTTCTTCAAGCAGCATACCCAAGTCTTCGGGCGGCGGGCAGGTATCGAAATCTTGGAAATGTTCGATGAGGTAGGCGATGACTTCGGTCATTCGTATTCCTTAATATAAAGTGCGTTCAAGTTCGGATACGCTGGTATCTGCCGCCGGGCATGGCGGCAACGCTGCCGTCCAGTTCCAATTCCAACAGTACGGCATACAAGTCTGCGGCAGGCATAGCAAGCTGCCCCGCAAGCACGTCGGGATGGACGGGGTCGAAACCCATTTTATCCAGTATGCCGCCCGGGGTTGTGCCGCCCGCCGCCCCTTCAGACGGCATTTTGCCTTCAGGCGGAGGCGGCGGAGCGTATGCCGTCTGAACGGCGCGGCTGCCCGTGTCGGACGTATCCTTATTTATAGAATATGATGAAGCACCCGTATTTTGCAATAGCCCCGGGCATTCGTTCAGGATGTCGTCCAAACATTCCGTCAGTTTCGCGCCGTCTTTAATCAGTTTGTGGCAGCCTTTGCTGTGCGGATTGTCTATCGAACCGGGTACCGCCATTACTTCGCGCCCCATTTCTGCCGCCAAGCCGGCGGTAATCAGCGAACCGGATTCCAAGGCGGCCTCGACCACCAGCGTTACTTGCGACAGCGCGGCGATCAGGCGGTTGCGGCGCGGAAAGTTGCCGGCATACGGGCGCGTGCCGATGGGGAACTCGCTGACAATCAATCCTTTTTCGGCGATTTCATAGGCAAGGTTTTTATTGGACGGCGGATAAATGCGGTCTATACCCGTCCCCCACACGGCGACGGTGCCGCCTTCCGCCTGCAACGCGCCCTGATGGGCGGCGGTGTCGATACCGGAAGCCATACCCGACACGACGGGAATGCCTTTCTCACCCAACGCCCTGCCGAAATCTTTGGCAATCCGCATTGCCTGCGGCGTGGCATAACGGCTGCCGACGATGGCGGCGGAAGGCTTGTGCAGCAGTTGCACGTTGCCGCGCAAAAACAAAACCGGCGGCGCGGTCAGCCCCTGCGTCAGCATTTCGGGGAAATCTTCATCCTGAAGCAGCATCAGACGGCATCCGTCCCGCATTTCCCATTCCAACGCCGCTTCTGCCGCCTGCCGCGCCAAAGCGCGTTTTTCCGCATTGCGCCAAGCCTCAAGCGCCTGCTTATGCCGCACCGCCGGGGCAACCTGTTCCGCCGGTGCGGACAAGGCATTTTGCGCGCTGCCGAAACGGCGCATCAGCAGCAGGAAACTTTCCGCGCCGATATAGGGTGTGAAAGCCAATTGCAGCCATGCGAAACGTTCGTCCTCTGTCATAAAATCCTCCCCTTACGATTTCAGACGGCATTTGCACCCAATGCCGTCTGAAAACAGAAGCCCTCAGCCGGAAAACCGGCCGTCCGGGCCTATTCTTCGTTTTTTTCCCCCGCCCGGCGCGAAACGCCGATGCCGAGCTGTTTGAGTTTGCGGTAAAGGTGCGTGCGTTCCAATCCGACTTTCTGCGCCACTTGGCTCATATTCTGACCTTCTTGGGCGATGTGGTACTCGAAATAACGCCGCTCCACCGCCTCCCTCAATTCGCGCAGGGGCAGGTTGAAGTCGAACCCGCACGCCATATGCCCCGTTCCGTCGTCAGGCGCGCCGCGCCCCAGTGCCGAAGAAGCCGCGCCGATACCGATTTCCCGCCCGTCCGCCTCCAGCAGCAGCGTTGTTACGACATTTTGCAACTGCTCGAAATTCCCCGGCCAGTCGTAACGGGACAATACGGCAAGCGCATCTTCACCGAATGCGGCAGGCGTGATTTTTTGGCTTTCCGCCACATTGCAGGCAATCCCCTGAATCAGGAAGGGAATGTCTTCGTGCTGCATACGCAGGGGCGGGATGCGGACGGCCGAATCCGGCGGGAAACCTGCCGCTTTTTCTTCGCCCCCTCCGTCCGAACCCGCCGGCCGGCCGTACGCTGCGACCAGCCTGACGCGGCAGCGTTCCGCCTTGCCGGCGATAAAGGCGATGCCGTCCCGGATGTTGCGTCCGTATCGCGCGATGTCGCCCGCATATAAAACACCGCCTTCCGCCTTTTTCAACAGCTCCATCGGCATATCGGCCAGATATTCCGCCTTTGCCGGGATGACCCACGGCGTGCCGTTTTTATGGAAATAGCGCGCCACGGTTTCAAACGGCGAACCCGCCTCGCCCGTCAGGAGGACGGGGGACGTGCGTTTTGCCGCCGCCCCGACTTCGCGGTTCATTTCCTGAACCGCCGCACTGCTGCCCAACTTGTCGAACACAGGTCCCTCTTCCGCCTGCGCCGCGCCGTGCTTCAACGCGTTTTCGACCGCAGACAGCAGTTTTTGCAGGGAAATCGGCTTTTCCAAAAAGTCGATTGCGCCGATTTTGGTCGCCTCCACGGCGGTATCGATGCTGGCGTGCCCGCTCATCATCACCACCGGCATATTGAGCTGCCCGTTTTTCGACCACTCCTTCAAAAGGGTAATACCGTCGCAATCGGGCATCCAAATATCCAGCAGCACCATCGCGGGGCGCGCCTGATGGCGCAGCTTGCGCGCCTCTTCGGCATTTTCCGCCAATGCGACCGAATAACCTTCGTCCTGCAGGATTTCCGACAGCAGGTCGCGGATGCCGATTTCGTCGTCTACAATTAAAATATCGCTGCTACGCATAAATTTATACCGTTTTTGGCAAGATGATTCTGACACACGCGCCGCCCGTATCCTGATTGCTCAAACTGATGCGGCCGCCGTGTTCTTCAATGATTTTTTTCACTACGGGCAGTCCCAGTCCCGTTCCCGCCGGCTTGTCCGTCACATACGGCTCGAAGGCATTGTGCAGCATTTCCCTGCTAAAGCCTTTTCCGTTGTCGCAAACCGTCAGGACAATCCGTCCGTCCCGCCCTGTTTCCGATTTTACCCTGACTTCGGGCACATCGGCTTCTTCCGCCGCTTCGGCGGCATTTTTGAAAATATTGTGCAGCACCTGCCGCATAGCGGTCGTATCCGCCGCCACCATCAGCGGTTCGCCGGCAAGCTCCGCCGCAAACCGGCACGGGCCGGCCTCATACAATGCCAACACATCGCCGATTAATGCGTTCAAATCCTGATTTTCCAATTTGAGCGACGGTGCGCGCGCATAATTGCGGAATGCTTCGACCATTTCTTTTAACGCCGCCACCTGTTTGATGATGGTTTCGGTCGAACGCGTCAGGATTTGCGCGTCCTGCTCGTCCAATTTCCCGCCCAATTTCCACGCCAGCCGTTCGGCGGAAAGCTGGATGGGCGTGAGCGGATTGCGGATTTCGTGTGCCAGCCGCTTCGCCACTTCGCCCCATGCGGCTTCTTTTTGCGCGTGTATCAAAACGGTGATGTCGTCAATCACCATCACCACGCCGTTGCCGTTGTCTTCGGGCAATACCGTCGCCTTGCCCAGCAGGATTTTGGCATCGTCCGGCGCGGCATATTCCACCTGGACCGGTTTGTCCGTACCTGCCGCCGCGCCGATGGCGGCAAACACTTCGGCAAGCAGGGACTGCTGCGCCGAAACGCCGTGCCAACCGTGCCGGCTGCTGCCCCACAGCGGCACGAGCGACAAGCCCAAAATCTGTTCCGCCGCTTTGTTGAAGGTTTTCAGACGGCCTTGTTCGTCAAACACCACCACGCCCGTGGTCAGCCCCTCCAATACGCATTCGAGATAATGCCTGGCGGCTTCCTCGCGCCTCCTGTTGCGCTCGTCCGCTTCTTTGGCGATGGAAAGCTGCTCGGTCATATGGTTGAACAGTTTGGTCAAACGTCCGAACTCATCATTGCGTAAAACAGGACGGGTTTGGCTGAAATCGCCTTGCGCCACCGCCTTCGCCCCCTCGGCAAGCGACAGGACGGGTTCGACGAAACGGCGGGCAAAATACAATGCCATCACCAGTGCAAGAAAAATCGATAAAAGCGAGGCAATCAGCAGGGTAGCCAAGAAAAAGGTCTGCAAACCCTTTTTGCTGTAACTCAACTCGGCATATTTCGCCCGCGCCTTTTCGATTAAGACGGCATCCTCTGCCACGTCTTTGGGAATCGGCTGGCGGAAAAACAGGGCGTAATCGCGCCCGTTGTGCGTACCTGCCGACAGCCAGCCCTGCGCGTACAATACGCCGCCTATGCTTTCCAAATCCCTGACCGAACCCGCCTGTTGGATTTTTTCCCAATGTTCCTTATCCGGAAACGGCTGGTCGAGCTTATGCGGATTGATGCTTTTTTCGATTTTGCCGCTTGCGGCATTGTAAAGGGACAACTGGGTAAAGCTGCCGGCGTAATGTTCCAGCACCCTGCCCATATCCCCCGGCAGGGAGGCTGCGCCGATGAGGTCTATCTGCACGGGGACGGCGTTGCCGAGGGCGTTGTCTGCCGCCAGATTCAATGCGGACTTGCTCAAATTGAGGCTGCGTTCGAGGGCTTCGTGGGTGTCGTTGCCGAACCACGAATTAATCGTACCGTTGATGAACTGTGCGGAAACGCCGAACAGAAACACGCCGGGCAATACGGCGACCAGCGTGAACATCCCGGAAAGGCGTTTGGCAATCTGCGAACCGAATACGCCGTCGCGCCTGTCTTTCAACAGCAATATGACATAACGTGCCAAAACGGCGGACAACACCAGCAGCAGCATTGCGCTGAATGCGACTATCCACCAGAAATAATCCGCCAACGAACTGGTGCTGCCGGTTGCCGCCGTCAGTCCGTACAGCAGGACGACGGCGCATATGGCGGAAACAGGCAGAAAGCGGCGCATTATTTGTTCCCGATGATGTTTAGAGGTTTCCAACCCGAATCCAAATGCCAGTTTTGAGAAGTCAATGCGTTGATTTGGAAAGGTTTCGGCAGTTTTGAAGTGGACAGCAGCAGGCGGATTTCCGCCTTGGTTTCCCCCGCTTCCGCACCGGACAACGCGCCTTTGTTCAGGACTTTCCAGTTGGCAACCGCGCCGGTCGCGCGCAATGCCGCACCCAAAGTGTCGTAGTCTGTCGAAAACGCGCCGACGGTAACGCGGTAGCGGTTGGTCAGCGGATGGAAACTCAGTTTGTAGTCAATATTGTCGTCATCGCCGATCAATTGCCCCAATTTAAACCGATAAGAAGCGATGGTCGGGGCGGAAAGCTGCCAGCTTAAGGTGAAATTGAGCGGCACGCCCCGGCGCAACGCCTGTTTGAGCTGGTCGGGCAGCTCGGTTTGGAAACGGCTGCTGATGGAAAGCCGCCCGCCGTCGGTTATCCTCGCTTCGGCGCGGGTCGCGGCAATGCCCTCTGCCGCCGCGTCCGGCAAAACGGAAAGCACCGGCAGCAGCACAAGCCATTGTTTAATGCTTTTGAATAAGCGCGTAATAAAAGCCATCTTGGTGTTTGTTCGGTAAAAGCACCCGCGATTCGATCGGTTCGGCATCGTTATGGCGGCTGAGGAATTTTTGCAATTGTCCGTCGTTTTCCTCGACGAACACGGAACAGGTGGCGAGCAGCATCCTTCCCCCGTTTTTCAGCACCTGCCACAATGCGTCCAGCAGGGCTTCCTGCTGGCGGGCGGTTTTGGCGGCATCGGTCGGACGGCGCAGCCATTTCACGTCGGGATTGCGCCGCGCCACGCCGGAAGCGGTGCACGGCACGTCGGCAAGGATTGCGTCGAAAGGCTTTCCATCATACCACGCCGCCAAATCCCGCGCATCGGCACACGCCGTCGATGCCGTCTGAAAACCCAGGCGCGCGATATTGTCTTCTACCCGTTTCAGACGGTCTGCATCAATGTCCAAGGCGGTAACACGGCAATCCGCCAGTTCCAAAATATGCCCCGTCTTGCCGCCCGGCGCGGCGCAGGCATCCAAAATCCGTTCGCCGTCTTTCGGGTTAAGAAGATACGCCGCCTGCTGCGCGCCGAAGTCCTGTACCGAAACAATGCCGTCTGAAAAACCGGGCAGGCGGTTCACCGGCACGGCTTCTTCCAAGGTAACTGCATATTCATCCAACGCCTTTGCCGCGATACCTTCCGCCGCCAGTTTTTCCAAATAGCTTTCGGCATTGCCGTGCCGGCGGTTGACGCGCAAAGTCATCGGCGGATGGGATTGCAGCACGGCGGCGATGTTGTGCCAGTGTTTCGGATAATGGTTTTTCAAGTATGCCGCCCACCACAGCGGCAGGTTATGTTTCGCCACATCGTCTTTTTTGCAGGAAGCCGCCAATTTTTCGCGTTCGCGCAAAAAGCGGCGCAAAACCGCGTTGGCAAACGAACGGTACTGCCCGCGCCCGATTTTCGCGATGCTCTCCACCGCCTCGTTGACCACGGCGTGCGGCGCGTTGCGCGTGTAATGCAGCTGGTACAACGCCGCCAAAAGCAGGCTTTCGAGCTGCGGATTGCCAATCGGCTTTTTCAGCATCTGCGCGAGCATATGTTTCAAACTGCCCAGATAACGCTGGCAGCCGTAGGCGATGTCCTGCAACGCACCGTTTTCCTGCGCCGTAAGGTCGGGATGCGCGGTGCGGATTTGCGCCAACACGTCCTGAAGGTTGCGTCCTTCGGCAACTGCCGCAATGCTGTCGGCGGCAAGTTTTTGGGCAAGTGCCATACTCATATTCTGTGATTCGCTTTCTTCAACTGATGGTTTCAGACGGCATCCCCGTTTGCGGTTCAAGATGCCGTCTGAAGGGATTTACAGCTTCGTCCCTGCTTCGATATGCCGTCCCGCCGCAAATGCCGCGATATTCATACGTCTGCCGCCGGCAGGCTGCAATTCGGTAATCTTCAGCGCGTTTTCGCCGCAGGCAACAACCAAACCGTCCGCCGAACAGGACAACACTTCGCCTGCCGCGCCTTGTTGCGCCACGACTTCGGCACGCCAAATCTTCATCGGCCTGCCCTGATACTCTACCCGCGCGGCAGGCACGGGATTGAAGGCGCGGATTTTGCGTTCAATCACCGCCGCGCTTTCGTTCCAATCGATACGCGCTTCTTCCTTGCTGAGTTTTTGGGCGTAGGTAACACCTTCTTCAGGCTGCTTGACCGCGTTCAGACGGCCTTCGCTTTGAAGCTGTTGCAAATCGGCAACAACCGCCGCCGCACCGATTTCCATCAGCGCGTCGTGCACTTCGTTGGCGGTATCGCTCGGCCGGATGGCGTAGCGGTGTTCGCTGACCACATCGCCGGTGTCCAAGCCGATGTCCATCTGCATAATGCACACGCCGGTTTCGGCATCGCCGGCTTCAATCGCGCGTTGAATCGGCGCCGCGCCGCGCCAACGGGGCAGCAGCGAAGCGTGGATATTGAGACAGCCGTGTTTCGGCGCATCCAGCACGTCTTGCGGCAAAATCAAACCATAGGCTGCAACGACCATCACGTCCGCACCTGTATCTTTAAGCATTTGCAGGGCTTCGGCGTTGCCGCGCAGTTTTTCGGGCTGCACCACGCGCAAACCCAATTCCAAGGCGGTCTGTTTCACGGGAGACGGCGCAGGCTGCATCCCGCGTCCTTTGGGGCGGTCTGGCTGGGTCAGCACCAGCGGGATTTCAAAACCGGCGGCGGCAACGGCTTTTAAGGCAGCGGCGGCAAAATCGGGCGTGCCGGCGAAGATGACTTTCATATCGTGTCCTAATATGCGCGGTATGTTCGATGCCGTCTGAAAACCTTGCAGCGTTCAGACGGCACGGCAAAAGGGTCAGATCGTATGTTTCTGACGTTTTTTCAGCTTGGTCTTAATCCGGCCCTGCTTGAGCTGCGACAGGCGTTCGACAAATACGATACCCATCAGGTGGTCCAACTCGTGCTGCACGCAAATTGCCAGCAAGCCGTCTGCCTCCAGCGTGAACTTTTCGCCTTTTTCGTTCAACGCCTCGACCTTGACGCGTTCGGCGCGGGTAACGGTGTCGTAAATGCCCGGCACGGACAGGCAGCCTTCTTCGTAAGTGGTTTCGCCGTCTTTTTCGACAATAACGGGGTTGATAAACACGCGCGGCTCACTGCGGTCTTCGGTCAAATCCATCACGACGATGCGCTCGTGCACATCGACCTGCGTCGCCGCCAGCCCGATGCCGCGCGCCTCGTACATGGTTTCAAACATATCGGCAACCAGCTTTTGGATGCGCTCGTCAACTTGTTCGACAGGCTTTGCCACCGTGTGCAGACGCTCGTCGGGATATTGGAGGATATTCAGTAAAGCCATAATTTTCTCTTTCCGTCGGCAGATACGCTGCCTGTTTTTCACAATTACCGTGATGGTGCGGATAATTCAATGTTAAAATGCGAAACATTTATTATCATGCGGCACATCCCGAGGGGCTGCCGCCGCTTTTTCCAACCCAATCAGGCAAGACAAACCGAAATTTATCAGATAAGGGGAACGGTTATGCAACGTCGTATTATAACCCTGCTCTGCGCGGCAGGTATGGCATTCTCAACACAAACTTTGGCGGCAAATCTGAAGGTGCGCCCGGATGCGCCGCAACGCTACACGGTCAAACAGGGCGACACCCTGTGGGGCATCTCCGGCAAATACCTGTACAGCCCGTGGCAATGGAGCCGACTATGGGGTGCGAACCGCAGCCGAATCCACAATCCCGACCTGATTTATCCGGGTCAGGTTTTGGTGTTGCGCTACGTTGGCGGCGAACCGCGCCTCGGCTTGGAACAGACAGACGACATCCCCGTCGTCAAAATGAGTCCGGATAAAGAAGTGTCCGGATACGGCATCCCTGCCGTCAATGCCAACTTCTACCGCATCTTTATGCAGCACCCGCAAATCGTTTCCCGCAAAGAAACCGCCGCCGCGCCGCGCCTGCTCTCGGGCCCGGAAGGCAGGCTGCTGTACACCAAAGGCACCAGGGTTTACACCAAGGGCCTGAAAGAGCCGGGCCGCTACCTGACCTACCGCATCAATAAAAACATCACCGATCCGGATACGGGCAAATTCCTCGGACAAGAAGTCGCGTTCAGCGGCATCGTGCGCTCCCTCGACTATACCGACTCCGCCCTCGAACAACGCTCCGAACAGGCGGCGGAAAAGTTGAAAGACAACGAATACTATACCCGCACCCATCCTTCGATTACCCCGCTGCGTACCCATTCGATACAGCCGCTGGTGGTCGAAACCGCCATTTCCGAAATACAGCAGGGCGATTACCTGATGAAAATGCCGGAAGACACCGACCGCTTCAATATGGTGCCGCACGAGCCGTCCCGCCCGTTTCAGGCGAAAATCGTGTCCGTGTTTGAAGGCGCGGGGATCGGCGGACAGTTCAAAACCATTACGATAGACAAAGGCGAGGCGGACGGATTGGACAAAGGCGCGGTAATAAGCCTCTACAAACGCAAAAAAACGCTGCAGGTCAACCTCTCCAACAATTTGGCAGACGAACCCAAAAGCAGGGATACCGTCGAACTGATTTCGACACCCGCCGAAGAAGTGGGCTTGGCAATGGTTTACCACACTACGCCGGGTCTGGCTTACGCCATTATTTTGGAAAACATCTCCGATATTTCCGAAGGCGACACCGCCGCCAATCCGGGACGGGATTTGGACAATATGCCGGACCGGGGCCGCGCCCGCGTCGATGCCGACCCTTTCCAATAAACCCCTCGGCAACAATGCCGTCTGAAGGCTTCAGACGGCATTTTTATTGATGCACAACCCTGATTAGCCGGACAAAATGCCTCTTATCCGATAGAACCTGTTTCCGCCCGAACGGAAATCAACGGCTTGCCCTGGCAGA
>AEPI01000057.1 GCA_000193795.2 Neisseria lactamica NS19 | reverse complement strand
CTTTTTCCTTTGTATTGTTTTGATGTTTAAAGGGCGAGTTTGCGGATTAAATCGGCGAGTGCCTGTGCGCGGTGGCTTTCGCGGTTCTTGACCTCCGAATCCAATTCGGCGGCGGTTTTGCCGTGTTCGGGCAGATAAAAATACGGGTCGTAACCGAAACCGTTTTGCCCGAGCGGCGTGCCGTGCCATTGTCCGTGCCATACGCCCTCGGCGATAATCGGGCGCGGGTCGTCTTTATGGCGGACAAAAACCAATACGCAGACATAAGAACAACTTTTGTCGGCCTTGCCGGCAAGTTCGCCGGCAAGTTTCAGGTTGTTGGCAGAATCGGATTTGGGGTTGTCGCCGGCGTAGCGTGCGGAATGTATGCCCGGTGCGCCGTTTAGGGCGGCGGCACAGATGCCGCTGTCGTCGGCGAGTGCGGGCAGCCCGCTGTATTTGGCGGCGTGCCGGGCTTTTGCCAGCGCGTTTTCGACAAAGGTGGAATAGGGTTCCGGACATTCGGGTATGCCGAATTCGGATTGCGGCAATACGGTGATGCCGTAAGGTTTGAATAATTTGCCGAATTCTTCGAGCTTGCCGGCATTGCCGCTTGCCAAAACGATTTTTTCCGGTTTTTCAGACATAGCGGTTTTCCTGTGGGGAGGATTGGGCGGCGCGTAGGGATTTGTGCCGCAGGTAGAGGGCGAGTGCGCCGATTTGCCCGAACAGTGCGCCGAATGCGAAAAGGAAGGAGGCGACGGCAAAGGCTTTGCTGCCGGCGGTCAGCAGATAGCCGCCCAGCAGGACGAGCAGCATAAATGCCAGTGTGAACAAGGCGGTGGACAATAAATAAATTCTTTGGCGGCCCATCATCGTTCCTTAACGCTTGAAATCCCGCCTCCGAATGCCGGGAGGGGCGTTGTCCCTTTTGCCGGCGGCGCGGGGGCTTTTGCGAAACTGTCAAAATGCCGTCTGAAAGGGCTTTCAGACGGCAGGGCAGGCGGATGTTATGCCTGTTTGTTCCAACGTTCGATGGATTCTTTGATGACTTTTTTCGCTTCTTCCGCATCGCCCCAGGATTCGACTTTGGTCGTACCCGCTTTTTTCAGGTCTTTGTAGTGGTTGAAGTGGAACTCGATTTGTTTGATCAGCTGCTGCGGCAAATCGGACAAAGTTTTGCAGGCGTTGCCGTTGTTGCGGTCGTCGGCAGGAACGCAGACGATTTTGTCGTCCACTTCGCCGTCGTCGACGAATTTCATCACGCCGATAACGCGCGCTTCCAAGAATACGCCGGTTGCCAGAGGCTGTTCGGTAACGAGCAGTACGTCCAATTCGTCGCCGTCTTCGTCCAAAGTTTGGGGAATGAAGCCGTAGTTGGTCGGTTTGGCGAAGATGACGGGTTCGACGCGGTCGAGTTGGAATGCGGCGAGTTTGCGGTTCCATTCGATTTTGTGGTTGCTGCCGGCAGGGATTTCGTTGACGACGTTGATGATGCCGCCGTCCACGTCGCCGGGGGTCAGGATTTGGTTGAAGTCTGCCATTTGGTTTCCTTTGCTTGGGAAGGTTTGAAGTTTGAAAGTATAGCACAAACGCCCGGCCAGAAATGCGTCCGATGCCGTCTGAAAGGGTGTCCGGGCGCGTGTTACCGTTTGCCCAAAAACCTGCCCAGTTCCAAAATCGCGCGCCTGTTGGACGGGGAAAACACTTTTTCCGCCGCTTCTTCCAAGCCGAACCAGCCGTAGGAGACGTGTTCTTCGGGTTGCAGGACGACGGGCGTATCGCGCGGGATTTCGGCCCAGAAGACGTGTTCGCGGTTTTCAAACACGCCTTTGGGATAGCGGTGCCGCCAGTGGTGGTAGATTTCGTAAACCGTGCTGTCGTGCCGGTCTTGGAGCTGCCCGTCCGCCAGCAGGATGCCGGTTTCCTCCCAGACTTCGCGCCTTGCCGTTTGGGCGACGGTTTCCCCGGGTTCGAGGCTGCCGGTTACCGACTGCCAAAACCCTTGCGGATGCGTGCGTTCGATGAGCAGGATGCCGCCGTCCCCGCTATAAAGGACGATCAGTGCGGAGACGGGGTATTTGAGCGGTTTTGCCATCGGCATCTTTCGGCAGGCTGCGGTAATAAAGAGGCGGATTATAGCAAACGCCGCACGTTATGGCGTTTATCCTTTTCCGCATCCTTTACCGCCCGGGCGGGACGCGCCGGCGTTTGCCGGTAAATTTTCCGTTGTGTCAAAAAGATAAGGGCGGTTGTGATTTTAATGCTTGCCAAAGCGTCGGGCGGAAACTATAATCCGCAACTTATCAAGTCGGAGTGTGGCGCAGTCTGGTAGCGCACTTGCATGGGGTGCAAGGGGTCGAAGGTTCGAATCCTTTCACTCCGACCAAAAACATAAGGCAGCCGTTTTTGAAACGGCTGCCTTTTTGTCCGTATTATGTGCAAACTTTCTTGAAATGCCGTCTGAAAAGTTTTCAGACGGCATTTTTTATTTTTTCCAGTAGGCGGGGGTAAAGAGGATGAAGACGGTGAAGATTTCCAGCCTGCCCAAGAGCATGGCGGCAACGCAGATCCATTTCTGCATCACGTCCAAACCGGCGTAATTGCCGGCGGGTCCGACTTCGCCCAGACCGGGGCCGGAATTGGTGATGCAGGCGATGACGGCGGTGAAGGCGGTGGTAAATTCCATACCGCTCGCCATCAGCAGGAAGCTGAAGAGGACGACGGTCATAAAGTAGATGAAGATGAAGGACATAACGGTCAGCGCGAGGCGGTCGGGTATGGCCTTGCCGCTGATTTTGACGGTGCGGACGGCTTTGGGGTGCAGCAGCACCATCATTTCGCGCAGGCTGAATTTGAACAGGACGAGGGCGCGTATGGTTTTGATGCCGCCGCCGGTCGAGCCGGAGTTGGCGAGGATGTTGGCGAGAAAAAACATCCACAGGGAAATCAAAAGCGGCCATTTTGCGAAGTCGGTGTTGGCCAGTCCGTTTGCCAATCCGATGGAGACGAAGTTGAAAGCGGTGTAGCGCAGGGATTCGCCGAAGCCGGCGTAATAGCCGGTGTGCCACAGGTACAGGGCGGCGGCAAGGATGCTGCCGGAGAGCAGCAGCAGCATCGTCCGGCATTCTTCGTCTTTCCAATAGGTTTTGAGGCTGCGGTTGTTGAGGGCGGAGAAATGGCTGGCAAAATTGATGCCGCCGAAAATGGTGAAAACGATGATGACCGCTTCGATGAGGGGGGAGTTGTAATAAGCTATGCTGGCATCGTGGGTGGAAAACCCGCCCAGCGAGAGGGTTGCCAGCGCGTGACAGACGGCATCGAACCAGCCCATCCCGGCAAAATGCAGGCAGGCTGCCGCGAGGATGGTGATCAGGGTGTAGCCGAACCAGAGTTTTTTCGCCACTTGGGAAATGCGCGGCGACATTTTGCTTTCTTTGTCCAGACCGGGGATTTCGGCTTTGAATAACTGCGTGCCGCCTACGCCGAGCATAGGCAGGATGGCGACGGCAAGGACGATGATGCCCATCCCGCCCAGCCAGTTGAGCATATGCCGCCAAAAGTTGACGGAGGGGGCGAGCCCGTCGACGTGGGGGATGACGGTCGCGCCGGTGGTGGTCAGTCCCGACATTGATTCAAAAAATGCGTCGGTAAAGCCCATATTCGGGAAATACAGGTACATCGGCATCGCCGCCATAGCGGCAAACGCCAGCCACAACATCAGGACGAGGGTGAAGCCGTCGCGCGGGCGCAGTTCGCGCCTGAACCGGAGGGTGGCGAGCCGGACGATGTACGAGCCGGAAAGGGTAACGGTCGCGGTGGTGGCGAAGGCGGTGTACGCGCCGTCCGAAAAGGCGTAGGAGAGGGCGGCGGGTATCAGCAGGATAAAGGAAAACAGCATACCCAGTCGGGAGAGGACGTGGGCGATGGGCAGGATTTTGTGCATAGTGGGGCGGTCCGTTATTTTGCGAAGCTTTTCCAGTCTATGCCGCCGGCGGCTTGGACTTGGGTAATTTCTTCCGTTTCGAGGTTGACGGCGGTCAGCTGTCCGCCCCACAGCGCGCCGGTGTCCAGCGAGATGACGTTGTCGGCATTCGTGTAGCCCAGCGAGGACCAGTGTCCGAAGATGATGGTGTGGTCGAGGTTTTGCCGGTTGGGGGCTTTGAACCACGGGCGCAGGTAAAGCGGCATTTTTTTCACTGTGGATTTGTAGTCGAAATCCAGTTCGTTTTTAAAGGTCAGGGCGCGCATCCGCGTGAAGGCGTTGACGATGAAGCGCAGGCGGGCATAGCCTGTCAGGTTTTCGTCCCAAGCGGCGGGTTTGTTGCCGTACATCTTGGAGAAGAATTTGGCGTATTTTTTGCCGCGCAGTTCGGCTTCGGCTTCTCCGGCGAGCGATTCGGCTTGGTCTATGCGCCATTGCGGCAGGATGCCGGCGTGTACCATCACGCGGCCGCCGTCGCGTATCAAAAGCGGTTGCGCGCGCAGCCAGTCGAGCATTTTTTTGCCGTCGGGATGTTTGAGTACGGGTTCGATTGTGTCGCTGCGTTTGGGCGTGCCTTCGCCGCAGCCGACGGCGAGCAGGTGCAGGTCGTGGTTGCCGAGGACGATTTGCACGCTGTTTCCGTGCCGGATGCAGAATTGCAGCGTTTCGAGGGATTTCGGGCCGCGGTTGACGATGTCGCCCGTCAGCCAGAGGGTGTCCGTGCCGTGGTTGAAGCCGATTTTGCCGAGCAGCGCGGTCAGTTCGTCGAAACAGCCTTGGATGTCGCCGATTGCGTAATGTGCCATTGCGGGTGTTGTGAAGTGGGAAAGTGTTGCGGTTCGGACGGCACGGTTGGAAATCTTATGCCGTCCGAACGTGGAATTATGCGTTCAAAACGAGGACGGCTTCGGCTTCGACCTGCACGCCTTTGGGCAGCGAGGCAACGCCGACGGCGGCGCGGGCGGGGAACGGCTCGGCGATAAATTCCGCCATCACTTCGTTGAAAACGGCGAAGTTGGCAAGGTCGGTCAGGTAGGCGTTGAGTTTGACGATGTCGCCCAGCGTGCCGCCTGCCGCTTCGGCAACGGCCTGCAGGTTTTGAAACACTTGGCGCGCTTCGGCGCGGAAATCGCCGTTGCCGACGACGGTCATGGTGGCGGGATCGAGTGGGATTTGACCGCTCATGTAAACGGTGTCGCCCGCGCGCACGGCTTGGCTGTACGCGCCGATGGCGGCGGGGGCTTTATCGGTGTGGATGATGGTTTTGGACATTTCGGATTCCTCAAAAAATAGGGCGGCAGAAGCCGCAGCATTCGGGATTATCGTACAAAACCGCCGGCTTGTGTAGTTGCGGCGGCGGAAAACAAAACCGCCGAAAGGCTCGGCGGTTTGCGGAATAACGCGTATATCAGAATTTGACGCGCACGCCGGCGGACAGTTCGCCGGAACGGACGTTTTTGACAGTGTTGACTTTGCCGATGTAGTTGTAGCGGTAGCCGGCATCCAGATCGACATTGGGGGTAACGGCATAGCTTACGCCCGCCAATACGCCGAGGCCGGTGGAGGTTTGGCGGAAGCTGTCGCTGCCGCCCAAATCGACGGAGGCGCGGTTGAGGCTCAAGCGCGCGCCGAGATACGGTTTGACGGGCGATTGGGTGTCGAAGTCATAAATGGCGGACGCGCCGATGCTGGAAAGTTTGAAATCGGTGGATGGGGCTTTATAGTTTTTGTAGCGCGTGTAATCGACGGCGAAGCGGAGGTTGTTGATGCGGTAGCCTGCGGAGATGCGCGGGCTGAAGCCTTTGGCAGAACCTAAAGAGCTTGAGGCTTTGGCGTGTGCGGCATCGGCTTGGACGTAAAAGCCGGATGCGCCTTCTGCCAGTGCGGCGGCGGGGAGGGCGAGGGCAATCAGTGCGGCAAGTGCTTTTTTCATATTTCAGTTCCTTTATGATAGGGAGGAAAATTGTTAAGAATCCGTTAAAGAATTCTGCCGTATTATACCGAAATTTTCTTTTTGCATCGTAATATAGTGGATTAAATTTAAACCAGTACGGCGTTGCCTCGCCTTAGCTCAAAGAGAACGATTCTCTAAGGTGCTGAAGCACCAAGTGAATCTGTTCCGTACTATTTGTACTGTCTGCGGCTTCGTCGCCTTGTCCTGATTTTTGTTAATCCACTATACTTCACTCATTTGCGAAAACCGCCCGAAGTTTGGACGCTTCAGGCGGTTTTATTATGAGGGATGCGGGAATTAGAATTTCACGCGGACACCGGCGGAGAGTTCGTGAGAGTGTACTTTTACGCCGTCGAATTTGCCCCAGTAGTTGTAGCGGTAGCCTGCATCCAGGGCGATGTTTTGATTGATGTCGTAACCGATGCCTGTCATCACGCCCAAGCCGGTTTTGGTTTTGCGGGTTTCATAATGTTCGATGGAGCTTGTGCCGTATTCCTTTGTGTCAAACGATACGTGGTTGATGCCTACGCGTGCGCCGACATAAGGTTTAACAGGGGATTGCAGGTTGATATCGTAAATGGCGGAAACGCCGAAACTTTGGATTTTGGCTTTCGCGTCATAAGTGGTGGAGCTGCTGATTCTGCCGCTTTCTTTGTGGGATTTGTAGTGGGTGTAGTCGGCTGCCACACGGAAATCGCCGAAATCATATCCGGCAGACAGGCGCGGGCTGAAGCTTTTTGCCGTCTTGCTTTCGTCGTAAATCTTGGCTTTTACCGAAGTATGGCCGACATCGCCTTGGATATAAAATCCACGGTGTTCGTCTGCCAGTGCGATAGCGGGAAGGGAAAGGGCAACTAAGGTAGCCAGAACTTTTTTCATGATGTCATCCTCAATAATTGGATAGAAAATTATTAGTAGTCAAACGGATTGCAACTGCCGGCGGCCCGATTATATTGTTTATGACGGTTTAAACAATGTTTGGATGGTTTGGCATGACTGAGGAGCCTCAATACCGCAATAAAAGGCGCAGCATGTCTTGGAGGCCGTCTGAAAACCATCTGCCGCAGCAATACAAAGATTTATAAAAAGCATTGCAACAAATCGTTTAAAAACAAGCGTCCTTTTTCGGTCGGGCGGAACATGGTCGGGTCGGTGTCCAGCAAGCCTTTTTGTCTTGCCGTTTCGATTTGCGCCATGATTTTGGCACTCGCTACGCCCGTGCGTTCCTGCAACATCGCGGCGGATACGCCGTCGGTCAGGCGCAGGGCATTCATCATAAACTCGAACGGCAAATCTTCGGCGGCAACGGTTTTGCGTTCGACGGCTTCGCCCGGCCGGTTTTGCATTAAGGCGAGGTAGTCGTTGGGATGGCGGCGGCGGACGGTGCGCTCGATGCGGTCAGGATAGGAGATTTTGCCGTGCGCGCCCGCGCCTATGCCCAAATAATCGCCGAACTGCCAGTAGTTCAAATTGTGGCGGCACTGCATGGCGGGTTTTGCAAAAGCCGATGTTTCGTAGTGGACAAAACCCGCGCCTTCCAGCGCGCCGTGTACCGCGTCTTCGATGTCGAGCGCCGCTTCGTCTTGTGGCAAACCTTTCGGCGGCGTATGACCGAACGGCGTGTTCGGTTCCATCGTCAGATGATACGCGCTGATGTGTGTCGCGCCCGTAGCGATGGCGGTTTGTACGTCGTCCAATGCCGTCTGAACGGTCTGGTTCGGCAGGGCGTACATCAAGTCGATATTGACTTTATCAAATAATTTCAAGGCAGTAGCTATGGCGGTTAAGGCTTCTTTGCCGTTGTGGACGCGCCCCAGCCTTGAGAGCATATCGTTGTTGAAACTCTGCACGCCAATAGAAAGCCGCGTGATGCCTGCGTCTTTAAATCCCTGAAACTTTTCGATTTCAAACGTACCCGGATTAGCTTCCAACGTAATTTCCGCTTCGGGCTGCAAGCGCAACAGCGAGCGCACGCCGCTCAACAAACGGTCAATCGATTCCGCCTGAAACAGGCTGGGCGTACCGCCGCCGAAAAAGATCGTTTCCACCGGCCTGCCCCAGATATTAGGCAATTCAAGTTGCAAATCGGTCAGCAGCGCGTCGATATAGGCGGCTTCGGGCAATCCGTTTTTCAGGCTGTGGGAATTGAAGTCGCAATACGGGCATTTTTTGATGCACCACGGGATGTGGATATAGAGCGACAGGGGAGGCAGGGCGGTGAGTCGGGTGCGGTTTGGAAAGGAAATGGTGTGCATAGTATGGTTCGGAAAAGTGGACAATGCCGTCTGAAGGCGGTTCAGACGGCATAGGTTCAGCCGAGCAGGGTAAGCAGTTCGGCTTCGCTGAGGACGGAAATGCCCAAGGCATTGGCTTTTTCCAGCTTGCTGCCGGCGGCTTCTCCGGCGACGACGTAGTCGGTTTTTTTGGACACGCTGCCGGAAACTTTGCCGCCTGCGGCTTCGATCAAGGCTTGGGCCCGGTCGCGCTTGAGGGTGGGCAGGGTGCCGGTTAACACAAAGGTTTTGCCTGCCACGGCTTTATTGATGCCGTCTGAACCTTGCGCCGCCTCGTCTTCAGACGGCATTTGCACGAAGAAGGTTTTCAGGTTTTCGAGCAGGGCGGCGTTTTGTGCCTCGCTGCGCCACGCCTGCCAGTCGGCAGGGAGGGCTTTGTCGGTTTGCAGACCTTCTATGCTTTTGCCGGCGAGTTCCCATAAGGCTTGGGCTTTGTTTTCGCTGATTTTGAAGCCGGGCAGGCGGGCAATCCAGCGTTGCGGCTCGGCGTGTCGGGCGGGCGGGATGGTAACGGCTTGGGTTTGCGGGGCAACGCCTGCGGCGAGCAGCTCGTCTATCATCGCCTGCTGCGCGTCTTGGGCGAAGAAGTGGGCGATGGAACGCGCCACTACCGTGCCGATGTCGGGCAGGCAGGCGAGGACGGGTTCGGGGGCGCGGCGGACGTGTTCCAATGTGCCGAATGCCTGCGCCAGCGTTTTGGCGGTGCGTTCGCCGACGTGGCGGATGCCGAGCGCGAACAGGAAGCGGGCGAGTTCGGGCGTTTTGCCGGCTTCTATGCCTGCAAGGATGTTTTCCGCCCACTTGACCGGTTGTTTTTTATGTTTGCCCGATGTGCCGCCCGAACTGCTTTCAGACGGCATTGGGGCCGGTTCGGCAACGGTTTTGTCCGCCGCTTCCTTCATTTTTTGCAGGGTCGGGATGTCGAGGCGGTAGAGGTCGGCGAAATGGCGGACGAGGTCTTGCGCGACAAGCTGTTCGATTTGTTTTTCCCCCAAGCCGTCGATGTCCATCGCCTTGCGCGAGGCGAAGTGGATTAAACCTTGCGCGCGTTGCGCCTGGCAAAGCATACCGCCGCTGCATCGGGCGACGGCTTCGCCTTCTTCGCGTTCGATTTCGCTGCGGCAGATGGGGCAACGGGCCGGCAGGCGGTAGGGCTTGTGGAGCGGGACGGATCGGGTTTGCCCGGCGGAAGGCGTTTCGGCAAACAGGTCGTCCTGCTGATGCCCGATGCCGTTTGAAACGGCAGGGGCGGTTTCCCGCATCGGGCGGCGTTCAAAAATCACGCGCACGACTTCGGGAATTACGTCTCCGGCACGGCGCACGACGACGGTATCGCCGACGCGCACGTCTTTACGCGACACTTCGTCCTGATTGTGCAGGGTGGCGTTGGCGACGGTTACTCCGCCGACGAATACGGGTTGCAGGCGGGCAACCGGCGTTACCGCGCCGGTGCGCCCGATTTGTACGTCTATGGCTTCGACAATGGTTAATGCTTCTTCGGCAGGGAATTTGTGGGCAATCGCCCAGCGCGGCGCGCGGGAGATGAAGCCGAGTTCGCGCTGTTGCGCCAAACTGTTGACTTTAACCACCATACCGTCGATTTCGTAGGGCAATTCGGGGCGTTTTTGCTGCATTTGTTCGTAAAACGCCAATACTTCGCCGATATTTTTGAAACAGCCGAAATTGCCGTCGGGCAGGCTGAAGCCGAGTTCTTGGAAATAGGCGAGTTCCCGGATGTGTTCTTCCGCGATGAAACCGCCTTGCTGACGGGCAATCGAATAGGGGAAAAAGTGCAGTTTGCGTTGCGCGGTGATGCGCGAATCGAGTTGGCGCAGGCTGCCGGCGGCGGCGTTGCGCGGATTGGCAAAGGGTTTTTGCCCGTTTTCGTTTTGTCTTTTATTGAGGGCGGCAAAATCGGCTTTGAGCATCAGCACTTCGCCGCGCACTTCGATGAGTTCGGGCGGATTGTCGCCGTGCAGCCGCAGGGGGATGTTGGCGACGGTTTTGACGTTTCGGGTAACGTCTTCGCCCGTCGTGCCGTCGCCGCGCGTTGCCGCCTGCACTAATACGCCGTCGCGGTAGAGCAGGCTGATGGCGAGGCCGTCGAATTTGGGTTCGATAACGTATTCGGGATTGCCGCCGTCCAAGCCGTCGCGCACGCGTTGGTCGAAAGCGTACATTTCGGCGTGGTCGAACACGCCGTTTTCATCTTGCGGGGAAAAGGCGTTGGTCAGCGACAACATCGGCACTTCGTGGCGCACTTCATCAAATCCCGCCAAAGGCTCGCCGCCGACGCGCTGGGTCGGGCTGTCGGGCAGTTTGAGCTCGGGGTGGTTTAATTCTAACGCTTCGAGTTCGCGGAACAATTTGTCGTATTCGGCATCGGGTACGCTGGGCGCGTCGAGAGTGTAGTATTCGTAGGCGTAGCGGTTGAGCAGGTCGGTGAGGCGGCGGATGTGTTGTGCGGTCGGGTTCATGGATTCGTACAGGTTCAGACGGCATAGACAAATGCCGTCTGAACGGGCAACAGGTTGGAAACGGTCGGATTTTACCTGAAAACAAAGGCGGATACACCGCTGCCGATGTATCCGCCTTTGTGCTTGCGGATTTATGAGAACAGGCGCAGAGCGGTTTTGCCGCCCGGTTCGATACCGACTTTGAGCATCTCGGACTGGCGCGCCAATACATAAGTGCGTACGTCTTTGAGCCATTGGGTCGAAACTTCTTCCATTTTGTCGTTGACCAGATTCAGGTTCAACTGGCCGGACAGGCGTACCGCCAAATCCATAAAGAGGTCGTCGAAGGTTTTTTCGCCTGCCGGAGAGTGCGGAATGTCGAGCAGCATACTGAAGCCTTTGTAGGACTGGTTGTCCAAAAGGACATTGGTAAACGGCTCGTTGTTGAGCGCGCAGATGGAGAACATGGTCGAACCCGACGTGTCGGTATAGTGGAACGCGCCGTCGTCTTCCAAAACAAAACCCACACCCGTTACGGCGGAACGCAGTTCTACGCCGCTGATGCCGGTGGGGGAGACCAAATGGATGGCGATGGTCTGATCGACGCGGGCGCAAAACGCGTCCAGCGCGGAAGCCACTTCGATAAAGGCGGCAAGGTCGGTATGCAGCGTCCGGCCGCCGATGCTTTGTGCGAATGCGTCCACCTGGCGGTTGAAGGCGGAGAGTTCTTCCTGAGAGGCGAGGCCGTTGCGGCTGACCGCCTGAACGCCGATGATGAAGGCCTGATAACGCAGGCCGGGGATGGGTTCGGCGACTTGGAAGTGGTCGTCCGTCGTGCAGCCGATGATTTGGTAGCGGTGGCGGTTGGAAAGGCGGGGCAGCGCGTGCAGCTCTGCCGCCTCGGTCAGCGCGATATAGGAGATGAAATCGAAACGCACGTCAAACCAGGGCAGTTCGACTTTGGACAACTCTTGGAGCGTAATCAGCGGTTTTGCCGGCGTTTGCGGGACGGGTGCGGCCTGCGGCGCGGGTTTTTCGGTTTGGGGCTGCGGGGCTGCGGGGGAAGGGGCGGCCGCACCGCCTTCTTCCAAGACGGTTTCGATTTCGGTTTTGAACGGCGAAGCCGCCGCCTGTTTGTGTTTGGCGATATAGAGGGCATCCTGTTCCTGAAGGCTGAGCAGGGCGGGATCGCGCGGTTTGGCGGGTTTTTTTACTTCGGGCCGGGGCTGCTGCACCGCGCCCGGGCTTCCGGAGGGCCTGCCGTCGCGGACGTGGCTGGTTTTGCCGGTGAGCAGCGCGTCTTTGTCGGAGTGTCCGAACTGGTCGCGCACTTTTTTGCGGTATTGGTTTTCCTGATACATATTGTAGGCGACAACGGCGAGGACGGCGGCGAGGAACAGTACGATGTAAATCATGGCAATCACTTTAAATTTCGGGATGCAGGATGCGCAAAGTGCGGGTACTGCGGTTCAATCGGGCTTGCGTTTCCGGCAGTCTGGCAAAACGGCCGGTTATAACGTTTGAATTATAACGAAAATCGCGGGGTCTGACAGCAGTGTGTCGAAATAAGCGGAAATTTTCCGAAATGCCGTCTGAAATCTGTGGTTTTCAGACGGCATGTCTGTCCACGGGAAACCCTTTCTCCCGTATCCGCCGCCAGTCGAAAAAATGGCCGGGGTCGGTTTTGCGGCCGGGTGCGATGTCTTGGTGCCCCGTTACCGCCGTGATGGGATAGCGGCGGCAGAGGGCTGCCAACAGCGTTTCGAGCGAACGGTATTGTGCTTCGGCAAAAGGTTCGAAATCGCAGCCTTCCAGTTCGATGCCGATCGAAAAGGCGTTGCATTTTTCCCTGCCGCCGAATGAAGACGCGCCGGCGTGGTACGCCATATCGTCGCAGGAAACAAACTGCACCGTTTCGCCGCCGCGTTTGATTAAAAAGTGGCTGGATACGCGCAAAGTGTGTATCAGGCTGAAGAACGGATGCCCGTCCGGTTCCAGCCGGTTGGCGAACAGCTTTTCCACCGCTCCCGTGCCGTATTTGAAGGGCGGCAGCGAAATGTTGTGCAATACGACAAGGGAAACCGTTTCCCCCGTCTCCCTCGGGACGAAATTCGGCGACGGAATGTGGCGCACGCTTTGCAGCCAGCCGTTTTGCCAGCGCGCCGTATCGCGGTCGTCCATGATGTTCCTCCTTTGCAGCGGGCGATTTGGGTTATACTGTCGCCCGAATTTTAAGATGTATTCCGAATGCTGGGAATCCTACCATGTTGAAAAAATTGTTGAAATGGTCTGCCGTGTTTTTGACCGTATCGGCAGCCGTTTTCGCCGCGCTGCTTTTCGTCCCCAAAGACAACGGCAGGGCATACCGGATCAAGATTGCCAAAAACCAGGGTATTTTGTCGGTCGGCAGGAAACTTGCCGAAGACCGCATCGTGTTCAGCAGGCATATTTTGACGGCGGCAGCCTACGTTTTGGGTGTGCACAACAGGCTGCATGCGGGGACGTACAGGCTGCCGTCCGAAGTGTCTGCTTGGGACATTTTGCAGAAAATGCGCGGCGGCAGGCCGGATTCCGTTACCGTGCAGATTATCGAAGGTTCGCGTTTTTCGCATATGAGGAAAGTCATCGACGCAACGCCCGACATCGGACACGACACCAAAGGGTGGAGCGATGAAAAATTGATGGCGGAAATCGCGCCGGAGGCGGCGGGCGGGAATCCGGAAGGCCGGTTTTTCCCCGACAGCTACGAAGCCGGTGCGGGCGGCAGCGACCTGCAGATTTACAAGGCGGCATACGGGGCGATGCAACGCCGTCTGAACGAGGCTTGGGCGGGCAGGCAGGAAGGGCTGCCTTATAAAGACCCCTACGAAATGCTGATTTTGGCGAGCCTGATCGAGAAGGAAACCGGGCATGAAGCCGACAGGGCCCGTATTGCGTCCGTGTTCGTCAACCGCCTGAAAATCGGTATGCGCCTGCAAACCGACCCGTCCGTGATTTACGGAATGGGTAACGCATACAAAGGCAAAATCCGAAAGGCGGATTTGCGCCGCGATACGCCGTACAACACTTACACGCGCGCCGGCCTGCCGCCGACCCCGATCGCGCTGCCCGGCAAGGCCGCGCTTGATGCCGCCGCGCACCCGTCCGGCGAGGACTACCTCTATTTTGTTTCTAAAATGGACGGCACGGGTTTGAGCCGGTTCAGCCGCGATTTGGACGAACACAACGCCGCCGTCCGCAAATATATTTTGAAAAAATAAACCGCGCCGCCGGGTGTTCAGACGGCATATCCGATTCGGGCGCGTGTCTGCAACGGTGCGCCGTTTGCAGGCTGCCTTCGGACGGGAAGCGGGCGTTTCCGCCTTTTGTCGGATTTTCCGCCGCAAACGGCGGGATTCCGGATACAGAGGGATTTTAGAGGTTTGACGCGCGGGACGGCATCATCAAGTACCGCCCCGCGTGCCGGTTTCCGCACAAAATGACAGCCGCCGCAAACGGCGGGGTTTCGACAACCGGAAAGGAATGGAGATGAAGCCGCAATTTATTACTTTGGACGGCATAGACGGAGCCGGAAAATCCACCAACCTTGCCGTCATCAAAACGTGGTTTGAACGGAGGGGGCTGCCCGTGCTGTTTACGCGCGAGCCGGGCGGTACGGCGTTGGGCGAGGCGTTGCGCGAAATTTTGCTCAATCCGGCGACCAAAGCCGGTTTGCGTGCGGAAACACTGATGATGTTCGCCGCGCGTATGCAGCACATCGAGGAAGTCATCCTGCCCGCGCTTTCAGACGGCATACACGTCGTATCCGACCGTTTCACCGATGCGACCTTCGCCTATCAGGGCGGCGGGCGCGGGATGCCGTCTGAAGACATTGAAATTTTGGAACGCTGGGTGCAGGACGGTTTGAAGCCGGATTTGACCCTGCTGCTGGATGTGCCGCTCGAAGTATCGATGGCGCGTATCGGGCAAACGCGCGAGAAAGACCGTTTTGAACAAGAAGAAGCCGGGTTTTTCAAGCGCGTGCGCCAAGTGTATCTGCAACGTGCCGGCAAAGAGCCGGAACGATACGCCGTTATCGACGGCAGCCGGAGTCCGGAAGCGGTCGGGCATCAGATTGAAATGACGCTGGACGGGCATTTCGGCTTGAATGTTTGAGTTTGAACGAAATGCCGTCTGAAAGTCTGCCGGCATCGCCAAGAAAGATTATTACACAAGTTTCGGGCGTGAAGCCGATAAAGCCGGAACATCAAAACAAATGCAGCCGGAACGGTATGCGCCGCCCAAAGGATATGATAAGATTACCGCCCCTTGCAGAGGCTGTCCGTTAACAGCCGGCTTTGGCGGTTTCAAACGCCCGAAGCCGTCCGTTTCAGACCTGCCTGCTGTAAAAACCTCCCGCAAACAGGACCGACATTATGGAAAACTCATTGAAAGAAGCCGCCCTCAAGTTCCACGAATTGCCCGTTCCGGGCAAAATTTCCGTTACCCCGACCAAATCTCTGGCGACCGACAAAGATTTGGCGTTGGCGTACTCTCCGGGTGTAGCCGCTCCCTGTATGGAAATCCACGCCGATCCTCAAAATGCCTACAAATACACCGCCAAAGGCAATTTGGTTGCCGTGATTTCCAACGGTACGGCTGTTTTGGGATTGGGCGACATCGGCGCGCTGGCGGGCAAACCCGTGATGGAAGGCAAAGGCGTATTGTTCAAAAAATTCGCCGGTGTGGATGTATTCGATATCGAAATCGATGAAAAAGACCCGCAAAAACTGGTGGACATCATCGCCGCTTTAGAGCCGACCTTCGGCGGTATCAACCTCGAAGACATCAAAGCGCCCGAGTGCTTCTATGTCGAACGCGAATTGCGCAAACGCTGCAAAATCCCTGTCTTCCACGACGACCAGCACGGTACCGCCATCATCACTGCCGCCGCCGTATTGAACGCCCTGCGTTTTACCGGCCGCAAAATCGAAGAAGCGACTTTGGTATGTTCCGGCGCGGGTGCGGCGGCGATTGCCTGTTTGAACCAACTGCTGGATTTGGGCTTGAAACGTGAAAACGTAACCGTTTGCGACTCCAAAGGCGTGATTTACCAAACCCGCGAAGACAAAGACCGGATGGACGAATCCAAACAGTTCTACGCCATTGAAGACAACGGACAACGCGTGCTTGCCGATGCCGTCAAAGGCAAAGACATCTTCTTGGGTCTCTCCGGTGCGAACCTGCTGACGCCTGAAATGTTGAACACTATGAATGCCAAGCCTATCGTGTTCGCTATGGCAAACCCGAATCCCGAAATCCTGCCGCCGTTGGCAAAAGAAACCCGTCCGGACGTGGTCATCGGCACCGGCCGTTCCGACTTCCCGAACCAAGTGAACAACGTATTGTGCTTCCCGTTCATCTTCCGTGGTGCGTTGGATGTCGGCGCGACCACCATCAACGAAGAAATGAAACGTGCCTGCGTGTACGCTTTGGCAGATTTGGCGATGGAAGAAGTAACCGAAGAAGTGGTTGCCGCTTACGGTAAGAAATTCGAATTCGGCGCGGAATACCTGATTCCGACCCCGTTCGACTCCCGCCTGCTGCCTCGCGTTGCTGCGGCTGCCGCCAAGGCAGCGATGGAAAGCGGCGTGGCAACCCGTCCGATTGCAGATTTGGAAGCCTACGCCGCCAAGCTGGGCGGATGGAAGCTGTAAGCCGTTTGCGGTTTGAAATGCCGTCTGAACCATTTTCAGGCGGCATTTTGCTGTCAGATTGATATAGTGGATTAACAAAAATCAGGACAAGGCGACGAAGCCGCAGACAGTACAAATAGTACGGAACAGATTCACTTGGTGCTTCAGCACCTTAGAGAATCGTTCTCTTTGAGCCAAGGCGAGGCAACGCCGTACTGGTTTTTGTTAATCCACTATAAATGAAAGATACTGGAAAATGAAAGAGATGGAGCCTGTCCGTTATCATATTGGCGATATGCACGAGACTTCAAAACAAACCGCCCCCGTCATGACGACAGGACAGTGGGTGTTGACGATGATTGTTTTCATGATTCCTTTGGTCAACATCATTATGCTGTTTGTTTGGGCGTTCGGCAGCGGCAACCCGAACCGCGCCAATTTCTGTAAAGCGCAGTTGCTTATTTACCTGATTGCTTTGCTTATCGGTTTGGTCTTCGTGTTGTTTATAGGCGGGTCTGCATCGGGTACGCATTATTAATGCACCGGCTGATTCTGCTTGGAAGATTGGTATCGAATATGCCGAATTATTTTAAACTTCATACCCTTATCGAACGGCATTGGCAAAAACCTTATCCGGTTTTGTCTTTTCTGCTCAAGCCGCTTTCCAAGTTGTTTGCCAAAATTGCGGCAAAACGGCGGGCGGATTTTTTATCGGGAAAACGGCAAAGCGAAAAGCTGCCCGTGCCCGTGGTCGTGGTCGGCAATATCCACGCGGGCGGGACGGGGAAAACGCCGATTGCCGCCGCGCTGGTGTCGGGCTTGCAGAAAAAGGGTGTCAAGGTCGGCATCATCAGCCGGGGCTACGGGCGCAAGAGTAAGGCGGTTTATGTATTGAATGCCCAGAGCCGTGCGGAAGATGCGGGCGACGAGCCTTTGCTGCTGTTCCGTCAAACCGGCGCGCCGACGGCGGTTGGCGGCAGCCGTGCAGAGGCAGGCAGGGCGTTGCTGGCGGCGCATCCCGACATCGGGCTGATTGTGGCGGACGACGGTTTGCAGCATTACGCCCTGCGGCGCGACGTGGAAATTGCTGTGTTCCCGGCGGCGGATACGGGGCGTACGGATTTGGACTTGCTGCCCAACGGTAATTTGCGCGAACCTTTGTCGCGGCTGGATTCGGCGGATGCGGTCGTCGTCAGCGGCGGTAAGGCGGATGCGTCGTTTATGCCGTCTGAAAATATGTTTTACAGCCGCATAGAAACGGGACAAATTTACCGTTTGAACCGGCCGTCCGAAAAATTGGATTTGGCGGGTTTGGGAAACCGGACCGTTGCGGCAGTCGCCGGTATCGCCAAGCCGGAGCGTTTTTTCGATTCGTTGCGGCATATGGGCATTACCGTGAAGCAAACCGTCGCGCTGCCCGACCACGCCGATATTTCGGTGTCAGATTTGCCCGATGCGGACGCGGTCATTATTACAGAAAAGGATGCGGTCAAGTTTTCAGACGGCATCAGTTTGAACCATGTATGGGTGTTGCCCGTTTGTGCGATAATCGAACCTGATTTGGCGGAGTTTGTGCTGGCACGTTTGAAAAAAAACAAGATGCCGTCTGAAAGCTAAGTGTTTTACCCTGTGTGCCCTTATTTCGATTTTTGGAGAAAAAATGAAAAAAATAATGATGTTATGTGCTGTTGCCTTGTCTGTTTCGGCGTGTGTCAGCACCGAATTGTCATCGGCAAACAAGCCATATAATCCGTCGAGCGATGCGCGCATCCGCCTGTACGGACAAAACGGCAGACCCACTGTTTTAACCATCGATCCCAAAGGCAAAGCGGAAAAAGTCGTCGTAGGCGGCGGTATGGGACAGAGCATGGCATCCCTTTTCTATCTGAAAGGGAATGAAAGCATCGGTATGCCTGAATCTGAATTCAGTAAAAATCCTTCACAATTCAACAATATCGGTTCAAACGCATTTTTCAAAGAGTTTATCGTTCCGGCAAATGTGGAAATTGCTTTGAAAAATACGATTAACGCGCCCGCCCATGTCATGAAAAATGCACAGGGAAACACGGTTTATCAACAATATCTCAGCTGTGATGCCGGTACTTTGACATTTAAACCCGAAGCAGGCAAGGATTATGAAGCCGTTCCTGCACCGTCAACCCGTCAATGCGGTATCCAATTGATTGAGTTGCAGAAATAATGGTTTGATTGTGGAAAATATGCCCACACTCGACCGCGCATCAGGCGTTGTCTTGTGTTGCGCGGTGATTGATGTTTTAAAAACGAAATTTCCAGTCCGGAGGAGTCTTTGATGAAACTGAAAACCTTACTGCTTGCCGCCGCATTCGTATGCACCAATGCGTTTGCCGCCCCGCCCAGCGACGTGTCGCTGGAGCGTTGGCTGGATACGCAGAATTTCGACCGGAATATAGAAAAAAATATGATTGAGGGCTTCAATGCCGGATTTAAACCGTATGCGGACAAAGCCCTTGCCGAAATGCCGGAAGAGAAAAAAGATAAGGTGGCAGAAGCCTTTAACCGCTATCGTGAGAATGTTTTGAAAGATTTGATTACGCCCGAAGTGAAACAGGCTGTCCGCAATACTTTATTGAAGAATGCCCGTGAGATATACACGCAAGAAGAAATTGACGGCATGATTGCCTTTTACGGTTCGCCCGCCGGGCAGGCCGTCGTTGCCAAAAATCCGCATTTCATCAAGAAATCGATGAGCGAAATAGCGGCATCCCAGGCCGCATTGGCGGAGAAAATCGCGCAACATCATCTGCCCGGGTTTACAGAAGAGTTGCGGCGCATCATCTGCGGCGGTAAAAATCCCGATGCAGGTTGCAAACAAGCCGGACAGCTTGGGAAAAGGCTTCAGAAATAAATGATAGCCGTCTGAATATTGCAGAGGGCATCCGATTGATTAAACTATTAAATCCGAAAGAAACCCTATGGAAAAAAAATTCTTAGACATCCTCGTCTGCCCCGTTACCAAAGGCAGGCTGGAATATTATCAGGACAAACAGGAATTGTGGAGCCGTCAGGCGAAGCTTGCCTATCCGATTAAAGACGGCATTCCCTATATGCTGGAAAACGAAGCGCGAGCGTTGAGCGAAGAGGAACTCAAAGCATGACCGAATTTGTCGTATTGATTCCGGCGCGGCTGGATTCATCGCGCCTGCCCGGAAAAGCCTTGGCGGATATTCACGGCAAACCGATGGTCGTGCGCGTTGCCGAACAGGCGGCAAAAAGCAAAGCCGCGCGCGTCGTCGTTGCCACCGATCATCCCGACATTCAGACGGCCTGTCAGGCGCACGGCGTCGAAGCCGTTATGACTTCAAACCGGCACGAAATCGGCACGACGCGCCTTGCCGAAGCCGCTGCCGCGCTGAAACTGCCGCAACATCTGGTGGTCGTCAACGTACAGGGCGACGAGCCGCTGATTGCCCCCGAACTTATCGACCGCACCGCCGAAGTTTTGGTGGAAAACAACGTACAAATGGCGACTGCGGCGCACGAATTGCACGATTTTGACGAATTTATGAATCCCAACGTTGTCAAAGTCGTCCTCGACAAAAACCGCAACGCCATCTACTTCAGCCGCGCCCCGATTCCCTATCCGCGCGATGCCATGCGTGCCGAAAAACGCGAATTGCCGTCTGAAACCTCCGTCCTGCGTCATATCGGCATCTACGCCTACCGCGCCGGTTTCCTGCAACGCTACGCCGAAATGAACGTCTCGCCGCTGGAAACCATCGAATCGTTGGAACAACTGCGCGTCCTGTGGCACGGCTACCCGATTGCCGTCGAAACCGCCAAAGAAGCCCCCGCCACCGGTGTGGATACGCAGGAAGATTTGGACAGGGTCCGCGCTGTATTTCAGACTGTATAAAATAGATTTAAAGGGAAAAGGATATGTCGCAACATTTTGAGAAATGGCAACACTTGAGCCGGGAAGAACAAAAAATCCTTGCCGAAGTATGGGGTCTCGTGCAAAACGACGATCAGGAGGTTCACTATGAAATGCTCAAATTGAACGCGCCTGATGAAACCGGCGGCGAGTTTTGGTTCAGAATGGCAGAGATACTCAGCACCCTGCCGCCCAACCGTTCTCTGGATCTCCGAATGAACGGCGGACGGCTGACAACGGCCGTATCTATCCTATCGGTGATGATTGAGGATAATCCCGATATACCGCAGCTTTGGGCGCAGAAAATTACCGCGCTCAATTATTTGGCACACGGACACAAAACACGTTTTGAAGGTTTGTCCCGACAGGAGGGCAAGGCTGCCGAAGCCAACGAAGAAGAATACTTGGCCAAAGTATTGTCTCAGAATCTGTTGGCAACGTTGGATGCCGCGCTTGCACGTTTTCCCGAAGATGCGTGGTTTCAGGAAATCAAACAGGATGCCCGGAAGCATTTTGCTTGAACATTTGGCGGATAGCGGCGGTAAATTCCCATTCAAAAAGGAAAAAGAATGCCGAATCGGGCATCGATAGGGTAAATATCATTTAGTTTCAAAATATTAATATCCGCATTATGTTTTCCCTTGACGGTGTCGGAAAAGTTGATTATAGTTACGGCTTCCTTAGGAGTAATGGCTGAGAGGCTGAAGGCACTTCCCTGCTAAGGAAGCATGTGGGGTCAACCTGCATCGAGGGTTCGAATCCCTCTTACTCCGCCACAGAATACAAACGCCCCGAAACGGGGCGTTATTTTTTTGCATAAAATACTGAAAACACATTAAGAATCATTGAATTATATTTATTTTGTCTGTGTGGTTTCCTGCAACAAATATAAGCCTGTAAAACTTTTGTCATAAGTCTTATGATAATGTGCGCGGTAATTCTGAATGGCAGCTTATCATAATGGCTAAAGTTATTATTCCGAACACGGCGGATTGGGCTGAAAATGCAAAGCTGAAAGACGGGCTTTATCGGTTTTCAGATGAGATGACTTTGTTTAAGGTATTTAGATATGTGTATTGTAATTGTAAAACAATGAGATATATCTTTTTTGAAAGTGTTTGATTATGGTTGTCAGCCATATTTTTGCACAAAATATGACTTATACCAAAAAGTCTAATTATAAAGTATTAGATTATTGGAATCATATGTTAGAATTTCCCAACCGTTTGGATAAGGCGGTAATCTAAAGATAAAACTCAAGAAAGATACAATATGAACAAACTACTGATTACTTTAATGATGGCGGCAGGTTTGGCAGCTTGTTCGCAAGAAAGCAAACAAGAGGCGCAAGAGGCGGCTCTGGCCGCTGCTTCTGAAGTTCAGACCGAGGCATCTTCGGTTCAGGCTGATGCACAGGAGGCTGCTCCGTCTGTAGAAGCTGCTTCAACCGAAGCCAAACCTGAGGAGAAGGCGCAAGCCCCTGCGGAGGAAGCTAAACCGGAAGCAAAAGCAGAAGCTTCCGTTGCTGTCGATGGTCAGAAAGTATTTGAGACCAGCTGTAAAATGTGTCATGGCGGTACTATTCCCGGGGCACCTGCAGTGGGTAAAAAAGACGATTGGGCACCACGTATTGCAAAAGGCAAGGAAACCTTGCACAAGCACGCAATCGAAGGCTTTAATGCGATGCCTGCCAAGGGCGGCAATGCCGGTTTGAGTGATGATGAAGTGAAGGCCGCAGTCGATTACATGGCCAATCAGTCTGGCGCAACATTCTGAATTGTTTACAATATTCACGATATTGTGATCAAACCTGTTTGGATGTTTGATGAAACCGGATTCCATGCGATATATGGAATCCGGTTTTTTCATTCCAAACTAAGCTATTTGAGGGGGCGTCAGGCTATATGCCCGGTTACCCATTTAAGACTTTTTTATGGCGGGTCAACCAGCCTAATGCCTTTCCCCTTTTGTCGATTGTCCTGATGGTTTGTTTGGTATCGGTTCATAAAATCCGTCAGTTGGAAAATAGCCTGCTTCCAGTGAAAAGGTTGCGGAGATATGCCGCACAATCGGAGTGCTATGCCTATTCGCCTATCTGCGCGTCAGGTGTTATACTTAAAAAGATTTATCGATTGTTTGCCGGAGCCTCGCCGGTATTGGGAGTGTAAGAGAAATGAGCAGAATCCAACAGACTTTTGCAGCATTGGGTAATAATAAGGCATTGATTCCTTATATTACGGTTGGAGACCCGGATATTGGGGCGACTTTGGCAATAATGCACAGTATGGTTGCAAACGGTGCGGATATTTTGGAATTGGGCGTGCCGTTTTCCGATCCGATGGCGGACGGGCCGGTGATTCAGCGTGCGGCGGAACGGGCGTTGGCAAACGGTGTTTCCCTGCGCGATGTCTTGGATGTTGTCAGAAAGTTTCGTGAAACCGATACTCAAACGCCGGTTGTTTTGATGGGGTATTTGAACCCCATACATAAGATGGGTTATCGGGAGTTTGCCCGGGAAGCCGCAAAGGCAGGCGTGGATGGCGTGCTGACGGTGGATTCCCCCATCGAAACCATCGATTCTTTATATCGCGAGCTGAAAGGCAGCGGGGTTGACTGTATTTTCCTGATTGCACCGACGACGACTGAAGGACGCATTAAGACCATTGCACAATTTGCCGGCGGTTTTGTCTATTATGTATCGCTCAAAGGGGTTACGGGTGCGGCAAGTTTGGATACGGATGAAGTTTCGAGTAGAATAGAGTATTTGCGTCAGTATATCGATATTCCCATCGGTGTCGGTTTCGGTATCAGCAATGCAGAAAGCGCGCGCAAAATCGGCCGGGTTGCCGACGCGGTTATTGTCGGCAGCCGGATTGTGAAAGAAATCGAAAACAATACGGGCAACGAGGCTGCTGCCGTCGGTGCTTTGGTCAAAGAGTTGAAGGATGCCGTGCGCTGACGGCTGTCCCGCATCCTGAATATTTTAGGAGTTGCCTATGAGTTGGTTAGATAAAATCCTGCCGCCCAAAATCAAAAACCGCAGCAAAGACGGTTCTTCCAATGTTCCCGAAGGTTTGTGGCACAAATGTCCGTCTTGTGCGGCAACCGTTTATTCGACCGAGTTGCAGAAGAATCATCAGGTCTGCCCGAAATGTAACCACCACAATCCGTTGTCGGCACGCCAACGCCTGGATTTGCTTTTGGATGAAGGGGGTCGGGATGAAATCGCCGCCAATGTCAAACCGACCGATCCTTTGAAGTTTAAAGACAGTAAGAAATATCCGGACCGGTTGGGCGCGGCACGCAAGCAGACCGGGGAAGATGATGCGCTGGTGGTGGTGAAAGGCAAGATGAACGGGTTGCCCATCGTCGTTGCCGCGTTTGAATTCCGCTTTATCGGCGGTTCGATGGGTTCGGTTGTGGGCGAGCGTTTCGTGCAGGGTGTCCGCCGCGCAGCTGCCGACAATTGTCCGTTCGTCTGTGTGGCGGCTTCCGGCGGCGCACGTATGCAGGAGGGTGTAAACTCGCTGATGCAGATGACGAAAACCAGTGCCGTGCTGCACCTGCTGACGGAAAAACGCCTGCCGTTTATATCGGTATTGACCGATCCGACTATGGGCGGCGTATCTGCCAGCTTCGCATTTTTGGGCGATGTCGTGCTTGCCGAACCGAACGCGCTGATTGGTTTTGCCGGCCCGCGCGTGATTGAGCAGACGGTGCGCGAAACGCTGCCGGAAGGCTTCCAACGCGCCGAGTTCCTGCTGGAAAAAGGAGCAATCGACCAGATTGTCGACCGGCGCGAGATGAAGCAGCGAATCAGCAGTTTGATGACGCTGTTGCTCCGTCAGGACAAAGTTGCCGCCGTATAAAGCCTGATAATGCGAATGCCGTCTGAAGATGTTTCAGACGGCATTTGTGCATTTGGTTTGTTTGCCGTACCGCTTTATCGGCGGGTATAGCGTCCGGCGCGTTCTTTCAGGCGTTGTATCAGCCCTTGGTTGCCGGCGGGTGCGCCGCCTTCGCAAAATGCGTTATACAGTACGCCGCGCAATGCGTCGTTGCGCCCGAGTGTGCCGCCTATCGGTTTCCATCCGGCGTTTCGTGGCTGTATCCAGCGGCGGTTGACCGTATCGCCGTAGCCGAACACCTTGTAGGAGGAAGGTTTGCCGTTGCCGAACCCGATGGAGGAACGGGCGCAGAATATGCCTTCGGCAGTCAGGTTGTCGTAGCCTTTGTCGGAGCGGATATTGAGAATGTAGCGGATGCTGGTGTCGGGCGCGGGCATAATTTGCAGGCTGTCGAGCAGGATTTTCGGCTGTTTGCCGTAATTTTCATCCACATAAATGTCGAACCAGCCGTCCGAGTGCGTATCGGGCAGCGGCGGCAGTTCGGCGGTCTGTTCTTTAAATTCCCGGGCGGCGGCTTCTTCGGGCGTTTCACGGTAGCGCGTATTGACCGGCGTGTCTTTTTGGCTGAAGCCGGAAGCAAGGGACGTGCCGGCGGCGAGTGCGAGCAGCAGGAGGGCGGTGCGGCGCATAAGTTTCTCCAAATTGAAAAACGGCGTTATAGTGGATTAAATTTAAATCAGGACAAGGCGACGAAGCCGCAGACAGTACAAATAGTACGGCAAGGCGAGACAACGCCGTACTGGTTTAAATTTAATCCACTATATTTTATGGGTTGGCAAAGGGGGCTGCAAGCAACCGGGGTATAATCTCCCCCTGATTCCCATTTTTAAACGGTACAAACGATGAACAGCGAAACTTTGGACGTTATCGGGCTGAAATGCCCCCTGCCTATTTTGCGGGCGAAAAAGGCTTTGGCGCAAATGCGGCAGGGCGAGGTGTTGACCGTTTTAGCGACCGACGGCGGAGCGCCGGGGGACTTTGAGGCTTTTTGCCGCCAAACCGGTCATGTGCTGCTGGACGCTTCGGAGCAGGACGGCGTATTCAGGCTGGTCGTCGAACACAAATAAATGCCGTCTGAAAGGCAGATGCCCCGCCCGACGGCGTTGTTTTTGAATATCGTATGTGCCGCGTGCCGTTTCAAAAACGAACCGTCCGGCGTGCAGCTCCGGCATTTCGGGCGTATCGCCGCCGATTTGTTCCGGAATGACTGTTAACCGCCTTGCCGTCGGCAAAGAAGCAAAACCCAAGCACAATCAAAATCTAAAGGCTGTGTTTGAAGATTCCGTTGATGCAACCCAATCAGTCGGACAAAATGCCTTTCATCCAATGGAACCGGTTTCCGACCGGACGGAATAATCGGCTTTTCCCTTGCAAACGGATGGAATCAACCGAGTATTCAAACGCAGCCAAAACCTAAAAAGGAACACCTATGCAAACCCTGACCATTGTCCGCCCCGACGATATGCACCTGCACCTGCGCGACGGCGACGCGCTCAAAGCCGTTGTGCCTTATACCGCCCGACAGATGGGGCGCGCCGTCATTATGCCCAACCTCAAACCGCCCGTCGTCAGCGTAGCCGACGCGCTTGCCTACAAAGCGCGCATTATGGCGGCGTTGCCCGAAGGCAGCGCGTTTGAGCCGTTGATGACGCTTTATTTGACCGACCAAGCCACGCCCGAACTTGTGCGTGAAGCCAAAGCCGCCGGCATCGTCGCCTTCAAACTCTATCCCGCCGGCGCGACCACCAATTCCGATTCCGGCGTAACCGACCTGTTCAAGCTCATCCCCGTGTTGGAAGAAATGGCAAAACAGGGCATCCTGTTTCTTGTTCACGGCGAAGTAACCGACCCCGAAATCGATATTTTCGACCGCGAAGCCGCCTTTATCGAGCGCGTGATGAAACCCGTTTTAGCGCAAGTGCCGAATCTTAAAGTCGTGTTTGAACACATCACCACCGCCGAAGCCGCCCGCCTTGTTTTGGAAGCGGGCGACAACGTTGCCGCCTCTGTAACCCCGCAACACCTCCTGCTCAACCGCAACGACCTTTTGGTTGGCGGCGTGCGCCCCCATCATTTCTGCCTGCCCGTCCTCAAACGCGAGACCCACCGTCAGGCATTGGTTGCCGCCGTTACCGGGGAGAAGGCGCACAAATTCTTCCTCGGCACCGACTCCGCGCCGCACGCCAAATCCGCCAAAGAAAACGCCTGCGGCTGCGCCGGTATGTTCAGCGCGATGACCGCCGTCGAGCTTTACGCCGAAGTGTTTGAAAAAGCAGGCGCGTTGGACAAACTCGAAGCCTTCGCCTCGAAAAACGGCGCAAGGTTTTACGGCATTCCGGAAAACACCGACACGATCACCCTCGTCAAACAAAGCCAAACCGTCCCTGCAAGCGTCCCTTACGGCGACGGCGAACTCGTCCCGATGCGCGCGGGCGGCGAAATCGGCTGGACAGTGCAGTATTGATGGGGCCGGAAACAAAATGCCGTCTGAAGGGCTTTCAGACGGCATTTGCGTTGCTGACTGCCTGATACGTCAACGGTGTTTGAGTTTGTTGCGTTTCGGTTATTTCCGATAAATTCCCACAATTTTCAAATCTCGCCATTCCCACGAAGCTAGGAATCCGGAAACTCGATGCAACCGGAGTTTATCAAAAACGGCAGAAACTCAAAAAACCAATTCCCGCCTGCGCGGGAATGACGAAACAAAGAAAGCAGAAATAAGGACATAGAACTTTCTTTAAATTTGTGATACATCAACGGCGTTTGGGTTCGCCGGGGCGGATTTGGGCGGCGAGTTTGTCGAGGATGCCGTTGACGAATTTGTGCCCGTCCGTGCCGCCGAAGGTTTTGGTTACTTCGATGGCTTCGTTGATGATGACGGGGTAGGGTGTCTCGGGCATGGCGGACAGCTCGTGGCAGGCGGTCAGCAGGACGGCGCGTTCGATGGGGTTGAGGTCTTTTTCGTCCCTGTCGAGCAGCGGGCGGATTTGCCGGATGTATTCTGCCGCATTGGTTTGCGTGCCGAAGAAAAGTTTGTTGAACAATTCTTCGTCCGCTTTGGCAAAGTCGGACATTTCGCGGATGTTTTTAGCAATCTCGGGCGCAGCGGTGCGGTTGATAAGGGATTGGTAAACGGCTTGTACGGCAAGCTCGCGGGAACGGCGGCGGGCTGTTTTCATGATTTTTCCTTGAAACGGTTGGGCGGCACGGTATGCCGTCTGAAACGGAAAGGGCGTATCGGTGTACGCCCTGTTTGTTATTCTTCGTCTTCAAACTGTTCTTCGAGCAGCAGGTTGACGAGGTTGGCGCATTCGACGGCGACTTTGGCGGCATCCGAGGCTTTTTCTTCAATCCGTTCGATTGCCTGTGCGTCGTTTTCCGTGGTCAGGACGGCATTGGCAATCGGGATGTTGTAGTCGAGTGCGACGCGGCTGACGCCTGCTCCGGATTCGTTGGAAACCAGCTCGAAATGGTAGGTTTCGCCACGGATGACGACGCCGATGGCAATCAGTGCGTCAAACTTTTCGGAAGAGGCAAAGTTCATCAGCGCGATGGGGATTTCAAGCGCGCCGGGTACGGTGGCGACGGTAATGTTTTCGTCTGCCACGCCCAATTCTTGGAGGGTGCGGCAGCAGACTTTGAGCATTTCGCTGCCGATTTCGTTGGTGAAACGTGCCTGTACGATGCCGATGCGGAGGTGTTTGCCGTCGAGGTTGGGGGCGATGGTGTTCATTGGGTGTCCTTTGGTATTCGGGGTTTCGGAATGCCGTCTGAAGGGTCAGTCCTTAGGTTGCCAGTCGGCAACGGTTTGGAATGTGCCGTCTTCGGCCAATTCCCACGCGCTGCCTTCGGGTTGGGAAAGCAGTGCGGCGGTTTCAGGGTTGGTTTTGGCGATGTCGGCGAGGCTGACGATGCTGAAGTTGTCCGGATCGTCGGTATATTCGTCGGTTTCGTCGCCGCTGAAGAAACGCCAGCCGCTGTCGTTTTCAAAAACGGGGGCTTCGCGGTAGAGGAAGCCGACAGGCCGGTTTTGTTTGGCGACGGTGTTGGTGGCGATGCAGCGGTCGAGTGCCGAGGAAAGTGCTTGTGCAAATGCGTTCATGATGTGAATGCGCCGGGAGAAATGGGCGGATTTTACCACGATTCGTGCGTTGTCGGCAGACGGCGGCGGTTTGGTGGTACAATGTGCGCCGTTTGTAGCCTTAAGGTGTTTCTGTATTTTTGGAGTATGGAAACGCATTCGGGCTGTTTTTTGCGGAAGACGGTAATGAAAGACGATGTTTTGAAACAGCAGGCGCACGCGGCGATACAGAAGAGACTGGGCTACGCGTTCCGCGATATTTCGCTTTTGCGGCAGGCTTTGACGCACAGGAGCCATCATGCGAAGCACAACGAGCGGTTCGAGTTTGTCGGTGATTCGATTTTGAATTATACGGTGGCGCGGATGCTGTTTGACGCGTTTCCGAAGTTGACCGAGGGCGAGTTGTCGCGGTTGCGGGCAAGTCTGGTCAATGAGGGCGTGCTGGCGGAAATGGCGGCGGAAATGAATGTCGGCGACGGCCTGTACTTGGGGGCGGGCGAGTTGAAGAGCGGCGGCTTCAGACGGCCTTCGATACTGGCGGACGCGATGGAGGCGATGTTTGCGGCGGTCAGCTTCGATGCCGATTTCAACACGGCGGAAAAGGTGGTGCGCCATCTGTTTGCCGATCGCGTTCGGCGAGCCGATTTCCAAAATCAGGCAAAAGACGGCAAAACTGCTTTGCAGGAGGCGTTGCAGGCGCGCCGTTTCGCTTTGCCGAAATACCGCATCGAAGAGCAGATCGGCTATGCCAACGACAGTATGTTTGTGGTTTCCTGCGATTTGGGCGAACTGGGTTTCGTGTGCCGTGCCAAAGGGACGAGCCGCAAGGCGGCGGAACAGGAGGCGGCGAAAGAGGCTTTGAAATGGCTGGAAGAGAAACTGCCGCTGAAGAAGAAAAAGAAATGAGGCGGCGCGTGAATATGCCGTCTGAAATGTGGATATGAAAGCGAATATGGATATTGAAACCTTCCTTGCAGGGGAACGTGCCGCCGACGGATACCGTTGCGGCTTCGTAGCGATTGTCGGCCGTCCGAACGTGGGCAAATCAACGCTGATGAACCATCTCATCGGTCAGAAAATCAGCATCACCAGCAAAAAGGCGCAGACGACGCGCAACCGCGTAACGGGGATTTATACCGACGATACCGCGCAGTTCGTGTTTGTCGATACGCCGGGCTTTCAAACCGACCATCGCAACGCGCTCAACGACAGGCTGAATCAAAATGTTACCGAGGCACTCGGAGGCGTGGATGTGGTGGTTTTCGTCGTGGAAGCGATGCGTTTTACCGATGCCGACCGCGTCGTGTTGAAACAACTGCCCAAGCACACGCCTGTGGTTTTGGTGGTCAACAAAATCGATAAGGACAAGGCGAAAGACCGTTACGCGCTGGAGGCGTTTGTTGCCCAAGTGCGCGCCGAATTTGAATTTGCGGCGGCGGAGGCGGTCAGTGCGAAACACGGATTGCGGATTGCCAACCTGTTGGAGCTGATTAAGCCGTATCTGCCCGAAAGCGTGCCGATGTATCCCGAAGATATGGTTACGGACAAATCGGCGCGTTTTTTAGCGATGGAAATCGTGCGTGAAAAATTGTTCCGCTATTTGGGCGAGGAATTGCCTTATGCGATGAACGTCGAAGTGGAGCAGTTTGAAGAGGAAGACGGTTTGAACCGCATCTACATCGCCGTTTTGGTCGACAAAGAAAGCCAAAAGGCGATTTTAATCGGCAAAGGCGGGGAGCGTTTGAAGAAGATTTCCACCGAGGCGCGGTTGGATATGGAAAAACTGTTTGATACCAAAGTATTTTTGAAGGTATGGGTCAAAGTCAAATCCGGTTGGGCGGACGACATCCGCTTCCTGCGCGAGCTGGGTTTGTAAACCCTTAAAGGACAATCTAAATTCCCCCGACAGCTTAAAATCTTGCCGGGTCTGCACAAAAATGCCGTCTGAACTTGGTTTCAGACGGCATTTGCGTATTGGGGCATGTTCGGCCAGTTACGGAAAATATAGTGGATTAACAAAAACCGGTACGGCGTTGCCTCGCCTTAGCTCAAAGAGAACGATTCTCTAAAGTGCTGAAGCACCAAGTGAATCGGTTCCGTACTATTTGTACTGTCTGCGGCTTCGTCGCCTTGTCCTGATTGAAATTTAATCCACTATAATGGGACTTTGTCGGCCTTCAGACTTTCTTAAAATGCAGTTGGAGGTGATTTCTTTATCAGTCTCAATAAAATATTATCAGTTGTCGGTGCTTTCAACATTGCATCGGTAGATTTCACCCGTCACAAACCGTCTGTTCAAAAATGCAATAAAAATGAAGGAGTACCTTATGCGCAAACTGCAAAACACGCTGTATATCACCACGCAAGGCAGCTATCTGCATAAGGAGCGGGAAACGCTGGTGGTGGAGCAGGAACGTAAGAAGGTGGCGCAATTTCCGGTGCATTCCATCGGGCATATTTTCTGTTTCGGCAACGTGCTGGTGTCGCCGTTTTTGCTGGGGTTTTGCGGCGAGAATAATGTGAATCTGGCGTTTTTTACCGAAAACGGACGTTTCTTGGGGCGGTTGCAGGGGCGGCAGAGCGGCAATGTGCTGCTGCGTCGGGCGCAGTATCGGATGTCGGAACAAAATCCTGTGCCGATTGCACGCAATATCATCGCGGCGAAGATTCAGGCAGGCAGGCGGGTGCTTCAGCGGCAGATTCGCAATCACGGCGACAATGCGGACATTCAGACGGCGGTTGCCGCGCTGAATTTCTCTTTGCAGCAGTTGAAACGGGCAGACAGTTTGGATTTGATACGCGGGATTGAAGGAGATGCGGCGGCGCGTTATTTCGGCGTGTTCGGGCAGTTGGTTAAGGCGGAAAGCGGGTTTGCTTTTGACGGAAGAAACCGTCGCCCGCCAAGAGACAGTGTCAATGCGCTGCTTTCTTTTCTATACAGTATTTTGGGCAAGGATATCAGCGGTGCGTTGCAAGGCGTGGGGCTGGATCCGCAGGTGGGTTTTCTGCACGCCGACCGACCCGGGCGCGACAGTCTGGCACAGGATATTTTGGAAGAGTTCCGCGCGTGGTGGGCGGACAGGCTGGTGCTGTCGCTGATTAACCGTGGGCAAATCAAGCCGCAGGATTTTATTGTCGAGGCAAGCAGGGCGGTGAGCTTAAAAGCCGATGCGCGTAAACTTTTGTTCCGGTCTTTGCAGGCGAAAAAGCAGGAAAAAATCATCCATCCGTTTTTGGGTGAAGAAGTGGAAATCGGTTTGTTGCCTTATATTCAAGCCATGCTTTTGGCGCGGCATCTGCGCGGAGATTTGGCGGCATATCCGCCGTTTTTGATGAGGTAGCCGGTATGCCGTCTGAATGCAACCGGCTTCAGACGGCATGGAGGGGCAAGAAAATGCTGATGTTGATAACTTATGATATTTCGCTGGAGAATACCGAAGGGCAGGCAAGGCTGCGGCGCGTAGCGAAACTGTGCCAAGACTACGGCGTGCGCGTGCAGTATTCCGTGTTTGAATGCGACATCGCACCCGACCAATGGGTAGTTTTAAAAGACAAACTTTTAAAAACCTACAACCCCGAAACAGACAGCCTGCGCTTTTACCACTTGGGCAGCAAATGGCGGCGCAAAGTGGAGCATCACGGCGCAAAACCGGCGGTCGATATATTCAAGGACACGCTGATTGTGTGAATCGCCAACCTGTTGTTCCCATAAAAATGCGGCAGGTTGGCGAATTTGGATTGTTCTTTAACAATCAGGATATTGCAAATGTGGGTATGGCGGATAAGGCTGTGCTATACTCATATTTGTGCTTTTTTCGGGAGTTTGGCGAAATCGGGGCTGCGAAGCCTGATGTAGTAAGGCTTTCGGAAGGAGCTTCAGCCGCCTTCAGGCGGCTGTGTGTTGAAACTGCGCCCCAATCTTCGGCTATTTCGACATCAACTCAGCCGCCTTCAGGCGGCTGTGTGTTGAAACATGTTGAAATATTTTAAATATATTATCTATGCAGGGTCAGCCGCCTTCAGGCGGCTGTGTGTTGAAACTA
>AEPI01000058.1 GCA_000193795.2 Neisseria lactamica NS19 | reverse complement strand
GCCGTCAAACGCAGCTACGGCTACGACCGCACCGGCAACCTGACCCGCAGCGCCGACCGGCGGACGGGAACGACGCATTTCGAGTACGACAAACTGGGCAGGATGACCAAAGCGGG
>AEPI01000059.1 GCA_000193795.2 Neisseria lactamica NS19 | reverse complement strand
AAAACGCAAGCAATCGTTTCGGAGGAACAATTGGAACAAGTCAGGGGTACGGCGCATAAGGCATCGGGCGATGCCGGAAGGAATATAGGCAATCAGTTGGGCCCGGACAAAGAAAATCATAATTTGACGAAAGAGATGTTAGTACCTACCGTTGAAGGTCATCCCGAATCAAAACCCATTTATAACGGCGTTCGCCAAGTAAAACAAATGGAATTCCCCGTTGCCTGTGTCAAATCGTCAAATTCCTGCAACTGCTATTCAGGGCAGGCAACCGTTTTAAAAGAGATAGACAAAAAAACCTGTATCGATTATGTAGATAACGGAATGCCCTTTAATCCTTATAAAGACGAAAAAAGCGAAATTCAGATAGATACCGCCGAACAGCAACCTTTAAAAAACAAGTCTTAGTGATGGATGCGGCAAAATAGAAAACCGCTCTTAATCGGGCGGTTTTGGCGGTCTATTGACTTAAAAGCACAATCAAGGCTAGAATAACCCTAGCATCAATCGTAACAGTCAATTGCAAAATTCCTATGGTAAGAGAGATTTGCATTTGGATGTTTCCTGTGAAGTTTCAAAACTAGGCAGGAATGCAAAAAATCCCCTTGTTGCCAGCTTGGGGATTTTTGCTTATCCCCGCCGCTCTTTTAAAGTTCGCACCTCTCGCGCCTGAATCTATGTCATAAAGTTCCTTTCAATCAAAATAAAAATCTTTCGGTTTCAACCCCCGCCCCCTCAGGATGGCTTGAGCGGAGTGAAGGGGGTTAACTGTTAGAATGGCTGTTTTTTTTTAAAGTGTCTCAGTCTGGAATCGCTTCGTTCGGGGGTTGTAGGTGCAGGAAAATAGGGCAGAAAAAAGGAAAAGGGGGAAGATTTGTAAAGATTGGGCGCGCTTTTTGCCCAATCTTTACGAACACCCCCTTTTACTTTTTTCTGAACTGTTTTTCAATACCGGAAACCCACTAACGGAGTGATTTCAGAGTGAGATACGCCTAAAAAAAATCAGACATTCGGGTCGCAACAGAAACCTTTGCCAAAACCTGCTTGCAACGTTTCCGATTCTGTAACCTTTCTACAATAGGACAAAACG
>AEPI01000060.1 GCA_000193795.2 Neisseria lactamica NS19 | reverse complement strand
GGGATGCCGATTTGGTCGCAGTGGAAGTAGCGGGTTTCCTGTTTGCTTTCGCCTTCTTCGGTTGTCCAATTGCGTACCTGCGCCAGCGGTTCGTAGGAATCCGGGTCGGTGTAGATATAGGTATATCTGCCGTCCGAATGAACTT
>AEPI01000061.1 GCA_000193795.2 Neisseria lactamica NS19 | reverse complement strand
TTTCGTACCGGTTATTTTGAATTTGCTGCCATCAGAGACGAGCCGGGCGTTGCGGATCGTACCGTGGTGCAAACCCTATGCCGAAACTGTCGGCCGGCCGTTTGCACACTTTCAGACCGGAATGGACGAACCAGCCTTTAGAGTTTAGGACGGTATCGTGGGGAGTAATTGCTATAGTGGATTAACAAAAACCGGTACGGCGTTGCCTCGCCTTAGCTCAAAGAGAACGATTCTCTAAGGTGCTGAAGCACCAAATGAATCGGTTCCGTACTATCTGTACTGTCTGCGGCTTCGTCGCCTTGTCCTGATTCCACTATATTTTGTTTTTGTTGCGGAGATAGACAGGCCGCCTTAGCCCACAGAGTCAGATACCGGTCTTCGCCAAGGTCTTGACGGATTTCGCTGTTTATTTGCAGGGTAAGGCGTTTACCTTTTTGGATGTACTGTATTCCAGACCGATACCGCTACGGAAGCGTTTGGATTCGCTATAGGTATAGCCCTGTAGCTGTTTTGCCTATTACGCTGTTACGCTATCGTAGGTATCGATTTTGTTTTTGCCGTATTCTGTTTCAAAACGCATATCGTGGCGTTCGTCAAACGGGAAGCCGATGGACGGTGTGCGTTGTTTTTCTTTCAAATTTCCGGCAGTGGCTTTGCCTTTTGTATATCCGTTAGAGACTTTGTATTCTCCCTTGCCGATAAAGTCGGGAACTTTTGCCATTGCGGCGGCGGAAACGGCTGCCAACGGGCGTGTAAGTAAGGTTTTTTTGCAATGAAGCTAAGTTAAAAAGATTGCGGGGAATACCTGCTTCTCAATTAAATTATTTTTTTCAAGTAATTCGTTTATTTTCTTTTCAAGGGGGTTCGGGTATTTGCGGTTGTTCCGGTTTTAGGTTTGCCCGAATGAATGGAGGGTATTGTTTTTATCAATCTGTTTCTTTTTCTTTGAAATAAAATTCCTAAAATATTAAAAATATGAAATTTAAAATCTATGAAAAAGGATATATTAGTTATTTTGAAATAAAATAGCTTTGTAGTGATATGTTGCACTTGTTTGCGCAAGGTAAAAGATGTAACCTAAGCCGCGTATAAAAACCCATCAGGAAAGATGCAAGATGACACACCATTACCCCACAGACGATATTAAGATTAAAGAAGTTAAAGAGTTGTTGCCGCCGATTGCCCATCTTTACGAGCTGCCGATTTCCAAAGAGGCTTCGGGTTTGGTTCACCGCACCCGTCAGGAAATTTCCGATTTGGTTCACGGCAGGGACAAGCGGCTGTTGGTCATTATCGGGCCGTGTTCGATTCACGATCCGAAAGCGGCTTTGGAATATGCGGAACGTTTGTTGAAATTGCGCGAGCAGTATAAAAACGAGCTTTTGATTGTGATGCGCGTTTATTTCGAGAAGCCGAGGACGACGGTGGGTTGGAAGGGTTTGATTAACGACCCGCATTTGGACGGGACATTCGACATTAATTTCGGTTTGCGTCAGGCGCGCAGCTTGTTGTTGTCCCTGAATAATATGGGCATGCCTGCCTCTACCGAATTTTTGGATATGATTACGCCCCAGTATTATGCCGACCTGATTTCTTGGGGGGCAATCGGTGCGCGGACGACCGAAAGCCAGGTTCACCGCGAATTGGCAAGCGGGCTGTCCTGCCCCGTCGGCTTTAAAAACGGCACGGACGGTAATTTGAAGATTGCCATCGACGCAATCGGTGCGGCGAGCCATTCGCATCATTTCTTGTCTGTAACCAAGGCCGGACATTCCGCCATTGTCCATACCGGCGGCAATCCCGACTGTCATGTCATTTTGCGCGGCGGAAAAGAGCCGAATTATGATGCGGGACACGTCAGCGAGGCGGCGGAACAACTGCGTGCGGCAGGGGTAACCGACAAGCTGATGATCGATTGCAGCCACGCCAACAGCCGCAAGGATTACACCCGGCAGATGGAAGTGGCACAAGATATCGCCGCCCAATTGGAACAGGACGGCGGCAATATCATGGGCGTGATGGTGGAAAGCCATTTGGTCGAAGGCAGGCAGGACAAGCCGGAAGTGTACGGCAAAAGTATTACCGATGCGTGTATCGGTTGGGGTGCGACTGAAGAACTGTTGGCATTGTTGGCAGGTGCAAACAAAAAACGTATGGCGCGCGCCGGTTGAGATTTTTGACACGGAATGTCATAAAATGCCGTCTGAAGCGTTCAGACGGCATTTTTGTGGAGGAAATATGCTCAAAATAACCCTAATTGCAGCGTGTGCGGAGAATCTGTGCATCGGGGCGGGCAATGCGATGCCTTGGCACATCCCCGAAGATTTCGCATTTTTCAAAGCCTATACCTTGGGCAAACCCGTCATTATGGGGCGGAAAACGTGGGAATCCCTGCCCGTCAAACCCCTGCCCGGACGGAGGAACATCGTCATCAGCCGGCAGGCGGATTATTGCGCGGCAGGCGCGGAAACGGCGGCAAGTTTGGAGGCGGCATTGGCATTGTGCGCCGGCGCGGAAGAAACCGTCATTATGGGCGGTGCGCAAATATACGGACAAGCGATGTCATTGGCGACCGATTTGCGGATAACCGAAGTGGATTTGTCTGTGGAAGGAGATGCGTTTTTCCCCGAAATAGACCGGACGCATTGGAAAGAAGCAGAGCGGACGGAACGCCGTGTCAGCAGCAAAGGCACGAGCTATGCTTTTGTGCATTATTTGAGATATTGAAATATAAACTCTCTAAAATAGCGTTTATAAAATCCCCCGCAAATGATGGACTGAAATAGAAAATATCGTTATTTCCCCGAAGATGGGAATCCGGACCTTTAAGCCCCTGCCATCTCCGATAAATTCTTGCCGCATTGAAATTCCAGATTCCCGCTTTCGCGGGAATGACGGCGGAAAGGTTTTAGTTTTTCCTGATAAATGCACATCATCCAAAATCCCGTTATTTCCACAAAACAGAAAATCAAAAACAACAATCTGAAATTCCGTCATTCCCGCGCAGGCGGGAATCCAGTCCGTTCGGTTTCAATCATTTCCGATAAATTCCTGCTGCCTTTCATTTCTAGATTCCCGCTTTTGCGGGAATGACGGCGGAGGGGTTTGGGTTATTTCCGATAAATTCTTGCCGCATTGAAATTCCAGATTCCCGCTTTCGCGGGAATGACGGGATTTTTGATTGTGGGGATTGATTGGGAATAATGGAACAAAGAAAGCAGAAATAAGGATATAGAGGCTGTCTTCGGATTTGCGATGGTTGTCGGGGAATGCCGTCTGAAGCCGCTTCAGACGGCATTTTTCCAGCTTGAGAACGGATGCTTGCTCAAATAGGCATTGGTAAACATACCGTCCGAAGTAATTTCCCGCCCCAGCCAGTCCGGACGGTCAAAATCGGCATTCTCGTCGGGCAACTCGATTTCCGCGACGACCAAAGGCGCGTTTTTGCCAAGGAAAACATCGACTTCAAACAGGCTGCCGCCCCATCTGACCGGATAACGCCGTTTTTCCATCTTAAACGGACACATCGTTTCCATCATCTTTTCCGCATCGGCAAGCGGGATTTCGTATTCAAACTCACTGCGGCTGATTTCCGAAATATAGCCTTTCAGTGTCAGCCACGCCCGTTTTCCGGCAATACGGACACGGACGGTGCGTTCCTTCTCGACAGAAAGATAGCCCTGCCTCAACAGCATCGGCTCATCGGCGCATTGCCGCCATTTGTCGTTTTCAATCAAAAAGCGGCGTTCGATTTCCACAGGCATAAAATCCCCATTAAAACGGTTTGAATACAACCAGATACAAAGCCCCTATCATTAGAAACACAGGGATTTCGTTGAACACGCGGTACCAGCGGTGTGAAAAAGTATTGCTGCAATCCTGAAAACGGCGCAGCAGCACGCCGCAATACAACTGATAAGCCAAGAGTGCCAAGCCTAAGCACAGTTTGACGTGTACCCAACCGCTGCCCCACCAGCCGGCGGCAAACGGTATCGCCGCGCCGAACACGACCGCGCCGAAACCCAAAGGCGACATAAAACGGTACAGCCGCACCGCCATACCCGACAGGCGCACATACTCTGGATTGCCGCGCGGCGCATCAATCATCGCCATATTGACGAAAATCCTCGGCAGGTAAAACAGCCCTGCAAACCACGAAATGACAAAAAACAAGTGAAACAGCTTGAACCAAGAAAACATCATCGCCCACACCCTGCCGAAAAGCAGTATTGTACAGGCAAACCGCTTGTGAAACGTGATAAAATCAGGCGGATAAACAAATCAAATAAATCCTTACCGCAAAACGGAGGCAAAATGCTCAAATCCATCGAACTCAATTCACACGTCCGCAACCGCCTTGCAGCATATCTGAAAGGCAGGGGCATGGATTTTCAGACAGCGATGAGTGAGGAAGAAGGCAACAAAGAAATCGCCGCCATCATCCACGGCAGCCTGCCCGTACTGGTCCGCAAACTGTATTCCGAACAAAAAATGCAGAAGTTTTTTTGGGAAAAGCGGGATTTGATTGCCGACTACATCAGCCGCCGGATGCAGGGATAGGCGGCTGAAATCTGTTTTCAGGCAAGTGAAAAGACAATATGGCAGATTGAAATGACGCTTATCGTCATTCCCGCCCGCCCGGGAATCCGACTTGTCTGGTTTCGGTTATTTTTCGTTTCGTAACTTTTGAGCCGTCATTCCCGCGCAGGCGGGAATCCGGTCT
>AEPI01000062.1 GCA_000193795.2 Neisseria lactamica NS19 | reverse complement strand
TAATTTGCTGTGGTTCGGCGATTACGACGGCTGGGGCCGACTCGACGGCGAGACGAATGTTACCGGCGCGCATCAGCCGTTCAGGTTACAGAACCAGTATTTTGATGCCGAGACGGGGCTGCACTATAACTTCTATCGGTATTACGAGCCGAATTCGGGCAGGTTTATCAACCAAGACCCGATTGGGTTGTGGGGAGGAAGTAATCTTTATTGGGCCGTACAAAATAGTCAGATGTGGGCTGACCCATTAGGGTTAAGCGCAAGTAAATCCCCAGGAGCGTGTAATAATCCATGTGCGGGGCAGGATCCTGCAAGCGAAGCGGCTGGCTGGCAAGGTTCGAGAGCTTATCCAGGTGTAGATACGTTTGAAAATGTTGTACTAAAAAAAGGAGCTGTCATCTACTCACTTTTCCCTAGTTCCCCTCCTAGGTTTGCAGTTCCTATCGGAACATTAAATCAGCATAGAGGCAATCCAACTTCATATCATGAAGCATTACAAGTCCAAAGTAAGAATCTACCACAAGGACGCTCCATGAGGACACAAGTCCGTGCATACAGGGTAACGGAGGATATTTGTGTAGCGAGGGGGCGAGCAAAAGCCAATGATCAATTTGGTGGTGGCGGTGGAATGCAATACTATATTCCTAGTAAAGTACAAAGCACCTTAACACCAGGTAAAATACTTAATATATAAGGCATAGTTATGAAAAAATCCAGTCAATTTAAATTATGTGAAGAGTTGCAACTTATTCTAGATAAAGAATTAAAAGCAGGAAATACTTTACTTGAATTGCCATGTTGTACGAACTGGCCTCAGGAGGGAAGTATTTTTGCATTACTAGCAAATAGACTAACTGTTGGTAAGGAAGTTTTAACAGATGATGTTTATTATTCTATTAATGATGATGTTCACTATGGCTGGATTGATGAATGTGTATGCAAAATTCATCATGATTTATTGGTCGCAGGCAACTTAATTACAAATAAACATAAATGATTTATTTTTAAGTAGCAAGCTGTAGCCCGCATGAAACCTCCAATCCCGACGTAAGGTGTGTGCGGAATGCACGCACGCGGTTTCTGTTCAAACGAACTCAGTCCCGACGCGGGGTAAGCGTCCCCTTTAGGCTACCTGAAAAAGTGCAGGCTGCTTTTCAATGCCACAAAATAGTTCAAAAGCAGCCTGCACATTCAAAGCAAACAGTAGCCCCGCACAAACCTTCAATTCTGATGTT
>AEPI01000063.1 GCA_000193795.2 Neisseria lactamica NS19 | reverse complement strand
AAAATTGGTGGGGTAACCGTATGGATGATATTCGCGGCATCATCCAAGGTGCAACCAATCCTTTTTTAACGGGTTTTCAAGGATTGGGAGTTGGGGCGATTACAGACAGTGCGGTAAACCCGGTAACCTATGCGGCAGCACAGAAAACTTTACAGGGTATTCACGATTTAGGAAATTTAAGTCCGGAAGCACAACTTGCGGCCGCAACCGCATTACAAGACAGTGCTTTTGCGGTAAAAGACGGTATCAACTCTGCCAAGCAATGGGCAGATGCCCATCCGAATATAACAGCAACAGCACAAACTGCCCTTTCCGTAGCAGAAGCTGCAACTACGGTTTGGGGCGGTAAAAAGGTAGAACTTAACCCGACTAAATGGGATTGGGTTAAAAATACCGGCTATAAAACACCTGCTGTTCGACCTATGCAGACGTTGGACGGGGAAATGGCCGGTGGGAATAGACCGCCTAAA
>AEPI01000064.1 GCA_000193795.2 Neisseria lactamica NS19 | reverse complement strand
GCAGCTTGTTTTTCTCTAATTCGGCTTTATATGTGGGGGACAGGCAAATCGGAGTTGTATTTGATAGTTTTAAATAATTTATATTATTTGAACTATAAATTATACAAATCATTTTGCCTGGGGTAGAATGCCCAGCGATTCACAATTATTTCCCAAACCAATCTATTAAGGAGCTCAAAATGGCTTTGCAAGATCGTACCGGTCAAAAAGTACCTTCCGTAGTATTCCGCACCCGCGTCGGCGACACTTGGAAAGATGTGTCTACCGATGATTTGTTCAAAGGCAAAAAAGTAGTCGTATTCTCTCTGCCCGGCGCATTTACCCCGACTTGTTCTTCTTCCCACCTGCCGCGTTACAACGAATTGTTCGGCGCGTTCAAAGAAAACGGCGTTGATGCAATCTACTGCGTATCTGTAAACGATACTTTCGTAATGAACGCTTGGGCTGCCGAAGAAGAATCCGACAACATCTACATGATTCCTGACGGCAACGGCGAATTTACCGAAGGCATGGGCATGCTGGTCGGTAAAGAAGACTTGGGCTTCGGCAAACGCTCTTGGCGTTACTCCATGCTGGTTAACGACGGCGTGGTAGAAAAAATGTTCATCGAGCCTGAAGAACCGGGTGATCCTTTCAAAGTATCTGATGCAGATACTATGCTGAAATTTGTTGCTCCCGATTGGAAGGCTCAAGAGTCTGTTGCCATCTTTACCAAACCTGGCTGCCAATTCTGCGCCAAAGCCAAACAAGCTTTGCAAGACAAAGGTCTGTCTTACGAAGAAATCGTATTGGGCAAAGATGCAACCGTTACTTCCGTTCGCGCCATTACCGGTAAGATGACTGCCCCTCAAGTCTTCATCGGCGGCAAATACATCGGCGGCAGCGAAGATTTGGAAGCTTACTTGGCTAAAAACTGATAGCTGTTTGTTTAAGGCAGTTTGATTAAACTGTCTGATATACCGGATAGAGTTATTCGGGCGGTTCTACACTACCGCTCCGAATAACTCTATATTTATAAGAGGATTTGGATATTGTTGCACTCAATCGAAATTTTGTTTTATTTATCTGAATAATGTTTTTGATTGGGAAAATATTTAAATGCCGTCTGAAGCCGATATGTTCCGTGTCGGCAGTGTTTCAGACAAAACGGAAGGACAAAGATTATGAAAAAATTCAAGCAGATGTCGTCGTAATCGGCGGCGGTACTGCCGGTATGGGCGCGTTTCGCAATGCCCGTTTACATTCGGACAATGTTTACCTGATTGAAAACAACGTGTTCGGCACGACCTGCGCGCGCGTGGGCTGTATGCCTTCCAAACTCTTGATTGCCGCCGCAGAAGCGCGCCATCATGCATTGCATACCGACCCGTTCGGTGTGCATTTGGACAAAGACAGCATCGTTGTCAACGGCGAAGAAGTGATGCGCCGCGTCAAATCCGAGCGCGACCGTTTTGTCGGTTTTGTCGTTGCCGATGTGGAAGAGTGGCCTGCCGACAAGCGCATTATGGGCTCGGCCAAATTTATCGACGAACATACCGTCCAAATCGACGACCATACCCAAATCACGGCAAAAAGTTTCGTGATTGCCACCGGCTCGCGTCCCGTCATCCTGCCGCAGTGGCAGTCTTTGGGCGATCGTTTGATTATCAACGACGACGTTTTTTCGTGGGATACGCTGCCTAAGAGTGTTGCCGTGTTCGGGCCGGGCGTTATCGGTTTGGAATTGGGTCAGGCATTGCACCGTTTGGGCGTGAAAGTCGAGATTTTCGGTTTGGGCGGCATCATCGGCGGCATTTCCGACCCCGTTGTTTCAGACGAGGCGAAAGCCGTGTTTGGCGAAGAATTGAAACTGCATTTGGATGCCAAAACCGAGGTCAAACTCGACGCAGACGGCAATGTAGAAGTCCATTGGGAGCAGGACGGCGAAAAAGGTGTATTTGTTGGCGAATATATGCTGGCAGCCGTAGGCCGCCGTCCAAACGTTGACAATATCGGTTTGGAAAACATTAATATCGATAAAGACGCACGCGGCGTACCCGTTGCCGATCCGCTGACCATGCAGACCAGCATTCCGCATATCTTCATCGCGGGTGATGCGTCCAACCAACTGCCTCTGCTGCACGAAGCTGCCGACCAAGGCAAGATTGCCGGCGACAATGCCGGCCGCTACCCGAATATCGGCGGCGGTTTGCGCCGCAGCACCATCGGTGTGGTGTTTACCAGTCCGCAAATCGGCTTTGTCGGTTTGAAATACGCGCAGGTTGCCGCGCAATACCAAGCCGACGAATTTGTCATCGGCGAAGTATCGTTCAAAAACCAAGGCCGCAGCCGCGTGATGCTGGTAAATAAAGGTCATATGCGCCTGTATGCCGAAAAAGCCACCGGCCGCTTCATCGGCGCGGAAATCGTAGGCCCTGCCGCCGAACATTTGGCGCACCTGTTGGCATGGGCGCATCAAATGAAGATGACTGTTGAGCAAATGCTGGATATGCCGTTCTACCATCCCGTTATCGAGGAAGGTTTGCGTACCGCTTTGCGCGATGCCGCCGCCAAATTAAAAATTTGATTAATGTGTGAAGAATGCCGTCTGAAATTTCTCAGACGGCATTTTATCTTTCTGTAATTGAAATTGATGTTGATATTTCAGGCAAGGGGGAAAGGGGCATATCAGAAATCCGTTTTTTAATCTGCTGTTTTCACGCGTGTTTGTCAAAATCTATCAGTTTGTTTTTAAAATACACTGTTCAAAATGAGATAAAACAGGTAAATTAACGTTTATGTAGCCTGGTGTAACAATGGGCTTACGGTTTTTGAGTCGATATATAACTACAGAGGAATTGACTATGTCTGTCAAACCGCGTCCTGTTTATCTGGATTTGCCGAACATCCGTCTGCCGATACCCGGGATAGTTTCCATCCTTCACCGCATCAGCGGGGTCGGGCTGTTTATTATGCTGCCTTTCCTGCTGTATTTCCTGTCCGGCACCCTAAGTCAAGAGTCTGCATTTGAAACTTACCGTGCCATTGTTTCCCATCCTTTGGTCAAACTGGTTTTAATCGGTGTATTGTGGGCTTATCTGCACCATTTCCTCGCCGGTATCCGCTTTTTATTTTTGGATGCACACAAAGGCCTCGAGCTGAATACTGCGCGCAATACCGCTAAAGCCGTATTTGCTTCCGCATTGGTTTTGACTGTCGTTTTGGGAGCTTTATTATGGTAGAACGTAAATTGACCGGTGCCCATTACGGTTTGCGCGATTGGGCAATGCAGCGTGCGACTGCGGTTATTATGTTGATTTATACCGTTGCACTTTTAGTGGTTTTGTTTGCCCTGCCTAAAGAATATTCGGCATGGCAGGCATTTTTTAGTCAAACTTGGGTAAAAGTGTTTACCCAAGTGAGCTTCATCGCCGTATTTTTGCATGCTTGGGTAGGTATTCGCGACTTGTGGATGGACTATATCAAACCCTTCGGCGTGCGTTTGTTTTTGCAGGTTGCCACCATCGTTTGGCTGGTCGGCTGCCTGGTGTATTCAGTTAAAGTGATTTGGGGGTAAGTATGGGTTTTCCTGTTCGCAAGTTTGATGCCGTGATTGTCGGCGGTGGTGGTGCAGGTTTACGCGCAGCCCTCCAATTATCCAAATCCGGTCTGAATTGTGCCGTTTTGTCTAAGGTATTCCCGACCCGATCTCATACTGTAGCGGCTCAAGGCGGTATTTCCGCTTCATTGGGTAATGTGCAGGAAGACCGTTGGGATTGGCATATGTATGATACCGTCAAAGGTTCCGACTGGTTGGGCGACCAAGACGCGATTGAGTTTATGTGCCGCGCCGCACCCGAAGCAGTAATTGAGTTGGAACATATGGGTATGCCTTTTGACCGTGTGGAAAGCGGTAAGATCTACCAACGTCCTTTCGGCGGCCATACCGCCGAACACGGTAAACGCGCGGTAGAACGCGCCTGCGCGGTTGCCGACCGTACAGGTCATGCAATGCTGCATACTTTGTACCAACAAAACGTCCGTGCCAACACACAATTCTTTGTGGAATGGACGGCGCAAGATTTGATTCGCGATGAAAACGGCGACGTGGTCGGTGTAACCGCCATGGAAATGGAAACCGGCGAAGTTTATATTTTCCACGCTAAAGCCGTGATGTTTGCTACCGGCGGCGGCGGCCGTATTTATGCGTCTTCCACCAATGCCTATATGAATACCGGCGACGGTTTGGGCATTTGCGCCCGTGCGGGCATTCCGTTGGAAGATATGGAGTTTTGGCAATTCCACCCGACCGGTGTGGCTGGTGCGGGCGTGTTGATTACAGAAGGCGTACGCGGCGAGGGCGGTATTCTGTTGAACGCCGACGGCGAACGCTTTATGGAACGCTATGCGCCGACCGTAAAAGACTTGGCTTCCCGTGATGTGGTTTCCCGCGCGATGGCGATGGAAATCTACGAAGGTCGCGGTTGCGGCAAAAACAAAGACCACGTCTTGCTGAAAATCGACCATATCGGCGCAGAAAAAATCATGGAAAAACTGCCGGGCATCCGCGAGATTTCCATCCAGTTTGCCGGTATCGATCCGATTAAAGACCCGATTCCGGTTGTACCGACTACCCACTACATGATGGGCGGCATTCCGACCAATTACCACGGCGAAGTTGTTGTGCCGCAAGGTGAAGATTACGAAGTACCTGTAAAAGGTCTGTATGCGGCGGGCGAGTGCGCCTGTGCTTCCGTACACGGTGCGAACCGCTTGGGTACTAACTCCCTGCTTGACTTGGTGGTGTTCGGCAAAGCTGCCGGCGACAGTATGATTAAATTCATCAAAGAGCAAAGCGATTGGAAACCCCTGCCTGCCGATGCGGGCGAGTTGACCCGCCAACGTATCGAACGCTTGGATAACCAAACCGGCGGCGAAAACGTCGATGCTTTGCGTCGCGAGTTGCAACGTTCTGTCCAACTGCATGCCGGCGTGTTCCGTACCGATGCGATTTTGGCAGAGGGCGTGAAACAGGTGATGGAGATTGCCGAGCGCGTGAAACGTACCGAAATCAAAGACAAGAGCAAAGTGTGGAATACCGCGCGTATCGAAGCTTTGGAATTAGATAATCTGATTGAAGTGGCGAAAGCGACTTTGGTGTCTGCAGAAGCGCGTAAAGAATCGCGCGGCGCGCACGCTTCAGACGATCATCCTGAGCGCGATGACGAAAATTGGATGAAACACACCCTGTATCATTCGGACACCAATACCTTGTCTTACAAACCGGTACACACCAAGCCTTTGAGCGTGGAATACATCAAACCGGCCAAGCGCGTTTATTGATGCCTTTTCAGACGGCCTTTGCCCCAAAGGCCGTCTGAAACCTAACCATACCTACATTGAACTGCTTGAATTTATAATACAAAATCATTGTGCAGTTGATGAGAAAAGGAACACTTCTCATGGAAAAAATGAGTTTTGAAATTTACCGTTACAACCCAGACGTTGATGCCAAGCCTTATATGCAGCGTTACGAGTTGGAATTGGAACCAACCGACGTGAAACTTTTGGACGCGCTGGTGCGCCTGAAAGCACAAGACGATACCTTGTCTTTCCGCCGCTCCTGCCGCGAAGGGATTTGCGGATCGGACGGTATGAACATCAACGGTAAAAACGGCTTGGCGTGTCTGACCGATTTGCGCAGCTTGAAACAGCCGGTCAAAATCCGTCCTCTTCCGGGTCTGCCCGTCATCCGCGATCTGATTGTGGATATGACCCAGTTCTTCAAGCAATATCATTCCATCAAACCTTATGTCGTTAACGACAATCCGATTGATGCGGACAAAGAGCGTCTGCAAACTCAGGAAGAGCGCAAAGAGTTGGACGGTTTGTACGAATGTATTTTGTGCGCCTGCTGTTCGACCGCCTGCCCGTCGTTCTGGTGGAATCCCGACAAATTCGTCGGTCCGTCCGGCTTGCTGAACGCCTACCGCTTCATTGCGGACAGCCGCGATACCATCACTAATGAGCGTTTGGACAATTTGAACGATCCGTACCGTTTGTTCCGCTGCCACACCATTATGAACTGTGTGGACGTATGCCCCAAACACTTGAATCCGACCCGTGCCATCGGTAAGATTAAAGAGATTATGTTGAAACGAGCCGTTTAAGAAATGATGGTTTTTGACGATATTGCCAAACGGAAAATCCGTTTTCAAACCCGCCGGGGATTGTTGGAATTAGATTTAATCTTCGGCAGGTTTATGGAAAAAGAATTCGAGCATTTGAGCGATAAAGAGCTGTCTGAGTTTTCCGAAATCCTTGAATTTCAAGATCAAGAATTGCTTGCCTTGATTAACGGGCATTCGGAAACGGACAAAGGGCACCTTATCCCGATGCTTGAAAAAATCAGACGGGTATGAGGCATCTGAAATCTGCCTGCGGGCAGATTTCAAAATGCAAAGGCTGTCTGAAGGTAAAGAAGGTGCTGCGGATGCAGCAACGTGGGTTACAACTTGCAAAGGAGCGATAATATGTCCAAATCAATCAAACTCAACGTACCGGGTCAGGCAGGTTTGGAGCTGCCGGTATTGGAAGCCAGCATCGGGCATAATGTGGTTGACATTCGGGGGCTGACAAAAAATACAGGTTTGTTTTCATTTGATCCCGGATTTGTTTCAACCGCAAGCTGTGAGTCTAAAATTACTTACATCGACGGCGATCAAGGCTTGCTTTATTATCGCGGATATCCCATCGAGCAGCTGGCCGAAAAGTCCGATTATTTGGAAGTCTGCTACCTGTTGATTTACGGCGAACTGCCGACTCCCGAGCAAAAGGCAGAATTTGACAATACCGTCCGCTGCCACACGATGGTGCATGAACAGTTGACTTGGTTCTTCCGAGGTTTCCGCCGCGACGCGCATCCGATGGCGATGATGGTCGGCGTGGTCGGTGCGCTGTCTGCGTTCTACCAAGACAGCTTGGACATTACCAATTCCGAACACCGCAAAATCGCGATTTACCGTCTGATTTCCAAAATCCCGACCATTGCGGCAATGTGCTACCGCTATTCAAACGGTCTGCCGTTCAATTATCCGAAAAATAATCTTTCTTATTCCGAAAACTTCCTTCATATGATGTTCGCCACACCGTGTGAAGACTACAAACCCAATCCCGTTTTGGCACGCGCGCTCGACCGCATCTTTATTTTGCATGCCGACCACGAGCAAAACGCCTCAACTTCAACCGTCCGTCTGGCAGGGTCTTCGGGTGCGAACCCGTTTGCCTGTATTGCTGCCGGTATCGCCTGCCTGTGGGGTGCGTCCCACGGCGGTGCGAACGAAGCCGTGTTGAAAATGCTGGACGAAATCGGCGATGTGTCCAATGTTGCCGAATATATGGAAGGCGTGAAACAGCGCAAATACCGCCTGATGGGCTTCGGACACCGCGTTTACCGCAATATGGATCCGCGTGCCAGCATTATGCGCGAAACCTGCTATGAAGTTTTGAAGGAATTGGGCTTGGAAGACAGTCCGAAATTCAAGCTGGCGATGGAATTGGAACAGATTGCGCTGAAAGACCCGTTCTTTATCGAACGCAAACTGTATCCCAATGTCGATTTCTATTCCGGCATCGTCCTGTCCGCGCTGGGCATCCCGACCGAAATGTTTACCGTCATCTTCGCCCTGTCGCGCAGCGTGGGCTGGATTTCGCACTGGCACGAGATGATTAGCGATCCTTCGCTGAAAATCGGCCGTCCCCGCCAGCTTTATACCGGTTCGGAACGCCGCGATTATGTGCCGGCAGGCGAGAGGTAACATACATTAATATATTGTCAAACAGGCAATATTAGAGAATCGGATTGCTTTCTGTACACATTTGATTGTAGTCGGATGAAATCAATACAAGCAATCCGGTTTAAAATAGGGTAGAATAAAATGTCTTTTCAGACGGCATCAGTTTAGCCGTCAGGACGCGGACTTCTACCCTTTGTTTATATTTTAAAGAAAAGAGCGCACGCCATGATGGACGAAAAACTCAATTTCTCTTACCTGTTTGGTTCGAACGCACCTTACATTGAGGAATTGTACGAGGCTTTTTTGGAAAACCCCGATGCGGTGGATGCAAAATGGAAGCAGTATTTCGCCGATTTAAGCAAACAGCCGGGGGCAGTTGCTGTCGATGTCGCACACACACCGATTCGCGAATCATTTGCCACTTTGGCTAAAAAGAAAATTGCCGCAGCCGTTGCGGGCGGTGCGGATGAGGCAATGATGAAAAAGCAAGTCAGCGTTCTGCGTCTGATTTCTGCTTATCGTATACAAGGCGTCGGTGCAGCCAAACTTGATCCGCTCAAACGTATCCCGCCGCGCGACATTGAAGCCCTCGATCCGAAATTCCACGGTCTGTCTGATGCCGATATGGCACTCCAATTCAATATGGGCGAGGGCGATTTTGCCAATCGGGGCAAACTGCCTTTATCCCAAATCATCAGCAACCTCAAACAAACCTACTGCGGTCATATCGCGGTAGAGTATATCTACATTCCAAATACCGAAGAGCGCCGTTGGGTGCGCAACTATTTTGAAAGCGTATTGTCCACGCCGCACTACAATGCCGATCAAAAACGCCGTATTTTGAAAGAAATGACTGCTGCCGAAACTTTGGAACGTTATCTGCATACCAAATATGTTGGTCAGAAACGTTTCGGCGTAGAAGGCGGCGAAAGCGCGATTGCCGGTTTGAACTACCTGATTCAAAACGCCGGTAAAGACGGTGTGGAAGAAGTCATCATCGGTATGGCGCACCGTGGCCGTCTGAATGTTTTGGTAAACATTTTGGGCAAAAAACCCGGCGATTTGTTCGCCGAATTTGAAGGCCGTGCCGAAATCAAACTGCCCAGCGGCGATGTGAAATACCATATGGGCTTCAGCTCCGATATTGCCACTCCGCACGGCCCGATGCACGTTTCTTTGGCGTTCAACCCGTCCCACTTGGAAATCGTTAACCCTGTTGTCGAAGGTTCTGCGCGTGCCAAACAAAAACGTTTGGGCGAAAACGGCCGCGATAAAGTCTTGCCCGTATTGATTCACGGCGACTCCGCATTTATCGGTTTGGGTGTCAACCAAGCGACATTCAACCTGTCTAAAACGCGCGGTTATACCACCGGCGGTACGGTTCACATCGTAATCAACAACCAAATCGGCTTTACCACTTCCGATATCCGAGATACCCGTTCGACCGTACACTGTACCGATATCGCGAAAATGGTTTCCGCTCCGGTTATCCATGTGAACGGCGATGATCCCGAACGCGTTTGCTTTGCTATCCAAGCTGCTTTGGATTACCGCAAAAAATTCCATAAAGACATCGTGATTGACGTTGTCTGCTACCGTAAATGGGGCCACAACGAGGGCGACGATCCTACCTTGACCCAACCGATGATGTACAAAAAAGTATCGCAACACCCGGGTGCGCGTGCTTTGTACACCGAGCAACTGATTGCCGAAGGCGTGGTAACCCAAGCCGAGGCTGACGGTTACATCCAAGCCTACCGTGATGCTTTGGATAAAGGCGAACATGTCGAGCAAACAACGTTGAGCAACTTCCAACGCACACAAATCGACTGGAGCAAATACCAAGGCAAAGATTGGCGCGAACACATCGAAACCGGTTTGCCTGCCGCGGATATTGAGCGTCTTACCGAGAAGTTTACCGCCGTACCGGAAGGCTTTGCCCTGCATCCGACTGCAAAACGTGTGATTGAAGCGCGTAAAGCCATGGCATCCGGCAAACAAGCCATCGACTGGGGTATGGCGGAAACCCTCGCATACGCCAGCCTCGTAACTAAAGGCCACGGCGTGCGTATCTCCGGCGAGGACTCCGGGCGCGGTACATTCTCACACCGTCATGCAGTATTGCACGATCAAAAACGCGAAAAATGGGACGACGGTACTTATGTTCCTCTGCGCCATATGGGCGAAGGTATGGGCGAGTTCCTGGTTATCGACTCCATTTTGAATGAAGAAGCCGTGATGGCGTTCGAGTACGGCTTTGCCTGCTCCGCACCTGACAAACTGACCATTTGGGAAGCTCAATTCGGTGACTTCGCCAACGGCGCGCAAGTGACTATTGACCAATTCCTGTCTTCAGGCGAAACCAAATGGGGTCGTTTGTGCGGTCTGACTACCATCCTGCCGCACGGTTACGACGGTCAAGGTCCCGAGCACTCTTCTGCACGCGTAGAACGGTGGTTGCAACTGTGTTCCGAGAACAATATGCAAGTCATCATGCCGTCTGAAGCGTCGCAAATGTTCCACCTCTTGCAACGTCAAGTCTTGGGCTCATACCGCAAACCGCTGGTGATTTTCATGTCCAAACGCCTGTTGCGCTTCAAAGGTGCAATGAGCCCGCTGGAAAACTTCACCGAAGGTTCGACTTTCCGTCCGGTTATCGGCGATACTGCCGAACGCGCAAGCAACGACAGCGTGAAACGCGTGGTATTGTGTGCCGGTCAGGTTTACTATGACTTGGAAGCCGGCCGTGCCGAGCGTAAACTGGAAGATGATGTTGCGATTGTCCGCGTCGAGCAGCTGTATCCGTTCCCATACGACGAGGTTAAAGCCGAACTGGCGAAATATCCGAACGCAAAATCTGTGGTTTGGGCACAAGAAGAGCCGAAAAACCAAGGTGCGTTCTACCAAATCCGCCACCGCATCGAAAACGTTATCAGCGAAGGGCAAAAACTGTCTTATGCCGGTCGTCCAAGCAGCGCATCGCCTGCAGTGGGCTACTCAAGCAAACACATTGCTCAATTGAAACAATTGGTTGAAGACGCTTTGGCGTTGTAAGCCAAGCAGTATTCCGTCTGAGGCTACTCAGGCGGAATGCCCATATGCAGAATGAAAAACACACAACAGGCCGTCTGAAAGGGCCATTGGAGACACAAAATGATTATTGATGTAAAAGTACCTATGCTGTCTGAAAGCGTATCTGAAGGCACGCTCTTGGAATGGAAGAAAAAAGTTGGCGAAGCAGTTGCCCGTGACGAAATCCTGATCGATATCGAAACTGACAAAGTGGTTTTGGAAGTACCTTCCCCACAAGCCGGCGTATTGGTTGAAATCGTAGCGCAAGACGGTGAAACCGTTGTTGCCGACCAAGTTTTGGCACGCATCGATACAGCTGCTACTGCCGCTGCTGAAGCACCTGCAGCCGCGCCTACCGAAGCAGCCTCGGCCGCCGCTCCTGTTGCCGCGCAAAACAACGCCGCTATGCCTGCCGCCGCCAAACTGGCTGCCGAGACCGGTATTGACGTGAACGCATTGCAAGGTTCCGGCCGTGACGGTCGCGTATTGAAAGAAGACGTACAAAATGCCGCTGCCAAACCTGCCGCAGCCGCAGCTCCTGCCGTTGCACTTCCTACCGGCGCACGTCCCGAAGAACGCGTACCGATGAGCCGACTGCGTGCCCGTGTTGCAGAACGCCTCCTGGCTTCCCAACAAGAAAACGCCATTCTGACTACATTCAACGAAGTCAACATGAAACCAATCATGGACTTGCGTGCGAAGTACAAAGAAAAATTCGAGAAAGAACACGGCGTAAAACTGGGCTTTATGTCCTTCTTCGTTAAAGCCGCTGTTGCCGCCCTGAAAAAATATCCGGTTGTGAATGCTTCTGTTGACGGCAAAGATATCGTGTACCACGGCTACTTCGACATCGGTATCGCCATCGGCAGCCCACGCGGTCTGGTTGTGCCAATCCTGCGTGATGCCGACCAAATGAGCATTGCCGACATCGAACAAGCCATTGTTGATTACGCGAAAAAAGCCAAAGACGGCAAAATCGCTATCGAAGATCTGACCGGCGGTACATTCAGTATCACCAACGGCGGTACTTTCGGTTCTATGATGTCTACCCCGATCATCAACCCGCCTCAATCTGCAATTTTGGGTATGCATGCCACTAAAGAGCGTGCCGTGGTTGAAAACGGCCAAGTCGTTGTCCGTCCAATGATGTATCTGGCTCTGTCTTACGACCACCGTATCATTGACGGCCGCGAAGCTGTATTGACCTTGGTAGCCATTAAAGACGCATTGGAAGACCCGGCTCGCCTGTTGTTGAATCTGTAATCGTTTCAGACGGCTTTTTGTTTGTTAATGAAAAGGCCGTCTGAATTTTCATTTAGATGTAGCGTAATGTAGTATCGTGCTACAATAGGCTCAACAAACATTGAGGCCGTCTGAAACATTTGATTCGAATGAATCGGCAGATATGGACTTTCAGACGGCCTTTTCTTAAAACCGTCAAAACGCAGTCATTTAAAATAAAAAGAAACAAAAAGTATCGTTTTATTTTGAGATACTGCAAAAGCAAAGGATGACACGATGTCTCAATATGATGTAGTAGTGATTGGTGCAGGCCCGGGCGGATACGTTGCCGCCATCCGTGCCGCGCAACTGGGTTTCAAAACCGCTTGCGTCGATGCAGGCGTTAACAAAGCAGGCAATGCCCCTGCATTGGGCGGTACTTGCTTGAACGTAGGCTGCATCCCTTCCAAAGCCCTGTTGCAATCCAGCGAACATTTCCACGCAGCGCAACACGATTTTGCCGAACACGGTATCACTGTCGGCGACGTAAAATTCGACGCGGCCAAAATGATTGAGCGCAAAGATGCCATCGTGACCAAGCTGACCGGCGGTGTGAAATTCCTGTTCCAAAAAAACAAAGTAACCAGCCTGTTCGGTACTGCTTCCTTTGCCGGTAAAAATGGCGATGCCTACCAAATCGAAGTCGATAACAAAGGCGAGAAAACCGTTATCGAAGCCAAACACGTCATCGTAGCAACCGGTTCCGTACCGCGTCCGCTGCCACAAGTCGCTATCGACAACGTGAATGTATTGGACAACGAAGGCGCATTGAACCTGACCGAAGTGCCTGCCAAACTCGGCGTGATCGGTTCTGGCGTGATTGGTTTGGAAATGGGTTCCGTATGGAACCGCGTGGGTGCGGAAGTTACCATTCTTGAAGCTGCGCCGACCTTCCTGGCTGCCGCCGACCAACAAATCGCCAAAGAAGCCTTCAAATACTTCACCAAAGAGCAAGGCTTGAGCATTGAATTGGGTGTGAAAATCGGCGACATCAAATCTGAAGGCAAAGGCGTTTCCGTTGCTTACGAAACCGCCGCAGGCGAAGCCAAAACCGAAGTATTCGACAAGCTGATTGTTGCCATCGGCCGTATTCCAAACACCAAAGGCCTGAACGCCGAAGCCGTAGGCTTGGAAAAAGACGAACGCGGCTTTATCAAGGTAGATGGCGAATGCCGTACCAATCTGCCTAACGTATGGGCAATCGGCGACGTGGTTCGCGGCCCGATGTTGGCACACAAAGCCAGCGATGAAGGCGTTGCTGTTGCAGAGCGCATTGCCGGTCAAAAACCGCATATCGACTTCAACAACGTACCGTTCGTGATTTACACCGATCCTGAAATCGCTTGGGTAGGTAAAACCGAAGAGCAGCTCAAAGCCGAAGGCGTGGAGTACAAAAAAGGTACTTCAGGTTTCGGTGCAAACGGTCGCGCATTGGCAATGGGCAAAGCCAAAGGTACGGTCAAAGTGTTGGCAGATGCCAAAACCGACCGCATCTTGGGCGTACACATGATTGGTCCGGTTGTCAGTGAATTGGTTACCGAAGGCGTGACTGCGCTCGAATTCTTCGCCAGCAGCGAAGACATCGCCCGTATTATCCATGCCCACCCGACCTTGTCCGAAGTGGTTCACGAAGCTGCATTGGCGGCCGACAAACGCGCTTTGCACGGTTGATAGATATTAAGGCCGTCTGAAACTTTTCAGACGGCCTTAAGGCTTTCGACAAATTGAATGTTCCGAGAGCTTCGTTTTCTGATTTATAATTCCGTCAGACAAACAAACAGCATTTACATTCATTATGAACAAAGAAATAGTCGGTATTTTCTTTATACCGATGGGCATCATCAGTATGTGTATGGCCGCACTGTGGCAGATGTATGTGATGATGACCGAAACTTATACGCTCAATCGTTTCAAAGATAAAGAATTGGTTTGGCGCGTGGCATTGTTGTTTATCAGTTTCAGCCTTGCCGTTTATCTGCTCTGCCCGAATTCGCGTAAAAAAGGCATCGTCTTTTTATTCTCGGAGTCGGCGGCGCAGTCATGTATTTGTTAGCGCGGATGTGGCTGCCTTTTCAGTAAACAGTAGTGCCGTCTGAAAATATAGGATTGTCCGCACAGGGCAATTTCTAAGACCCACTCACCTTAAGGAGAAATCCATGAATCTACACGAGTATCAGGCTAAAGAACTGCTGGCTAGCTACGGTTTGCCCGTACAAGGCGGTATTTTGGCACACAACGGCGAAGAAGCCGCTACAGCTTACGACAAACTGGGCGGCAAATTCGCTGTTGTCAAAGCACAAGTACACGCCGGCGGCCGCGGTAAAGCGGGCGGCGTAAAAGTCGTTAAAAGCCGCGAAGAAGCTAAAGAAGTGGCTGAAAGCCTGATTGGCACCAACTTGGTAACTTACCAAACCGATGCCAACGGCCAACCTGTCAACAGCGTTTTGGTTTGCGAAGACATGTATCCGGTTCAAACCGAGCTGTACTTGGGCGCAGTGGTTGACCGTTCTACCCGCCGCGTTATATTCATGGCTTCTACCGAAGGCGGCGTGGAAATCGAAAAAGTTGCTGCCGAAACTCCTGAAAAAATCTTCAAAGTAACCGTTGATCCGCTGGTCGGCCTGCAACCTTGCCAAGCTCGCGAAGTTGCGTTCCAACTGGGCTTGAAAGACAAACAAATCAACGAGTTCGTCAAACTGATGACCGGTGCGTACAAAGCGTTTGTCGAAAATGACTTCGCCCTGTTTGAAGTAAACCCGCTGGCAGTCCGCGAAAACGGCGCGCTGGCCTGCGTGGACGGCAAAATCGGTATCGACAGCAACGCGCTCTACCGCCTGCCGAAAATCGCCGAATTGCGCGACAAATCTCAAGAAAACGAACGTGAGCTGAAAGCTTCCGAATTCGACTTGAACTATGTTGCCCTGGAAGGCAACATCGGCTGTATGGTGAACGGTGCCGGTTTGGCGATGGCCACTATGGACATCATCAAACTCAAAGGCGGCCAACCTGCCAACTTCTTGGACGTTGGTGGCGGCGCAACCAAAGACCGCGTGGTTGAAGCGTTCAAACTGATTTTGGAAGACAAATCCGTTAAAGGCGTATTGATTAACATCTTCGGCGGTATCGTACGTTGCGACATGATTGCGGAAGCCATCGTGGCAGCCGTTAAAGAAATCAACGTCAACGTTCCTGTCGTTGTTCGTTTGGAAGGTAACAACGCCGAACTCGGCGCGAAAATCCTGAACGAATCAGGTCTGAAACTGACTTCTGCAGACGGCCTGAATGACGCAGCCGAAAAAATTGTTGCAGCCGTAAACGCCTAAGGAGAAAAGAATGAGCGTATTGATTAATAAAGACACCAAAGTATTGGTTCAAGGTTTCACCGGTAAAAACGGTACTTTCCACTCCGAACAAGCTCTGGCTTACGGCACTAAAGTTGTCGGCGGCGTTACCCCGGGCAAAGGCGGTCAAACCCACCTGAACCTGCCCGTGTTCAACACCATGAAAGAAGCGGTTAAAGAAACCGGCGCGGACGCATCTGTAATTTATGTTCCCGCTCCGTTTGTGTTGGATTCTATCGTTGAAGCGGTTGATTCCGGCGTAGGCTTGGTGGTTGTGATTACCGAAGGCGTGCCGACTCTGGACATGCTTAAAGCCAAACGTTATTTGGAAACCAACGGCAACGGTACCCGCTTGGTCGGCCCTAACTGCCCGGGCGTGATTACTCCGGGCGAGTGCAAAATCGGCATTATGCCGGGCCACATCCACACTCCGGGCCGCATCGGCATCATTTCCCGTTCCGGTACATTGACTTACGAAGCCGTGGCACAAACCACCAAACTGGGCTTGGGTCAATCAACCTGTATCGGTATCGGCGGCGACCCGATTCCAGGTATGAACCAAATCGACGCACTGAAACTCTTCCAAGAAGACCCGGATACCGACGCCATCATCATGATCGGTGAAATCGGCGGTACTGCGGAAGAAGAAGCAGCCGAATACATCCAATCCAACGTAAGCAAACCTGTTGTCGGCTATATCGCCGGTGTTACCGCTCCTAAAGGCAAACGCATGGGTCACGCCGGTGCGATTATCTCCGGCGGTAAAGGTACTGCCGAGGAAAAATTCGCCGCTTTCGAAAAAGCCGGTATCGCCTACACCCGCAGCCCTGCCGAGTTGGGCACGACGATGCTGGAAGTGTTGAAAGCAAAAGGTTTGGCATAATCAGGTTTGACAACTGATTGAACATCAAATGCCGTCTGAAACCGGAAATCGGGTTTCAGACGGCATTTTTTTGTTGTTTCAAAAAAGAGGCAGCCTCAACATACCCACATTATAGTGGATTAAATTTAAACCAGTACAGCGTTGCCTCGCCTTGCCGTACTATCTGTACTGTCTGCGGCTTCGTCGCCTTGTCCTGATTTTTGTTAATCCACTATATTTTTGCCCTTTGAGGCAGTCAGAATATTTATCGGTCAAACGGGAGCAAACCCGTAAGTTAGGTTGCACATATTTTTTTGAAGTCAGGGAATGATAAGTATCGCATTTGAAAAGACTGATATTATTTTTTGCAGGATTCTGTTTTAGCACGCGACATTTTTTGTTTGATAGGATTGGAATGGATGTAGTCCGCACGATACTGCAAATCCGTTTCATCGCGCACGGTGTATTCGTAAAAACGCCGTTGCCAAATACCGCGTTCGTTCCGCCGCTGTTTGCCGGCGGATAAGTTTTTAGTATGAGGGGAATATGCGGAGAATTTGGTTTTAATCAGCCGCCGGAGTAGGGAATAATCCGCATCGTCGGGCGGCAGCGTCCAAATGGCGTGAATGTGGTTTGGCAGCACGCATACGGCGACGGTTTCAAAGGGATATTGTTTGTACATCCATATATGCTGCCCGCGAAGCCGATATGTTCGACAAGCAGACGCGATTTTGGGGCGGCGAGTTTGACGGTGAAAAAGAATGTGCCGCCGGCAATGAAGTTTCTGCGATAACGCGCTATAGGATTTTTGTTTTTAGTTTGAACGTTGGAGAAGGAGAATGATCTGTTGTTTAAGATTTTGGCTTTGTTGAAGCTGACGCTTTCAGACGACATTGGAGGCTGTCTGAAATGTTGAAACAACAAAACCGTCAATCAAGTAACCGCGTGCGTACCGCACACACCCTACGCGTTGGTTTTTAAGTTCTGAGTGATTCATCGGCAGGGTGTGTGGCACAGCCACGCACGCGCTCGGTTGGATATGCAGGCTACGACTTGCTGAAAGGGTTGTAGGTTAGGTTGTAAACCCAGCAAAACAGGTGGATTTTACGGTTTTGTTGGGTCTTGACCCAACCTATGCTTGCTTGATTCTTAATTTTCTATGTAGACCGAAATGAATAATTAAATCCATGTCTTCGCTCCAACTTAAGTCTTCATCTTTATATTTAAACAACCACCTACCTTTATTATCTAGATTCCCAACAATTCCAAAATCAAATAATAATTCAATAACATCATTGGTATTTTTGTTGTTGCTATTAAGCCATTTTTTTATCTCAATGTTTTTTTCTAAAAGTTCATCAAGCATTGATTTTGGAAACCTCCCTTTCCCTATAGAAGTTAAGCACTGGAAAGCTTCTTTCCAACATGGTAAGTGTGCTTGTATTTCATCACGCAACTCTTTATATAACCAATCAGAATATCTATTTTCGGCATTTTTTACTTCGGTAAAAGTTAATTTATTGTGGTATTTATTATCATAAACAAATGCCTCTGAGCAGAATTTTAAAAATTTAATAATATCTCTGGGTCTTTCAAACGTTCTATTAGCTATATATTTCCATGTTGTTGATGTTTTTGGTGGCAGGTTATCATTTTTGTCCTGAACAATACTATCCCAATTTTTATTTGGCAATGAATTATGAATACGAGCAGAAATAACTTCTTTTAATAAAAATACACCACCAGTAGAAACCGTATCTTCGGATGTCCATTTTAATCTTAGAATATAATCATCTAACTTATTTAGGTCATTATCTTCTAATGAATCAAAAATATCTGATCGTAAAACTAATAATGGTCTAAATTTAATTGATTTCTTACTTAAATATAATGTTGTGTCTTCTACTGCTCGTAATAATGCCAACAATAGCAGACGTAAATTTTGATCGCCTGCCTTATATCCCTCATCTAACTCATCAATAAAAATCCAAAATTCACAATCTGTATTAATTGTACATATCTTTTCTTCTAAAATTTTAACAATTTTATTATAGTGAATGCTAGTAATCTGCTCTTTTGTATCTGATTTTGCTTTTTCTGTCTCTATCCATTTAGCCAAAATACTTAATTTGGAATTTGTTTGTTTTAGATTTTTTTACAGTTTCGGAAAAACCTAAACTATTTAATAAATTATTTATATCAAGGAACTCTTTTAATTCTTTTATTGTATCAATATTTGAAATACTCTCATCTCTTAAGATAAGTTTGCAGATCTCTATATAAATTAAAAATTGCCAAATGGGTACAAATTGAGCTTTATCCCTATATGATGCATCACGTAAAGACCTTAAATCTTGTATAGGAAAATCACGCAAAGACAACATTGAATAAAAAGTCAAAGGATCATCTTCTGCAAATTGTTTTATTCTCTCTATAACGGCTGTTTTTCCCGTCCCTTTTCTTCCGATAACATAGCGATATGTTCCATTTTTCAAGTTGTTAAATCTCGGAAATTCAAAAAAATACTCTCTCAAGTTCTCATCATTTTTGGCTTCATCTGAGCCCCAATTAATATCTGAAAATTTCATCTTGTTTCCTTATTTAAAGTTTAATCAATAATTGATTTCAAATATTTCCCAGTATAACTCCCCTTAACCTTCGCCACATCCTCAGGACTACCTTCAGCAATAATTGTCCCCCCCCCATCGCCCCCCTCGGGTCCTAAATCCACAATATAATCAGCCGTTTTTATCACGTCCAAATTATGCTCGATAATCACAATCGAGTTGCCTTTGCCTTTCAGACGACCTATCACTTCTAGCAATAGGGCGATGTCGGCGAAGTGCAGGCCGGTGGTGGGTTCGTCGAGGATGTAGAGCGTTCTGCCGGTGTCGCGTTTGGAGAGTTCCAAGGCGAGTTTCACGCGCTGGGCTTCGCCGCCGGAGAGGGTGGTGGCGGATTGTCCGAGACGGATGTAGCCTAGGCCTACGTCCATCAGGGTTTGCAGTTTGCGCGATACGGTAGGGACGGCGTCGAAAAATTCTCGGGCTTCTTCGACGGTCATGTCGAGGACTTGGCTGATGTTTTTGCCTTTGTATTGGATTTCAAGCGTTTCGCGATTGTAGCGTTTGCCGTGGCAGACTTCGCAGGGGACGTACACGTCGGGCAGGAAGTGCATTTCGACTTTAATCACGCCGTCGCCTTGGCAGGCTTCGCAGCGGCCGCCTTTGACGTTGAAGGAGAATCTGCCGACGTTGTAGCCGCGTTCGCGCGAGAGGGGTACGCCGGCGAAGAGTTCGCGGATGGGGGTGAACAGGCCGGTGTAGGTGGCGGGGTTGGAGCGCGGAGTGCGACCGATGGGGGATTGGTCGACGTTGATGACTTTGTCGAGGTGTTCAAGGCCGCGGATGTCGTCGTATGGGGCGGGTTCTTCTTGGGCGCGGTTGAGTTCGCGGGCGGTGATTTTGGCGAGGGTGTCGTTAATCAGGGTGGATTTGCCGCTGCCGGATACGCCGGTGATGCAGGTAATCAAACCGAGCGGCAGTTCGAGGGTAACATTTTTGAGGTTGTTGCCGCGCGCGCCTTTGAGGACGAGCATTCGGTCGGGATTGACGGGCGTGCGTTCAGACGGCACGGCAATGGATTTTTTGCCGCTGAGGTATTGTCCGGTAATGGATTTTTCACATTTGGCGACGTTTTCGGGTGTGTCGGCAATCAGTACGTTGCCGCCGTGTTCGCCTGCGCCCGGGCCCATATCGACGACGAAATCGGCTTCGCGGATGGCGTCTTCGTCGTGTTCGACCACAATTACGCTGTTGCCCAAATCGCGCAGGCGTTTGAGGGTGGCGAGCAGGCAGTCATTGTCGCGCTGGTGCAGGCCGATGGAGGGTTCATCCAAAACGTACATCACGCCGGTCAGGCCGCTGCCGATTTGGCTGGCGAGGCGGATGCGCTGGGCTTCGCCGCCGGAAAGGGTTTCGGCGGAGCGGGAGAGATTGAGGTAATCCAGCCCGACGTTAATCAGGAAGCCGAGGCGCTCGGTGATTTCTTTGAGGATTTTTTTCGGCGATTTGTTTTTTGTTGCCGTCCAAATCCAGCGTTTCAAAGAATTGGTGGGTTTTGGTCAGTGGCCAAGCGGAGACTTCGTGTAAAGGTTCGCCGCTGACGTAAACGTAGCGGGCTTCTTTGCGCAAACGTGCACCGCCGCAGCTTGGGCAGGCGCGGTGGTTTTGGTATTCGCGCAGTTTTTCGCGCACGGTTTCGCTGTCGGTTTCGCGGTAGCGGCGTTCGAGATTGGGGATGATGCCCTCGAAGGCGTGGCTGCGGTTGAAGGTGGTGCCGCGTTCGGACAGGTACGTGAAATCAATGACTTCTTTGCCCGAGCCGTGCAGGATGACTTTTTTCACTTTTTCAGGTAGCGTTTCCCAAGCAGCCTGCACGTCGAAACCGTAATGCCGCGCCAATGATTGAATCATTTGGAAATAGAATTGGTTGCGCTTGTCCCAGCCGTCAATCGCGCCTGTTGCCAGCGACAATTCGGGATGTGCGACCACTTTTTCAGGATCGAAGAAATTGGTGTTGCCCAAGCCGTCGCAAGTCGGGCAGGAGCCCATCGGGTTGTTGAACGAAAAGAGACGCGGCTCTAATTCGGGCAGGCTGTACGAACACACGGGGCAGGCAAAACGCGCGGAAAACCAATGTTCTTCGCCGCTGTCCATTTCCATTGCCAGCGCGCGCTCGTTGCCGTGGCGCAGCGCGGTTTCAAAACTTTCCGCCAGCCGTTGCTTGATGTCGGCTTTTACTTTCACGCGGTCGATGACCACGTCGATATTGTGCTTGATGTTTTTCTCCAGCTTCGGCACTTCGTCAAGCTGATAAACTTCGCCGTCCACGCGCACCCGCGCAAAACCCTGCGCCTGCAAGTCGGCAAAGAAATCGACAAACTCGCCCTTACGCTCCCGCACCGCCGGCGCAAGAATCATCACGCGCGTGTCTTCCGGCAGCTTCAACACGGCATCGACCATCTGAGACACGGTTTGGCTCGATAGTGGCAGATTGTGTTCGGGGCAATACGGCGTGCCGACGCGGGCGTACAAAAGGCGTAAGTAATCGTGGATTTCCGTTACCGTTCCGACGGTGGAACGCGGATTGTGGCTGGTGGATTTCTGCTCGATGGAAATCGCAGGCGACAGGCCTTCGATCAAATCGACATCGGGCTTGTCCATCATCTGCAAAAACTGCCGCGCATAGGCGGACAGGCTCTCGACATAACGGCGTTGGCCTTCGGCATACAAAGTATCAAACGCCAGCGACGACTTGCCACTGCCCGACAGCCCCGTTACCACCACGAGTTTGTGGCGCGGAATGTCCAAATTGACGTTTTTCAAATTATGCGTACGCGCGCCGCGGATGCGGATGGTGTCGTTGTCGTGCGAATGTTGGGGATGATGGTTGCACATAATGGATGCCGCCTGAAAAATAAAGGAAAACCGATATTGTAGCACTTTCTCGGATGCCGTCTGAAGCTGCGTTCAGACGGCATTTGTCGGTGGAACGCGGCAGATTCCGTTATAATGGCGGCAATTTTAACCCGCTTGAACAAAAGGATGACAAATGAACCGTCTTTACCCCCACCCGATTATCGCCCGTGAGGGCTGGCCGATTATTGGCGGCGGTTTGGCTTTGAGCCTGCTGGTGTCGATGTGCTGCGGCTGGTGGTCTTTGCCGTTTTGGGTGTTTACCGTATTTGCTTTGCAGTTTTTCCGCGACCCTGCGCGTGAGATTCCGCAAAACCCTGAAGCGGTGTTGAGCCCGGTTGACGGCCGTATCGTGGTGGTCGAGCGCGCACGCGATCCGTATCGTGATGTTGATGCTTTGAAAATCAGTATTTTTATGAACGTGTTCAACGTGCATTCGCAAAAATCGCCTGCCGATTGTACGGTAACGAAAGTGGTCTATAACAAAGGCAAATTCGTGAATGCGGATTTGGACAAAGCCAGCACGGAAAACGAACGTAATGCGGTTTTGGCGACTACGGCTTCTGGTCGTGAAATTACTTTTGTTCAAGTGGCCGGTTTGGTGGCGCGCCGTATTTTGTGCTACACCCAAGCAGGTGCGAAACTGTCCCGCGGCGAACGCTATGGCTTTATCCGCTTCGGTTCGCGCGTGGATATGTATCTGCCTGTCGATGCGCAGGCGCAAGTGGCGATTGGCGATAAAGTAACTGGCGTTAGCACTGTATTAGCGCGTTTGCCGCTGACTGCGCCGCAAATCGAATCCAAGCCTGAATCTGAGCCTGCTTTACAAACTGCTCCGGTTGAAACAGCGGCAAACCAATCTGCTGAACAGCACTAAATCGAAGCTGCTGCCAAGATTCAGGCGGCTGTGCAAGATGTGTTGAAAGATTAATTTTGCGAACTGAAATAGAAAATATCAGTACCATCATTCACACGAATGAGGAAGTTTGGTTTTTTGAATTTTTGCTAATGTTCACACCGTCATTCCCACGAAAGTGGGAATCTAGAAACTTAACGTTACGACGATTTATCGGAAACGACTGAAACCGGACGGACTGGATTCCCGCCTGTGCGGGAATGACGACTTATTAGTTACCTAAAACTTAAAAAACAGAAACCTTTACACCGTCATTCCCACGAAAGTGGGAATCCGGGAACTTAACGTTACAGTGATTTATCGGAAACGGCTGAAACCGAACGAATTGGATTCCCGCCTGCGCGGGAATGACGACTTATTAGTTACCTAACACTTAAAAAACAGAAACCTTTACGCCGTCATTCCCACGAAAGTGGGAATCTAGAACCCAAATGCTAAGGCGATTTATCGGAAACGGCTGAAACCGAATGAATTGGATTCCCGCCTGCGTGGGAATGATGGGATCTTGGGTTTTTGCTTTTGATTTTTCTGCTTTTGCGAGAATGACGGCGTGAAAGCAAGAATGATGAAACAAAAAAAATGGGAATGATGGCATAGTGGTTTGTTCTTTGTCTTTGCCATATTTCCTAAAAAATTGATTAAAAACAAAA
>AEPI01000065.1 GCA_000193795.2 Neisseria lactamica NS19 | reverse complement strand
CACCACGTCATTCCCACGAAAGTGGGAATCTAGAAATGAAAGGCAACAGGAATTTATCGGAAATAACTGAAACCGAACGGACCGGATTCCCGCCTGCGCGGGAATGACGGGGTTTTAAGTTGCTGCTTTTGATTTTCTGTTTTAAGGGAATGGCGGGATTTTGGATTGTGTGCATTTACCGGGAAAAACCAAAACCCTTTCGCCGTCATTCCCGCGAAAGTGGGAATCTGGAAATGAAAATCAGCAGAAATTTATCGGAAACGACTGAAACCGAACGGACCGGATTCCCGCCTGCGCGGGAATGACGGCTCAAAAGTTACGAAACGAAAAACAACCGAAACCGAACGAACCAGATTCCCGCCTGCGCGGGAATAACGGGGTTTTAGGCGAGGCAAAAGCATAAGTATAAGTATAAGTATAAGTATAAGTATAAAGAAAGGGCATATGCCGTAAAACATATGCCCTTATCTTGCCGCATCAATAGCGCAGGTTGTTGCCAGCCGTATCCATAATCCTCGGGGTAATGAAAATCAGCAGTTCGCGGCGGTCGGTTTTTTTCCCGCGTGTTTTAAAGAGGTTGCCGATAACGGGGATGTCGCCCAACAGGGGGACTTTGGTCAGCGTATTGCTGTTGTCTTCTTCATAAATACCGCCGACAATCAAAGTGCCGCCGTTTTCAACCATAGCCTGCGTATTCAGGTTTTTGGTCGAAATACACAGGATTGTCTCTTTGCCCGAAGCACATTGTGAAGGCGAGTCTTTGTTGATTTTGACGGTCATGATGATTTGTCCGTCGGGCGTGATGTTCGGCGTAACGGTCAGTCCCAAGACGGCTTTTTTGAGTTCCGTGGTGCTGGTGTTGCCGCCGTTCGAGGTTGTAGTTACGGTAAAAGGAATTTCGTAACCGGATTCGATTTTGGCCTCTTTGCGGTTTTGGGTCAGCACGCGCGGATTGGCAAGCGTTTTGGTTTTTGAAAGCGACTCGGATGCGGACAATTCCAAATTCAACGCGCCGGAGGAAATCGCGCGCACCAGCGAAATGCTGTTTGCGGCAGCGGCAACCGGCAGGTTGACGCTGGTTTGGACCTTCCAGTCGTCGCCGCCGAAGCCGGAGTTCACACCCCAGCCGAATGCGCGGGCATCATCTTTCAGTTTTTTCTTGCCTGTCGCGCCGAACTTAACGCCCAAATCGCGCGAGAAGCCGTCTGCCGCTTCGACGATGCGCGCCTCAATCATCACTTGTTGCGCGGGCACGTCCAATTCGTCAATCAGTTTGCGGAATTTTTCGATGACGCTGCGGGTGTCGGTAACAATCAGGGTGTTGGTGGCGGGATCGATCAGCACGCTGCCCCTGCCGCTGATAAGCGTATTGCGGTTTCCGGTCGTGTCGGCATTGTCCAAACGCAGGATGCTTCGGAATTCTTCCACATTTTTTGTATTTCAACTGGAAGTTTTGGGAATACAGCGCGCCCAGATCGGCAATGTCTTTTTCTGCCTGTAAGAAGGCTTTGTCTTTGGCAAGCAGCTCGTCGCGGGGCGCGATGTTGACGATATTTCCTTGCTGGCGCATATCGAGGTTGCGCGCCTGCATAACCAAATCTAAAGCCTGATCCCAAGGCACATCTTTGAGGGAGAGGGTCATTTTGCCGTTGACGGAGTCGCTGGCCACAATATTCATTCCGGATTCTTTGGCCAAAATCTGCAGGATGGTGCGGACTTCGACATCTTGGAAGTCAAGGGAGATTTTCCGGCCTTTGAAGGTTTTGGGCGCATTGTTTACGCCGCCTGACTCGAGGTTTTGTTTTTTCGGCAGGACTTGGAAGGTAAAGTGTCCGGGCGCGGCGGATTTGTTGACGAGTTCCCAGTTGCCGCTTGTCGCGATAATCAGTTGGGTGTCGTTATTGAGGCGTTTCAGTGTAACCTTTTGAACCGGTGTTTTGAAGTCTGCCACATCCAAACTGCGTTGGAGCGCGGTCGGCAGAGTATGGTTTTTCAGCGTAACGATGATGAGGTCGCGCTGCTGGCTGATGTCGGGCTGCCCGGCAAAGCCCAATGCCGCCAATTCGATAATGCCGGCATTTTTGCCGTCTTTGCGGAAATCGATATTGGTTTGTTTTGCCGGTGCCGCCGCCTGTTGTTTTGAAGGGGTAAAGGGTGCGGATACGGATACCACGGACTCGGTAAACGGTGCGGCAGCCTGTTGTTTTGCCGTTGCGGCAGCCTGTACGGGGGGCGCGGCTTTTACGGCGGGGCGGGCGGGGGCGGACGTGGTATCGTCCGATTCGTTAATGAATATCCAAACTTTGTCCCCGCGTATTTCGGTATTGTATTGTCCGGGTTTGTTCAGGTCGAAAACCAATCGGGCGCGGCTGCTGTTTTGCGCGGCGGTGATTTTGCCCAATATGGGATCGGCGTATTCCAAAACGCGCTGCTTCAGGGCGATGCCGGTTTGTTCGAAATCTAAGGCGATACGCGCGGGCGACGAAGTGACGAAGCCGGTAGGGCCGACAACTTCTTTGTCAAAGCTGACTTTGACGATTTTCTGTTTGTTGGGCAGGGAGGAAACTTTGATGTCTGTAATGTTTCCTGCCGATGCCGTCTGAAAGGCTGCGGTTGCGACAAACAGGCCGGAAATGATTTTTGTCAGTTTGGTATTCATAATGGAGTAATCCCCTTCTTAATTTTGTTCTGCGGCGGGTGCTGCCGCTTGTTCGGTGTTTTTGTCGGAAGAATTCAACAGCAGTTCTGCTTTACGGGAAACCCAGTTGCCCGTACCGTCTTCGATTAATTCGTTCAAAACGATGCTGTCGTCGGTAATGCTTTGGATTTTACCGTAATTTTGCCCCAAATAGTTGCCGATGCCGACTGTGTAGACATAACCGTCGGCTTCAACGTAGCCGGATACTTTTTGACCAGACTTCACAATGCCGACATAGCGTATGTTTTCCAGGCTGAATTTCTCCAGCGTTTCTTTAATACGCTTGGTATCGGGGGCGTTACCCCCTTTTTTGGCGGCTTCCATCCGGTGGAAATCGAAAGCATTGAACCCTGTCGGCTGAGGGGGGTTGTATACCGGCGCGACCGGCAGGGTAGGCGCTTGGAAAGGTATGATTCCTGCTTTGGCTTCTTGCTGTGTCTGAGCCATCCACCCGTTCAGGTCTTCAGAATCTTGGGAACAGGCGGATAGGGCGGCAAGACTGATGAATAAGGCGTAATATTTCATGGTTTCCCTAACATAAGTTATTGTTGTCCGGCATTTTGTGCCGCTTCTGCAGCCTGCTGTTGTGCGGCAAGTTCTTCTATGGATTTTGCCTTGTAGGTGGTGGCAATGGCACTGAGGTTCAGGATGCTGCTTTTGCCGTCCGCCCCTCCTCCATTTTCGGCAGATTGGGTGATTTTGAGCGATTCAAGGGTAATAATCCGCGAAAGGCTGCCGACATCGCGCGTAAACTGGCTGATTTGATTATAGTTTCCGGTAATAGAGATGGAATAGGGCAGCCTTTGTATCGGGCCGTCGTCAACGGCCGGCTGCGGTATGACGCTGTCCAGGCGCAGGCCGTTGCTCGAACCTGCCTGATGAAGCTCTTGAACCAAATTGGGAATCTCGGAATCGGTCGGAAGCTGTTTCAGCATAATGTTGAAGGCGGAGCGGATGGCGGCAAGTTCTTCTTTCAGGTTGTTTAAACTGGCCGCGTCGATACTTTTCTGTTTGTAGGTGTCTTTCAGTTCGGTTTCTTTTGCTTCATATTCCTCGAGGGATTCCATCTGGCTTTTGAACAATCCGGCATAACCGCCGCCCAGTATGGCGGCAACGGCCAGCAGGGCGATAAAAAGCCTGGCAGGAAGGTTGAGCAGGTGAAGGTTGTTGAGATCCAAGTTGTTTTTAGATGATTTAGAAGCCATTTAGTTTGCCTCCTGTGCGTTTTCCGAAGCCGGATTCTCTTTGGATTCGGCCGCCTTTACTATGGGTTGTAATGTTGCCTGAAGGGTAAATTCTTGATACGAATTGTTTTTCTTGATGCTTAACAATTCGGGTTGCTTGAATATGCCGGTGTTGGGCATCGCCCTCATCATAGCGGCGACGCGGTTGTCGCTGGATGTCCTGCCGTTTAACCGGTAAGAGTCGGCAGTGACGGCATCCAGCGAGGTCAGGTAGGTGCTTTCGGGGACGGCTTCATTCAGGCTGTCGAGGATTTTTGCGGCTTGGAGGCGTTTGAGCTGGAGCTCCTCGATTTTGTTTTTCTTAATCAGGAAGGCATCTTTTTCCTGTTTGAGTTTTTGTATTTCCGCCAGCTCGGTATCCAAGCGTGCGATGGAGGTTTCCAGCAGCGTGTTTCTTTCCGACTGGTTATTAATCATGTTGTCGATAAACAGGTAGGTTGCCGCAACGGCGGCAACGCCCGTCAGCACAGCGCCGTACATCAGCGTTTTAAACTGCTGCTGTTTGCGCTTGTTCATCTCTTCCCTGTAGGGGAGGAGGTTGATTTTGATTAAATTGTTCATGATTATAATCCCCGTGCCGCCAAACCGAATGCCCTTGTCAGTGTCGGCGCGTCAAGTTCGAATTGTTGTTTGTCTGTTTTGAGGTCGTCCGCAAAATAACGCGCGGGATGGACGCATTGTACATCCGCATTGGTTTGCGAGGCGACGGTTTGGGCGATGCCTTCCTGGCGCACCGCTTCCCCCGTCAGCAGGATATGCTTGATGTCGGTCATATCGTCTGCGGTCTGCGTGGTGTAGTAAAACTGCAAAACCCTTTGTATTTCTTGGGTAATCTGCTGGTTGAAATGGTTTGCCACGCTTTCTTGGTAATCGGAAGGTTTTTGCGGGGAGTTGATGATTTCTTCCGCTTTTTCTTCTGTTACCTGATAGGTGCGCTGGATGAGTTGGTTGAGCTGTTCTTCGCTGACGGAGGTTTCCTGTTTGTATAGGATTTTTCCGTCTTGGATGACCAAGGCGTAGGTTTGTGCGGCATATACGCCGAAAATGGCGACTTTTTCGGTCGCAAGCTCGGGGGCGAAATGGTTTATCCACAGCGCGTAGGCGTTGTATTGTCCGAAAATGTCCACATCCAGCGCGGATAATTTCATACCGGCGGCGTTGAATGCGTCAATCAGGGGTTCGATTTCATCCTTTCTCGATGCGACGGCCAAAACAGCTTCGCCGGCGGCCGATTGGGACAAAACCTGATAGTCGTAATTGGCTTCTTCGAGCGATATCGAACTGACTTCGGAGATGGAGGACTCTACGAACCCCTGCAAGTCCAATTCCGCATCTTTGGCTGTATAGGCCAATTGTTCGATGGTTGCCAAATTTTGCGGGACGGATGCGATGATGTTTTTGCACGAAGTGCCCAGTTCGGCATAGGCTTGTTGCAAATATGCGACAAGTTGGTCGTAATTTTGAACTTTGTTGCCTTGGACAATATTTTTCGGCAGTTTGACAATAATGTATTTTTCCAATTGGATTTGGTTTAAACTACGCCCAGACAATTGGACTAATTTGATGGAATGCTGGTCGATGTCGACGCCGACTGCCGCGCGGTTATTGAACCCTGAAGATTTCTTTGGGGGCTTGGCATCTGTTTTTTTAGGGTTTTTCAAGCTGTTAAACAAGCGCATGATGAAGTTCCTACTTTATTTGTACAGTGAGTAACCGTTTCGGTATCCGTAATGGATTTCTTGTTTTTTACACATTGAAACCGTGCGTTGTAGAAATCGGCTGCTATTTTACTTTATTTAATACCGATAATGGTAAATTATCATTCAGCTATGATTAAAAAGATTATAACTACCTGTTTTGGTTTGGTTTTGGGATTGTGTGTATTTACGGTGGGGCTGCTTGCCATTGCCATTTTGGCAACCTATCCGAAACTGCCTTCCTTGGATTCGTTGCAGCATTACCAGCCTAAAATGCCGCTGACTGTTTATTCGGCAGACGGCAAAATTATCGGCATATATGGGGAGCAGCGGCGCGAATTTACAAAAATCGGCGATTTCCCCGAGGTGTTGCGGAATGCGGTTATCGCTGCCGAGGACAAACGCTTTTACCGGCATTGGGGGGTGGACGTTTGGGGCGTTGCCCGCGCCGTTGTCGGCAATATCGTGTCCGGCAGCGTGCAGTCGGGTGCGAGTACGATTACGCAGCAGGTGGCGAAGAATTTTTATTTGAGCAGCGAAAAGACGTTTACACGCAAATTCAACGAGGCGCTGCTTGCCTATAAAATCGAGCAGTCTTTAAGCAAAGACAGGATTCTCGAGTTGTATTTCAATCAAATTTATTTGGGTCAGCGCGCCTATGGTTTCGCATCGGCCGCGCAAATCTATTTCAATAAGGATGTCAGGGACTTGACCCTTGCGGAGGCGGCTATGCTCGCAGGCCTGCCCAAAGCTCCGTCCGCCTATAATCCGATTGTCAATCCGGAACGTGCCAAATTGCGCCAGAAGTATATTTTGAACAATATGCTCGAGGAAAAGATGATTACTTTGCAACAGCGCGATCAGGCTTTGAATGAAGAGCTGCATTATGAGCGGTTTGTGCAGAAAATCGACCAGAGTGCTTTATATGTTGCGGAAATGGTACGTCAGGAGCTGTATGAGAAATACGGTGAAGATGCTTATACGCAGGGTTTGAAGGTTTACACGACGGTACGTGCCGATCATCAGAAGGCAGCAACCGAGGCGTTGCGTAAAGCGTTACGCAATTTCGATCGCGGCAGCAGTTATCGCGGTGCGGAAAGCTATATTGATCTAGGCAGGGACGAGGATGCCGAAGAGGCGGTCAGCCAATATCTTTCGGGGCTTTATACCGTCGATAAAATGGTTCCCGCCGTTGTGTTGGATGTTACCAAAAAGAAAAATGTCGTCATACAGCTGCCTGGCGGTAAGCGGGTTACGCTTGACAGGCGCGCTTTGGGTTTTGCGGCCCGCGCGGTCGATAATGAAAAAATGGGGGAAGACCGTATCCGACGGGGTTCGGTTATACGTGTTAGAAACAACGGCGGGCGTTGGGCGGTGGTTCAAGAGCCGCTCCTGCAGGGTGCTTTGGTTTCGCTGGATGCCAAAACGGGTGCGGTTCGTGCGCTGGTCGGCGGTTATGACTTCCACAGCAAAACATTCAACCGTGCCGCCCAAGCTATGCGGCAGCCGGGTTCTACATTTAAGCCGTTTGTCTATTCGGCGGCATTATCTAAGGGTATGACTGCGTCCACAATGGTTAACGATGCGCCGATTTCCCTGCCGGGGAAAGGACCAAACGGTTCGGTTTGGACACCTAAAAATTCAGACGGCAGATATTCGGGCTACATTACTTTAAGGCAGGCTCTGACGGCTTCTAAAAATATGGTTTCCATCCGTATTTTGATGTCTATCGGTGTCGGTTACGCGCAACAGTATATCCGGCGTTTCGGCTTCAAACCGTCCGAGCTGCCCGTCAGCCTGTCTATGGCTTTGGGTACGGGCGAGACGACGCCGTTGAGGATAGCGGAGGCATACAGCGTGTTCGCAAACGGAGGGTATAGGGTTTCTTCGTACGTCATCGATAAAATTTATGACAGCGAGGGCAGGTTGCGCGCACAAATGCAACCTTTGGTGGCGCGGCAAAATGCGCCTCAGGCAATCGACCCGCGCAATGCTTATATTATGTACAAGATTATGCAGGATGTCGTCCGCGTCGGTACGGCAAGGGGGGCGACCGCGCTGGGCAGGTCGGATATTGCCGGCAAAACGGGTACGACCAACGACAATAAAGATGCGTGGTTTGTCGGGTTTAACCCCGATGTGGTTACTGCCGTATATATCGGTTTTGACAAACCTAAAAGTATGGGGCGGGCCGGCTACGGCGGTACGATTGCGGTGCCGGTTTGGGTGGATTATATGCGTTTTGCGCTGAAGGGTAGGCAGGACAAGGGGATGAAAATGCCTGAAGGCGTGGTCAGCAGCAATGGCGAATATTATATGAAGGAACGTATGGTAACCGACCCCGGTTTGATGCTGGATAACGGCGGTGTCGCACCGCAACCTTCCCGGCGGGTAAAAGAAGATGACGGAGGCGCGGCGGAAGGCGGACGGCAGGCGGCGGATGATGAATTCCACCAAGATATGCAGGAAACGCCCGTGCTTCCGAGTAATACGGATTCCAAGCGGCAGCAGTTGGATTCCCTGTTTTAAAGGCTGTAACAATGCCGTCTGAAAAGTCTTTCAGACGGCATTTGTGGTTCAGGGCGGATAATTTTTCAAATGTTTGCGGTCGGTCAAGCGCGTGAAGGTGCGGTTTCCATATAATAGGGCTGACTTTATGCCGAAGGCGGAGTGTCGGCATCCGTTGCGTCAAACCAGCTTCCGACAGTTCGGTTGACTTCGTCAATACCTTGTTTTTTCAGACTGGAAAACAGTTGTACGCTGATATTTTGCCGTTCGGAATAAGGTTTGAGCAGTTTTTTGACTTGGGACAGGGTTTTTATCTGTTCGTTTTTGGATAATTTGTCGGATTTTGACAGCAGGATGTGAACCGGCCTGCCGGTCGTATGGAAAAAGTCCAGCATACGGATGTCGAGTTCTTTTAGAGGATGGCGTGCGTCCATAATCAAAATCAGGCCTATCAACTGTTTGCGCTGTTGGAGATAATCGCCAAGCAGCTTGACCCAGTGGGTCCGTATCGCTTCCGGAACTTGTGCATAACCGTAGCCCGGCAGGTCAACCAGAAAATTACCGTTTTGAAGCTCGAAGAAGTTGATATGCTGCGTCCGTCCGGGTGTCTTGGAAACATAAGCGAGGCGGGTGTGGTTTGTCAGGGTGTTGATGGCACTGGATTTTCCAGCATTGCTCCTGCCGACAAAGGCAATTTCGAGAGGGGTGTCGGGCAGGTCTTTAAGGTGGTTGACCGTTGTGAAGAACTTGGCGTTTTGAAAAAGATTCATGGGCATATCCTTGTTTTCTGCCGCCGTTTGACCGACAGCAAAAATATGCGGTTGGTTTTATATGAAACAGAGTAGTAATTTAATGTAAATTTAGTATAGAATAACACGTTTACAGAATTATCGGTTTTAATCGGATTAAAAATCCCGTATTTGAATATAAAAAGAGCATTGTTGCATTATCCAATGCTGTAATCAGGAGCACTCCATGAAACGATTGACTTTATTGGCCTTTGTTTTGGCTGCCGGTGCGGTTTCCGCATCTCCCAAAGCGGACGTGGAAAAAGGCAGGCAGGTTGCCGCAACGGTTTGTGCGGCTTGCCATGCAGCAGACGGTAACAGCGGCATTGCGATGTACCCCCGTTTGGCGGCACAGCATACTGCGTACATCTATCATCAAACTGTCGATATCCGTGACGGCAAACGCACCCACGGCTCGGCAGCCGTGATGAAGCCGATGGTAATGAATTTGAGCGATCAGGATATTTTGAATGTATCCGCATTCTATGCCAAACAGCAGCCGAAATCGGGCGAGACGAATCCGAAAGAAAATCCCGAATTGGGTGCAAAAATCTATCGCGGCGGCTTGGCGGATAAAAAAGTACCCGCCTGTATGTCCTGCCACGGCCCGAGCGGTGCGGGTATGCCGGGCGGCGGAAGCGAGATTCAGGCTTATCCGCGCTTGGGCGGGCAGCATCAGGCGTACATCATCGGACAGATGAACGCGTATCAGTCCGGTCAGCGCAAAAATGCCATTATGGCGGATATTGCAAACCGGCTGTCCGAAGAGGAATTGAAGGCGGTTGCCAATTTTATCCAAGGTTTGCATTGATTTCATCATAGTCTGCTTCAGAAGCCGTCTGAAAAGGTTTTCAGACGGCTTCAGACAATTTTGCGATAAGTTTTCTAAATCGCATTTGTTGGGATTGATATAAACCATCTTTATGGTATTGAAATAAAAGGCATCAAGACAGTAGAATCGGAGCAGTGTCCTTTATTGTCCGATTCCGTCTTCTATATTTCTGATTGCGGAAAAAACACACAATGAGTAAATCCCGTAGATCTGCCCCGCTTCTTTTACATCCGTGGTTCGCTTTTTTCAGTTCGATGCGTTTTGCCGTTGCCCTGCTCAGTCTGCTGGGTATTGCATCGGTTATTGGTACGGTGTTGCAGCAAAATCAGCCGCAGACGGATTATTTGGTCAAATTCGGACCGTTTTGGGTGCGGATTTTTGATTTTTTGGGACTGTATGATGTCTATGCTTCGGCATGGTTCGTTGTCATTATGCTCTTTTTGGTCATCTCGACCAGTTTATGCCTGATTCGCAATGTGCCGCCGTTTTGGCGCGAAATGAAGTCTTTTCGGGAAAAGGTTAAAGAAAAATCTCTGGCGGCGATGCGCCATTCCGTGCTGATGGATGTGAAAATTGCCCCCGAAGTTGCCAAACGTTATTTGGAAGTACAAGGTTTTAAGGGAAAAACCATTAACCGTGAAGACGGTTCGGTTTTGATTGCGGCTAAAAAAGGCGCAATGAACAAATGGGGCTATATCTTTGCCCACCTTGCTTTGATTGTCATTTGCCTGGGCGGGCTGATAGACAGTAACCTGCTGTTGAAGCTGGGTATGTTGGCAGGGCGGATTGTTCCGGACAATCAGGCGGTTTATGCCAAGGATTTCAAGCCCGAAAGCATTTTGGGTGCGTCCAATCTCTCATTTAGGGGCAACGTCAATATTTCCGAGGGGCAAAGTGCGGATGTGGTTTTCCTTAATGCCGACAACGGGATGTTGGTTCAGGACTTGCCTTTTGAAGTCAAACTGAAAAAATTCCATATCGATTTTTACAATACGGGTATGCCGCGCGATTTTGCCAGTGATATTGAAGTAACGGACAAGGCAACCGGTGAGAAACTCGAGCGCACTATCCGCGTGAACCATCCTTTGACTTTGCACGGTATCACGATTTATCAGGCGAGTTTTGCCGACGGCGGTTCGGATTTGACATTCAAGGCGTGGAATTTGGGTGATGCTTCGCGCGAACCTGTCGTGTTGAAGGCAACTTCCATGCGCCAGTTTCCATTAGAAATCGGCAAACACAAATATCGTCTTGAGTTCGATCAGTTTACCTCTATGAATGTGGAGGATATGAGCGAGGGTGCGGAACGGGAAAAAAGCCTGAAATCCACGCTGAACGATGTCCGTGCCGTTACTCAGGAAGGTAAAAAATACACCAATATCGGCCCTTCCATTGTTTACCGCATTCGTGATGCGGCAGGGCAGGCGGTCGAATATAAAAACTATATGCTGCCGGTTTTGCAGGAACAGGATTATTTTTGGATTACCGGCACGCGCAGCGGCTTGCAGCAGCAATACCGTTGGCTGCGTATTCCTTTGGACAAACAAGGGAAAGCGGACACTTTCATGGCATTGCGCGAGTTTTTGAAAGATGGGGAAGGGCGCAAACGCCTGGTATCTGATGCCACTAAAGACGCGCCTGCCGAAATCCGGGAACAGTTTATGCTGGCGGCGGAAAACACGCTGAACATCTTTGCACAAAAAGGCTATTTGGGATTGGATGAGTTTATTACGACTAATATTCCGAAAGAGCAGCAGGAGAAAATGCAGGGTTATTTTTACGAGATGCTTTACGGTGTGATGAACGCCGCTCTGGATGAAACCATCCGCCGGTACGGATTGCCCGAATGGCGGCAGGATGAGGCGCGAAACCGCTTCCTGCTGCACAGTATGGATGCCTATACGGGCTTGACCGAATATCCCGCCCCGATGCTGCTGCAACTGGACGGGTTTTCCGAGGTGCGTTCTTCGGGCTTGCAGATGACCCGCTCGCCGGGCGCGGTTTTGGTTTATCTCGGCTCGGTGCTGTTGGTATTGGGTACGGTATTTATGTTTTATATACGCGAAAAGCGGGCGTGGCTGCTGTTTTCAGACGGCAAAATCCGTTTTGCCATGTCTTCGGCCCGCAGCGAACGGGATTTGCAGAAGGAATTTCCAAAACATGTCGAGAGTCTGCAACGGCTCGGCAAGGATTTGAATCATGACTGAACACTATAAAACCCTTCCGGAACACGAGCTGCTGATTCAGAAATCTTTGATCCGCAATCTGAATCTTTGGGATTGGGTGTTTGCCGTGCTGGTTTTTGCGGCTACGGTTTTCGTACAGACCTTATCCGGTGTCCGTATGGATATATATGAAACGGTTATTTTATGGGCAAGTGCCGGTATTGCCGTGTTTTTGGGCTGGTTTTTCAAACCTGTACGCTGGTTTGTGCCACTGTGCATATTGCTTGCTTATGCTGCCGTCGGTCTGTACGGCGGCAACATCAAATCGGCAGAAGGTTTTTTGCTGCGGTATTTCCTCAGCAGCCAGTCGGCGATTATGTGGCAGTGTGCATTCGTCTTCTTCGCCCTGTTTGCCTATATTTCGGGCGCGGTTTTGGCAAGTGTCAAAAATGTGCCGGGTAATACGCTGTTGGGTATGGGAACCGTGTTTGCATGGGTGTCTGCCGTAGCAGGCTTTACCGGTCTGCTGGTGCGCTGGCACGAAAGCTATCTGCTCCGTCCGGATGCCGGGCATATTCCGGTTTCCAACCTTTATGAAGTGTTCATTCTGTTTTTGGTGATTACCGCGCTGATGTATTTGTATTATGAGGGTAAATTTGCCGTGCAGAAATTGGGCGGTTTTGTATTCAGTTTCATGGCGGTCGTCGTCGGCTTTGTATTATGGTACAGCGTATCCCGCGAGGCGCATACCATCCAGCCGCTGATTCCGGCATTGCAATCTTGGTGGATGAAGATACACGTTCCGGCAAACTTTATCGGTTACGGCGCGTTCTGCATTTCCGCGATGCTCGGTATTGCCGAACTGGTTTCCCTGCGTGCGGAAGAGAAGGGCAGGAAATCGTGGCTGCCGCCGTCGGTATTGATTGACGAGGTGATGTATAAGGCGATTGCCGTCGGCTTTTTGTTCTTTACCATTGCCACCATTTTAGGCGCGTTGTGGGCGGCGGACGCGTGGGGACGCTATTGGAGTTGGGACCCGAAAGAGACGTGGGCGTTCATCGTTTGGCTCAATTACGCTATTTGGCTGCACTTGCGGCTGGTTGCCGGTTGGCGCGGCAAAGTGCTGGCGTGGTGGGCGATTATCGGTTTGTTCGTAACCGCCTTTGCCTTTATCGGTGTGAATATGTTTTTGAGCGGGCTGCATTCTTACGGAACGCTTTGATACGGTGCGGCGATGCCGTCTGAAGGGCTTCAGACGGCATTTCCCGCTTTGGGCGCGCCGGTTTTTCAATTTTCGGACGGTATCGGATTATGTTGGTATTAGGAATCGAATCTTCTTGCGACGAAACCGGCGTCGCGCTTTACGATACGGAACGCGGATTGCGGGCGCACTGCCTGCACACTCAAATGGCAATGCACGCCGAATACGGCGGGGTCGTGCCGGAATTGGCGAGCCGCGACCATATCCGCCGCCTTGTTCCGTTGACGGAAGGCTGTTTGGCGCAGGCGGGCGCATCGTATGGCGACATTGACGCGGTTGCCTTTACGCAGGGTCCCGGTTTGGGCGGTGCGCTGCTGGCGGGTTCGAGCTACGCCAACGCGCTGGCTTTAGCGTTGGACAAACCTGTTATTCCCGTCCATCATTTGGAAGGACATCTGCTGTCGCCGCTGTTGGCGGATGAAAAACCCGAATTTCCTTTTGTCGCGCTGTTGGTTTCGGGCGGGCATACGCAGATTATGGCGGTCAGGGGCATAGGCGACTACGAGCTTTTGGGCGAGAGCGTCGATGATGCGGCGGGCGAGGCATTCGACAAAACGGCGAAACTGCTGGGCTTGCCGTATCCGGGCGGCGCGAAACTGTCGGAACTTGCCAAATCGGGTAGTCCCGATGCCTTTATTTTCCCACGCCCGATGATTCATTCCGACGATTTGCAGATGAGTTTTTCGGGATTGAAAACCGCCGTATTGACCGCCGTTGAAAAAGTGCGTGAGGCAAACGGTTCGGAAACCATACCCGGGCAAACCCGCAACGACATCTGCCGCGCATTTCAGGATGCGGTGGTGGATGTGTTGGAGGCAAAAGTGAAAAAGGCCCTGTTGCAAACGGGATTCAGGACGCTGGTTGTGGCAGGCGGTGTCGGTGCGAATTGGAAGCTGCGCGAAACGTTCGGCAACATGACGGTACAAATCCCGACCCCCAAAGGCAAGCCGAAACATCCGTCCGAAAAAGTCAGCGTGTTTTTCCCACCGATGGCATACTGCACGGACAACGGTGCCATGATTGCCTTTGCCGGCGCGATGCATTTGAACGCAGGCAGGGATGCAGGCGCATTCAATGTGCGCCCGCGCTGGCCGTTGTCCGAAATCGTCAAATGACAAAATGCCGTCTGAAATGGTTCAGACAGCATTTTTATTTTCGTTACGGTGCTTTATAGCGGTTGTACATAAACAGATACTGCGTCGGAAAACGGCGTATCCAATATTCGGTATTGCGGTTGAACACGGCGGCATCGTGGGCTTTGTCGCCGGTCAATTCCCCTTGGACGGGGCGGATGTGCAACACGAAGCCTTGTCCGTCGGGCAGGCGTTCGCTGCAAAAAAACAGTGTACTTACGCCTTTGACGTTTGCCAGTTTTGCCGCCAGTGTCATGGTATAGGCAGGTTTGCCGAAGAAATCCACCCACACGCCGTCTCCTCCTTCCTGCGGAGAAGGAACCTGATCGGGCAGGACGATGGTTGCCTCACCCGCGCGCAGGGCTTTGATGATTTGTTTGACCCCTTGTATGCCGGCAGGCGCGGTTTTGCCCTTGCCGCGCACCCTGCCTGCCTGCATCACTTTGTCTATCGCTTTGATTTTCGGCGGTTTATACATGGCGGTTAAGGGGAATGGCAGCCGTTGGCTGATATAGCGTCCGCCCAAATCGTAGCTGCCGATGTGCGGCGTGATAAACAGCAGCCCTTCGCCCTTGCTCAAAGCCTGCTGCACGTGTTCCCAACCGTGTACCGCTTTGAACATTGTTTCGATGTCTTCCGGCTTTTTGAAAAACGCGGGGGCGAGTTCCAAACCGCATTTCGCCGTTTCCGCAAATACGGCTTTTACCGTCTGCGTATCGGGGTTCAAACCCGCCTGCCGCATATTGGCAACAATGCGCGCCCGGTCTTCCTTTAAAAGGTAAAACGCCAGATGCCCGAGGAAAACGCCCAGTTTGTGCAGTGAGGGCAGCGGCAGCAGGGAGAGGCATTTGAGCAGGGCGGTCAACAGGATGTGCATGGCGGTTCGCAAAGGGGGAAACAACCCGAATTGTAAACGAAACATGCCGTCTGAAAAAGGGAAGTATTGCGGCGGCAGGGCTTTTCTGCTAACATCGCCCGCTTGCATCAAGAGTTGGAAATTCCATGCCAACCTGCTTTTCAAAAGGAAAAGTAAGGTGGACGGTTGAAAAGCCGATGTGGCCGCAAAGGCAATCCAAACCCGCTTGATGCGGGAATTTTTTTGCCTGTGCGAAACGTACGGGCAGAGATTCCAAAGTGCCGTTCAAATGGGAATATTTCTCAACCGGATGACACGAATAGGGAAATTTTGCTATATTTCCCGCTGTCGACATTATGTTCATACAACATGCCGTCTGAAGAAGATGGTTTGTTTTTCAAGGAAAATTTCAATGAGCGAATATCTGTTTACTTCCGAATCGGTATCCGAGGGCCATCCGGACAAAGTTGCCGACCAAGTATCCGATGCGATTTTGGATGCCATTTTGGCGCAAGACCCCAAAGCGCGTGTCGCCGCAGAAACCTTGGTCAACACAGGCTTGTGCGTATTGGCGGGCGAAATCACCACCACCGCCCAAGTGGACTACATCAAAGTCGCACGCGAAACCATCAAACGTATCGGCTACAACTCCTCCGAGCTGGGCTTTGATGCCAATGGCTGCGCGGTCGGCGTGTACTACGACCAGCAATCCCCCGACATCGCCCAAGGCGTGAACGAAGGCGAAGGTATCGACTTGAACCAGGGCGCGGGCGACCAAGGTTTGATGTTCGGCTATGCCTGCGACGAAACCCCGACCCTGATGCCGTTTGCCATCTATTACAGCCACCGCCTGATGCAACGCCAAAGCGAATTGCGCAAAGACGGCCGCCTGCCTTGGCTGCGTCCTGATGCCAAAGCGCAACTGACCGTGGTTTACGACAGCGAAACCGGTAAAGTAAAACGCATCGACACCGTCGTCCTCTCTACGCAACACGATCCGTCCATCGCTTACGAAGAGCTGAAAAACGCCGTGATCGAAAACATCATCAAACCGGTTCTGCCGTCTGAACTGCTGACCGACGAAACCAAATACCTGATTAACCCGACCGGCCGCTTCGTTATCGGCGGCCCACAAGGCGACTGCGGTTTGACCGGCCGTAAAATCATCGTCGACACCTACGGCGGCGCGGCTCCGCACGGCGGTGGCGCGTTTTCCGGCAAAGACCCGTCCAAGGTGGATCGTTCCGCCGCTTACGCCTGCCGTTATGTTGCAAAAAACATCGTCGCCGCCGGTTTGGCAACCCAATGCCAAATCCAAGTTTCCTACGCCATCGGCGTTGCCGAACCGACTTCGATTTCCATCGACACTTTCGGCACAGGCAAAATCAGCGAAGAAAAACTGATTGCCCTGGTTCGCGAACATTTCGACCTGCGCCCCAAAGGCATCGTCCAAATGCTCGACCTCTTGCGCCCGATTTACGGTAAATCCGCCGCATACGGACATTTCGGCCGCGAAGAACCGGAATTTACTTGGGAACGCACCGACAAGGCGGCCGCATTAAAAGCAGCTGCGGGGCTGTAATTTCAGTTTGAACATCAAAAATGCCGTCTGAACCTTCAGACGGCATTTTTATCTTTTCCCGTTTCAGGCGCGGCGTTCTTTGCACATCAGTTTCGCATCCAGCCAGCCGTCGCCGCCGGAGATGATGTTTTTGGCAACGAAGCTGTCCAAGTCGGGCAGCAGGGAAACGGCGCGCCCGCTGTTGATGATGACGACGACGACCATCGGTTTGTCGCCCAGCCAGTAGCCTGCCAATGCGCGGACATTGTTGAGCGTGCCGGTTTTCAGGCGCAGCAGCCCGCCGCTTTGTTTGAAGCGGTTGCGTAAAGTCCCGTCTGTGCCGGCGATGGGCAGGGTGTCGATGAAATCTTGTGCAAACGGGCTGAAATAAGCCGTTTCCAACATTTGCGCCATCATTCTCGCCGTTACCCTTTCTTTTCTGGACAGACCCGAACCGTTTTCCAAAACCAAATCCGCAACATCGATACCCGACACGGCAAGCTCGCGCCGGACGGCGGCTTCCGCCCGGGCCGATACGGCGGGCAGTTTGCCGTTGCCGCCGAGTTTGAGGAAGACGGAACGCGCAATCAGATTGTCCGAACGCTTGTTCATATCCGTCAAAATTTCCTTCATCGGTTTGGCGTGTACCAGTGCAAGCGTCTGCGCGCCTTCCGGCGTGTCGGCGATGCCGATGCCGTCTGAAATCTGTCCGCCGCCCAGCAGCCAGTGGTTGGTAAAACTTTGCCGGATCAGTTCGTCAAGCGCGAACATCCGGACACCGACAGGCTTGCCCAAACAGCTTTCGGGAATATTGCCGCGCAATTTCAGCGTATTGTCCGCAAAAGACGCGCGCATCAGTTTTTTGACCGAAGGGCAGGCGGCTTGGGAGGCGGTAATTTTCAAGTTGTTTTGGGCGAAAATATGCGGCAGGGGCGGATCGGTAAGGATGTCGGTACTGCCGGCGGCATTGCGTTCGGCGCGCACCATAACCATACCGGCAGACAGCATAGTCGGATTGGGGGGCGTCATAAACGGCGAACCGCCGTCAGCTTCAAAATGGTCGGGACTGCCGACTTCGCCCCACAGGCTGTGGTCGAGCATCAGGTGCCCCGTGATATTGCGGATGCCTTTATCGTGCAACTGGCGTTGGACGGCAAGCAGGTTTTCCTGATTGAAAACGGGGTCGCCACTGCCTATCCAGTACAAATCGCCATCGAGCGTGCCGTTACTCACTTTGCCGTTGCTTTTAAATGCCGTCGTCCAGCGATAATTGCTGCCGAAAGTTTTGAAGGCGGCAAACGCGGTAACGAGTTTCATCGTGGACGCGGGATTGACGGGGACATCCGCGCGATGGTCGATGACGACCCTGCCGCTGCCGAGTTCTTGGACATATACGGCGATTTCGTTTTGCGGAATGCGACCGGTATCGAGCGCGTGTGCGGTGAGGGAGGCGAGAAGCAGCAGCAGGAAGGCCGCTGTTTTGGGGAAATTCATAGGTGAATCTGTTACATAAAAGAAGCAATTATAAGGCAAAGCCGGATAAGTGGGAACGCCGAGGGCGGCGGGACGGCTTGTTTGCAGGGGAAATTACATATATAATAATCGTTATCATTATGAAATGATTGAAACACACAAACTTAATATTCAGGAGGAATGATTGTGGCTAAGAAAATCAGTATTTTGGTGGGCAGCCTGCGCCGTGCTTCTTTTGCACGCAAGGTGGCATTGAATGCGGCACAGATGTTCCCCGAAGGCTGGCAGGCGGAAATCGTCGAAATCGGACACCTGCCACTTTACAATTTCGATTATGACGATCCTGCCGTGGAAGATGTGCCGCTGCCCGAAAGCTACACGGCTTTCCGCGAAACGATTAAGGCTTCGGACGGCATTTTGTTCGTTACGTCCGAAAACAACCGCACCATTCCCGCCTGTTTGAAAAATGCGGTGGACATCGGCTCTAAACCGAATGCCGATGTGGCGTGGAAAAACAAACCGGCCGGCATCATCAGCCATTCCGTCGGCAAGATGGGCGGTTACAGTTCCCAAAAAAACCTGCGCCTTGCCCTGTCTTATTTCGATATGCCCGTAACCGGACAGCCGGAAGTATTTTTGGGCAATTCGCCGACGCTGTTTGATGAAAAAGGCAAATTAATCGATTCGGCAAGGGATTTTGTCCGGTCATATATTAATCAGTTTGCCGGTTTGATTGAAAGAAATGCCAAATAACCAAACCAAGTTGCAAAGCCGCAAAACCGGTCCGGGTTTTGCGGCTTTTTTCACACGGGGGCAGTGCCAAGGTTTGCCGTTTGCCGGATAACGCGCGGCAAATGACCGGCGTGTTTAAAGTCCGGCGCATACGGCACACCCCGTGCTCCGCAACGATAGTGGCGGTTCCAACCGGCTGTTCCGTATCGGTTGCCGCTGCGCCGGAATGACGGACTGATGCAGGAATGGCGGCAGACGGGAGGCGGAGGAAATGATCGATTGACTTATTTTAAAATAAAAAAGTAGAATGCAAGGCTTATTCCGCATCTGTGGGCAGTTTTCCTGCACGGGCGGTTTTCTGTTTAAAATAAAACAAAGGAGAAATGATGTTGACGTTTGTCGGACTGCTGATTATCGGGGTCATCATATGGCTGCTGCTGACGGAAAAGGTGTCGCCCATCATCGCATTAATCTTGGTGCCGCTGTTTGGGGCTTTGCTGGCAGGGTTTGATGTATCCCAATTAAAAGAATTTTATTCGGGCGGCACGAAATCGGTGATGCAGATTGTGATTATGTTTATGTTTTCCATTTTGTTTTTTGGAATCATGAACGATGTGGGGCTGTTCCGTCCGATGATAGGCGGTTTGATCAGGCTGACTCGGGGTAATATCGTGGCAGTGAGTGTGGGGACGGTCTTGGTGTCGGTGGTGGCGCAGTTGGACGGGGCGGGCGCGACGACGTTTTTATTGGTCGTCCCCGCCCTTTTGCCGCTTTACAAGCGTCTGCATATGAATCCTTATCTGCTGTTTTTGCTGCTGACTTCCAGCGCGGGGCTGATCAACCTTTTGCCGTGGGGCGGACCTACCGGGCGGGTTGCAAGCGTGTTGGGCGTGGATGTGGGCGAACTGTATAAGCCTTTGTTGACGGTGCAAATTATCGGTGTGGTGTTTATCCTTGCGCTGTCCCTGTTTTTGGGTGTGCGTGAGAAAAGGCGGATTGTCCGGGAGTTGGGCGAGTTGCCCGCCGTGGCGGATTTGATAAAGCCGGCGCCTTTGTCGGAAGAAGAACAAAAATTGGCGCGTCCGAAACTGTTTTGGTGGAATGTCCTGCTGTTTTTGGCGGCGATGAGCCTGCTTTTTTCGGGCATCTTCCCGCCGGGTTATGTATTTATGCTGGCTGCAACGGCGGCGTTGCTGTTGAATTACCGCAGCCCGCAGGAACAGATGGAGCGGATTTATGCCCACGCCGGCGGCGCGGTGATGATGGCGTCCATTATTTTGGCGGCAGGTACGTTTTTGGGGATTTTGAAGGGCGCGGGGATGTTGGACGCGATTTCCAAAGACCTTGTGCATATCCTGCCGGACGCGCTGCTGCCTTATCTGCATATTGCCATCGGTGTATTGGGCATTCCGCTTGAGTTGGTTTTGAGTACGGACGCTTATTATTTCGGACTGTTTCCGATTGTGGAACAGATTACCTCGCAGGCGGGCGTGGCACCCGAAGCGGCAGGTTATGCGATGTTGATCGGCAGTATCGTCGGCACTTTTGTTACGCCGCTTTCGCCGGCTTTGTGGATGGGCTTGGGTTTGGCGAAATTGTCGATGGGCAAACACATCCGTTATTCGTTTTTCTGGGCGTGGGGTTTGTCGCTGGCGATATTGGCAAGTTCGATAGCGGCAGGAATCGTGCCTTTGCCGTAAACAGCGAAGCCGTCTGAAGCCCGAATCGTTCCGGCGGTCTGCCGGAATGCCGCAATCGCGCCCCGATGCCGTCTGAAGGCGGTTGGTGGCGCGGTTTTTTTGTGCTGCAGTTTTGAAAAATACCGGCAGGTGTGAAAGCTGCTAAATTGCAGCTAATGTCCGAGTGTTAGAATAGCCACGGTTTATCTGAAAGGGAAAGTTGATGCGTGTTTTGCTGGTTGAAGACGATGCGATGATTGCGGAAGCGGTGTCGGCAAGTTTGAAAGACGGCGGCTATGCGGTGGATTGGGTCAAAAACGGCGCGCAGGTTGCGGCGGCGGCCGCTGCCCAGCCTTATGACCTGATGCTGCTGGATTTGGGTTTGCCGGGGCGGGACGGTTTGGATGTTTTGTCGGAAATACGCGCGGCAGGCTGCGCCGTCCCCGTGCTGATCGTTACGGCGCGGGATGATTTGTACAGCCGGCTGAACGGTTTGGACGGCGGTGCGGACGACTATATCGTCAAGCCGTTCGATATGGCGGAGCTTAAGGCGCGGATGCGGGCGGTGTTGCGGCGCGGCGGCGGCCAGGCGCAGGCGTGCCTGTCCAACGGTGTGATTTCGCTGAATCCGGCAACGTATCAGGCGGAAATTGTTGCCGAGGGGCGGCAGGCGGTTTTGAGCGGCAAGGAGTTTGCGGTATTGCAGGCTTTGCTGGCGAGGCCGGGCGTGATTTTGTCGCGTTCGGATTTGGAAGATAAGATTTACGGCTGGGGCGAGGAGGTCGAAAGCAATGCGGTGGATTTTCTGATTCACGCGCTGCGTAAGAAACTGGGTAAGGAAAGCATACAAAATGTGCGCGGTGTCGGTTGGTTTGTGCCGCGTCAAGATGCCGTCTGAACAGGAACGAAGATGCCGAACCGGTTTTTTAAGATTTTAAAACATTCGCTTCAGGTCAGAATCAGTGTCGCGCTGGTTTTGATGTTTTTGCCGCTGGCAATGGCTGCCGGCATTTTTTCTTATTACGATACTTTTCACGAGGCGGAGGAGCTTCAGGACGATTTGCTCCGTCAGACGGCATTGTATGTCGGCTCCGATTCCAAACCCGAAACTTTGCCTGAAAGCGACGACGATACGCGCATTTTCGTGCAGATGCCGCAGCAGAAAGACCCTGTTGTCAGTCTGCCGCCGCATCTGGCGGACGGTCTGTACACGCTTCAGGCGGACGATGACGACGATTATTACCGCGTCTATATCCGCACGACTGAACAGGGACGGATTGCTGTCATGCAGGAAAACGAATACCGTGAAGATTTGGCGGCGGATGCGGCACGGCAAAGCGTGTTGCCCCTGCTGGCGGCACTGCCGCTGATGATACTGCTGACCGTGTGGATTACGTACAAAGCCATGCGCCCCGTCCGTATTTTGTCGCAGAATCTGGAAGGGCGAAGGCTTGATGATTTGTCTGCTTTGAGTGTGGATAATATTCCCAGTGAGATCAGAGGTTTCGTAATCGCCATCAATCTGCTTTTGAAGCGTGTGGACGAAGACATCCGCCGCCGGCAACGGTTTGTCGCCGATGCGGCACACGAGTTACGCACGCCGATGACCGCCCTTTCCCTTCAGGCGGAACGCCTCAACAATATGCCGCTTCCTCCCGATGCGGCGCGGCAGTCCGCCGTTTTGCAGCAAAGCATACGGCGCAACAAACACCTGCTCGAGCAGCTTTTGTCTTTGGCGCGTTCGCAGTCGGACGAAACTCCTCTGACGAAAACGGCGTTCGGGCTGCAAAGCCGTTTCCGCCGGGTATTGCAGGAACTGATGCCGCTGGCTTTGGAGAAACGGCAGGATGTCGGCGTGGCGGTCGAAGGAGATTTTGAAGTGTTTGCCGATGAAACCGAAATCTATACCTTGGTTAAAACGTTTGTTGATAACGCGATACGTTATACGCCGCCTGAAGGCAGGATAGATTTGGGTTTCACAGACGAAGGGAAATATCTTGCCGTGTGGGTGGAAGATAATGGGAACGGCATTCCGGAATCCGAACGCGCCCGCGTCCTCGAACCGTTTTACCGTATTTTGGGAACGGAGCAGCAGGGGACGGGGCTGGGGCTGTCTATTGCCGACACGCTTGCCAAAAAATACGGCGGATATTTGGAATTGTCCGACAGCCGCCGGTTCGGGCGCGGGCTGCTGATACGCGCCTTGTTGGACAAGGAATCCCTGAAATAAACGGATGCCGTCTGAAGGCTTCAGACGGCATTTTTTACATCAGCACAATATCGTATTGTTCCTGCGTGTAGGCGGTTTCGACCGCCAGCGAAATCGGTTTGCCGATAAAGTCTATCAGCATTGCCAAGGATTGCGATTCTTCGTCCAAAAACAAATCGATAACGTTGGGGGCGGCGAGGATGCGGAAACTTTCGGCATCGTAACGGCGCGCTTCGCGGACGATTTCGCGCTGGATTTCGTAGCACACGGTTTGCGGCGTTTTCAGACGGCCACGGCCTTGGCAGGAAGGGCAGGGTTCGCAGAGGATCTGGCTTAAGTTTTCGCGCGAGCGTTTGCGCGTCAGCTCGACCAGCCCCAAATGGGTAAAACCGTGCAGGGTGATGCGCGTGCGGTCGAAGGCGAGGGCTTTGGCAAGCTCTTGCAACACGGCTTCGCGGTGGCTTTCCTGCGCCATATCGATGAAGTCGATGATGATGATGCCGCCGAGGTTGCGAAGGCGAAGTTCGCGGGCGATGGTGTGGCAGGCTTCGAGGTTGGTGCGGAAGATGGTTTCATCAAAATTGCGCGCGCCGACAAAGCCGCCGGTGTTCACGTCTATCGTGGTCATCGCTTCGGTGGATTCGATAATCAGGTAGCTGCCGAAGTTGAGATTGACGCGCGGTTGCAGGGCGCGGCTGATTTCCTGTTCGACGTTGTGGGTTTCAAACAGCGGGCGTTCGCCTTTGAACAGCTCTATCCTGCCCAGTGCGCCGTGAACGTATTGTTCGGCAAAACACGTCATCCGTCCGTGGTTTACGGTGGAATCGACGAGGATTTTCTGCGTGTCGCAGCCGACCATATCGCGCAACACGCGCAGGCTCAAAGGCAAGTCTTGATACAGCAGGGTTTCCGGCGGACGGATTTTCGCCTGTTCTTGGATGTGTTCCCACACTTTGGTCAGGTAATCGATGTCGGACTGGAGCTGTTCGTCGGTGGCGTTTTCGGCGTTGGTGCGGATGATGTAGCCCCGACAGGCATTTTCCGGCAGGAGCTTGCCGAGGCGTTCGCGCAGGCTGCTGCGTTCGGCATCGTCTTCGATGCGCTGGGATACGCCGATGTGGTCTTCCTGAGGCAGGTGGACGAGGAAACGCCCCGCCAGCGAGATTTGGGTGGACAGGCGCGCCCCTTTGGTGTTGATGGGGTCTTTGATGACCTGCACTAAAACCGACTGCCCTTCAAACAGCATATGTTCGATGCGCTGGGTTTCTTCGGGGTTGCGGCGTTGTTCGAGGACATCGACGATGTGTAAGAACGCCGCGCGTTCCAAGCCGATGTCGATAAACGCGCTCTGCATTCCCGGCAACACGCGGCGCACCACGCCCAGATAGATATTGCCGACCAGGCTGTGTCCGCTGTTGCGTTCGATGTGCAGCTCGCAGATATTGTTTTCCTCCAACACCGCCACACGCGTTTCCTGCGGCGTGATGTTGACCAATATCGTTTCGGGCGGGCGCGCGATGTCTTTTGGGATGGGGAGTCCTGACAGCATAGTTTTTCCTGAAAATGTAATAAAAATATTTTTGCACCCGTTCCGCCGCGCAGCGCGGGTGCAAAAATATTTTTCATCGTATTTCCTTTTCGGTTGAAACCCCGCCACTTGGACATCCGTCCTTCGGGGCGGTAGGATCAGACTTTATTCGGGAGGGGCGTAACCCCTTTCAAATCAGGGCAATACATAGGGCGGTCTTTATTGAAATTCCAGATTCCCACTTTCGCGGGAATGACGGCGGAAGGGTTTTGGTTTTTCCCGGTAAATGCACACAATCCAAAATCTCGGCATTCCCTCAAAAACAGAAACCCCAAAACAGCAACTTAAAA
>AEPI01000066.1 GCA_000193795.2 Neisseria lactamica NS19 | reverse complement strand
GAGCGGCTGATGCCGATCAGCCGCCTTCAGGCGGCTGTGTGTTGAAACTTTTGGCAACCCTGCTGATGTGTTGCGCCGAAACATCAGCCGCCTTCAGGCGGCTGTGTGTTGAAACCATGAAAATATGTATTCCTTTCCGATTGCGGAGCTCAGCCGCCTTCAGGCGGCTGTGTGTTGAAACGTGTACGCATCGGCAGGCGGCGCGGAAGACATTATCAGCCGCCTTCAGGCGGCTGTGTGTTGAAACATGGCCAACCGCCTCATCATCGGCGGCAAAGACTCAGCCGCCTTCAGGCGGCTGTGTGTTGAAACTGTACTTAATAAAATTCATAATTACTTGGTTAATAATCAGCCGCCTTCAGGCGGCTGTGTGTTGAAACAGCATCAAATCATCCGCCGCGATCTGGTCGCAAACTCAGCCGCCTTCAGGCGGCTGTGTGTTGAAACAAACTCATTGCCGCCTCCCATTTTTGGGCGGTTGATCAGCCGCCTTCAGGCGGCTGTGTGTTGAAACCGACCGCAATGTCGCGTTCGGCCCGTCCGCTTATTCAGCCGCCTTCAGGCGGCTGTGTGTTGAAACGGCGAGGACGACATCCGCTTCCTGCGGGAACTGGGTTTGTAAACCCTTAAAAGACAATCCGATTTCCCTACGGCTTCAAACTCTGTCGGGCCGACGCAAAAATGCCGTCTGAACTTGGTTTCAGACGGCATTTTGTTTCAATCGGGAATATCTTTGTTAAAAAACGGCTTGATGTTATCTGCACATATTAATATAATGATAATTATTATTAATCAGACATGGAAAATAGTAGGGATGTGTAAACCGAATTATGGCGGCATCGCCTTATTGCCCTTACTTTTGGCATCTTGTATCGGCGGCAATTTCGGCGTGCAGCCTGTTGCCGAACCAACGCCGACCGAGCAAACCCCGGCAGGTTCCAAACCTTCCAATCCTGCGGATAAGCCCGCTCCGGATTCTGCCAAACCTTCGATAGAAACCACGCCGGTCAATCAACCCGCCGTCGGTGCGGCAATGCGGCTGTTGAGACGGAATACTGCTTTTCATCGTGAAGATGGCACGGCAATTCCCGATAGCAAACAAGCAGAAGAAAAGCTGTCGTTTAAAGAAGGTGATGTTCTGTTTTTATACGGTTCAAAAGAAAATAAACTTCAACAACTTAAAAGCGAAATTCATAAACGTAATCCTGAGGCAAGCATTACCACATCGGAAAATGAAAATAAAAAATATAATTATCGGTTTGTCAGTGCCGGTTATGTGTTTACTAAAAACGGAAAAGATGAAATTGAGAAAACATCGGATGAAAAGCAGTTTTCTAATCGTTTAGGCTATGACGGTTTTGTATATTATTCCGGAGAACATCCTTCCCAATCTTTGCCGAGTGCGGGAACGGTAAAATATTCCGGTAACTGGCAATATATGACCGATGCCAAACGTCATCGGACAGGTCAGGCGGTTTCCAGTGTGGATTTGGGTTATACCACATATTATGGTAATGAAATTGGGGCAGCTTCTTATGAGGCTAGGGATGCCGATAGCCGGGAAAAGCATCCTGCCGAATATACGGTTGATTTCGACAAAAAAACCCTAGAGGGCAAGTTGATTAAAAACCAATATGTCAAACCCAATGAGCAGAAAAAACCACTGACCATTTACGACATTACCGCAACATTGGACGGCAACCGCTTTACCGGCAGTGCCAAAGTTAACACCGAGGTGAAGACGAAACACGCTGATAAAGAATATTTGTTTTTCCATGACGATGCCGATCGGCGGCTTGAGGGTGGTTTTTTCGGCGATAAGGGGGAAGAGCTTGCCGGACGGTTTATCAGCAACGACAACAGCGTATTCGGCGTATTCGCAGGCAAACAAAAAACAGACGCATCAGGCACAAATCCTGCTATGCCGTCTGAAAAACACACCAAAATCTTGGATTCTCTAAAAATTTCCGTTGATGAGGCAAGTGATAAAAATGCCCGCCAGTTTGCCATTTCCCCTATGCCCGATCTTGGTCATCCCGACAAACTTCTTGTCGAAGGGCGTGAAATTCCTTTGGTAAACCAAGAGAAAACCATCGTTCTTGCCGATGGTAGGAAAACGACAATCCGAACCTGCTGCGATTTTCTGACCTATGTGAAAATCGGACGGATGCAAACCGAACGTCCCGCCGCCAAACCGAAGGCGCAGGACGAAGAGAGGGACGAAGAGGATACAGGCGTTGATAGCGTCGAAGAAGGCGAAGACGAAATCGACGATGAAGAAGGCACCGAAGACGCAGCCGTAGAAGACAAAGGCAGCGAAGAAGACGAAGCCGTAGAAGGTGAAGACGAAGCTGAAGAACCCGAAGAAGAATCGCCGACAGAAGAAGGCGGCAGCGGTTCAGACGGCATCCCGCCCGCTCCGGAAGCCCCTAAAGGCAGGAACATCGACCTTTTCCTGAAAGGTATCCGCACGGCGGAAGCCGACATTCCAAAAACCGGAACGGCGCATTATACCGGCACTTGGGAAGCGCGTATCAGCAAACCCATTCAATGGGATAATAAGGCGGATAAAGCGGCAAAAGCAAAATTTACCGTTGATTTCGGCGAGAAATCGATTTCCGGAACGCTGACGGAGAAAAACGGTGTAGAACCTGCTTTCCATATTGAAAACGGCGTGATTGATGGCAACGGTTTCCACGCGACAGCACGCACTCGGGAGAGCGGTATTGACCTTTCCGGGCAGGGTTCGACCAACCCGCAGCGCTTCAAAGCCGACAATCTTCTTGTAACGGGCGGCTTTTACGGCCCGCAGGCGGAGGAATTGGGCGGTACTATTTTCAATAAGGATGGGAAATCTCTTGATATAACTGAAGATACTGAAAATGAAGCTGAAGTTGAAAATGAAGCTGGTGTTGGTGAACCGTTAAAACCTGAAGCTAAACCCCAATTCGGCGTGGTATTCGGTGCGAAGAAAGATATGCAGGAGGTGGAAAAATGAATAAGAAACACGGTTTTCAGCTTACCCTGACTGCCTTGGCTGTTGCCGCCGCCTTCCCGTCATATGCGGCAAACCCTGAAACGGCGGCACCTGATGCGGCGCAGACCCAATCCCTGAAAGAGGTTACCGTCCGTGCCGCCAAAGTGGGACGGCGGACAAAAGAAGTAACCGGTTTGGGCAAAATCGTCAAAACGTCGGAAACGTTGAACAAAGAACAGGTACTCGGTATCCGCGACCTGACGCGCTACGATCCGGGCGTGGCGGTTGTCGAACAGGGCAACGGCGCGAGCGGCGGCTACTCGATACGCGGCGTGGATAAAAACCGTGTGGCGGTTTCGGTTGACGGCGTTGCCCAAATACAGGCGTTTACCGTGCAGGGATCGTTGAGCGGATACGGCGGACGCGGCGGCAGCGGTGCAATCAACGAAATCGAATATGAAAACATCAGCACGGTGGAAATCGACAAAGGTGCCGGTTCGTCCGATCACGGCAGCGGCGCACTCGGCGGCGCGGTCGCCTTCCGCACCAAAGAAGCGGCAGACCTGATTTCAGACGGCAAAAGTTGGGGGATACAGGCAAAAACCGCCTACGGCAGTAAAAACCGCCAATTTATGAAGTCGCTCGGCGCGGGGTTCAGCAAAGACGGTTGGGAAGGGCTGCTAATCCGGACCGAACGCCAAGGGCGGGAAACGCGCCCGCACGGCGATATTGCGGACGGGGTGGCATACGGCATAAACCGTTTGGACGCGTTCCGTCAGACATACGGCATTAAAAAACCAAGTGAAGGAGGGGAATATTTCCTGGCGGAGGGCGAGAGTGAGCTCAAGCCTGTGGCAAAAGTGGCAGGCAACGGAAACTATTTGAACAACCAGCTCAACCGCTGGGTGGAAGAACGTAAGAAAAACAATCAGCCTTTAAGTGCAGAAGAAGAAGCGATGGTGCGGGAGGCGCAGGCGCGCCACGAAAACCTGTCCGCCCAAGCTTACACGGGCGGCGGCAGGATATTGCCCGATCCGATGGATTACCGCAGCGGCTCTTGGCTTGCCAAGCTGGGCTACCGCTTCGGCGGCAGGCATTATGTCGGCGGCGTGTTTGAGGATACCAAACAGCGTTACGACATCCGCGATATGACGGAAAAACAGTATTACGGTACGGACGAGGCGAACAAGTTTAGAAACAAGAGCGGGGTGTACGACGGCGACGATTTCCGCGACGGCTTGTATTTTGTGCCGAATATAGAAGAGTGGAAAGGCGATAAAAATTTGGTCAAGGGCATAGGTTTGAAATATTCCCGCACCAAATTTATTGACGAACATCACCGCCGCCGCCGTATGGGTTTGCTGTACCGTTATGAAAATGCGAAATACTCGGACAACTGGGCGGACAAGGCGGTGTTGTCGTTTGACAAACAAAGCGTGGCAACCGACAACAACACGTTGAAGCTGAATTGCGCCGTGTATCCTTCCGTGGACAAATCCTGCCGCGCGTCGGCGGACAAACCGTATTCCTACGACAGCAGCGACCGCTTCCACTACCGCGAACAGCACAATGTTTTGAATGCCTCGTTTGAGAAATCGCTGAAAAACAAATGGACGAAACACCATCTGACTTTGGGCTTCGGTTACGATGCTTCCAAAGCGATCTCCCGCCCAGAACAGCTTTCTCACAATGCGGCAAGGATTTCGGAATTCTCGGATTACGCCGACGACGGTAAATATAAGTATCTTTTGGGCAAGCCCGAAGTCGTCGAAGGGTCGGTCTGCGGCTACATCGAAACCCTGCGTTCCCGCAAATGCGTGCCAAGAAAAATCAACGGCAGCAATATCCACATTTCTTTGAACGATCGTTTTTCAATCGGCAAATATTTCGATTTCAGTTTGGGCGGCAGGTACGACCGGCAAAACTTCACCACACGGGAAGAACTCGTCCGCAGCGGGCGGTATGTTGACCGTTCGTGGAACAGCGGCATCGTGTTCAAACCGAACCGGCATTTTTCCGTGTCTTACCGCGCCTCCAGCGGCTTCAGAACGCCCTCATTCCAAGAACTTTTCGGGATAGACATTTATCACGATTATCCGAAAGGCTGGCAGCGTCCCGCCCTGAAATCGGAAAAGGCAGCCAACCGCGAAATCGGTTTGCAGTGGAAGGGCGATTTCGGCTTTTTGGAAATCAGCAGCTTCCGCAACCGCTATACCGATATGATTGCCGTTGCCGATCACAAAACCAAATTGCCGAATCAGGCAGGACAATTGACAGAGATTGATATACGCGATTATTACAATGCCCAAAATATGTCGCTCCAAGGCGTTAATATATTGGGAAAAATCGACTGGAACGGTGTGTACGGCAAACTGCCCGAAGGTTTGTACACCACATTGGCGTACAACCGTATCAAACCGAAATCGGTATCCAACCGGCCGGGTCTGTCTCTCCGCAGCTATGCTTTGGATGCGGTACAGCCGTCGCGTTATGTTTTGGGGTTCGGATACGACCAGCCTGAGGGGAAATGGGGCGCAAACATTATGCTGACCTATTCCAAAGGGAAAAACCCTGACGAGCTTGCTTATCTGGCAGGCGATCAAAAACGATATTCGACAAAAAGAGCGTCGTCTTCTTGGTCGACGGCAGACGTTTCCGCCTATCTGAATCTGAAAAAACGGCTGACCTTGAGGGCGGCTATCTACAATATCGGCAACTACCGCTACGTTACTTGGGAATCCTTGCGCCAGACTGCGGAAAGCACGGCAAACCGGCACGGCGGCGACAGCAACTATGGAAGGTATGCCGCACCGGGCAGAAACTTCAGCCTCGCGCTTGAAATGAAGTTTTAAAAAATGCCGTCTGAAAGCTTGATCTGCACCCCAAAAGCCGGACTAAACCGCCAACTGATTAAGGTGCAGGTTTTTTTGAGGTTTCGGGGAACTTCTAAACCGTCATTCCTGCGCAGAAACCGCTCCGCCGTCATTCCCGCGCAGGCGGGAATCTAGACATCCAATGCTAAGGCAGTTTATCGGAAATGACTGAAACTCAAAAAACCGGATTCCCACTTTCGTGGGAATGACGGGATTAAGTTTTCAAAATTTATCAGAACTTACTGATTAAACAGCATAAATTTTTAAGGTTAAGTCATTCCGGCGGCAAATTTTGTTGCTTTAACGGGATAGGCGGTTGGCGGTTGCGATAAAGGCGGCAACTTTGGCGGGGTCTTTTTTGCCTTTAGACGCTTCCACGCCGCCGGATACATCGACCGCTTCCGCTCCGGTGATGTGGACGGCTTCGTCGACGTTTTCAGGGGTCAGCCCGCCGGCAAGCACCCACGGTTTGCCCGAATATTCCGCCAACAGCGTCCAGTCGAAGCGGTGTCCGGTGCCGCCGTATTCCGAAGGATGGTAGGCATCGAACAGCAGTGCCTGAGCGTTGGGAAAACGGTCGGCGGCGTTTCGGATGTCTGATGCCGTCTGAACACGAATGGCCTTGATATAGGGGCGGTCGAACTGGCGGCAGAATGCGTCGTCTTCGTCGCCGTGGAATTGGATGATGTGTATCGGCACTTCGGCAAGGATGCGGCGGATGTTTTGCGCGCTTTCGTTGACGAAAAGGGCGACAACGCTGACAAACGGCGGCAGTGCGGAGGTGATTTTTTGTGCTTTAATGATGTCGACAGCGCGGGGGCTTTGGGGGTAAAAAACCAGTCCCAATGCGTCTGCGCCGGCGTGGGCGGCATACAGTGCGTCTTCCGGTGTGGTGATGCCGCAGATTTTGGTGCGGATTTTCCTCATTCGGTATTCCTTTATTTGGGAAACGGCGCGTTTGTGCCGTTTCAGACGGCATTCCCGATCAGTCGATTTTGATGTATTCGACAGAAAGGATTTCAATTTCCTCACGCCCTTCCGGCGTGTTCAAAACCACTTCGTCGCCTTCGCGCGCTTTAATCAGGCAACGCGCCAACGGCGAAATCCAAGAAATTTTGTTTTGCGCGGTATCGATTTCATCGATGCCGACGATTTTGACGGTTTGCTCGCGCCCGTCGCCGCGCAACAGCCCGACGGTCGCGCCGAAAAACACTTGGTCGGTCGCTTCGCGCAATTCGGGATCGACGACGACGGCAGCTTCCAAACGCTTGGTCAGGAAACGGATGCGGCGGTCGATTTCGCGCATACGGCGTTTGCCGTAAAGATAGTCGCCGTTTTCGCTGCGGTCGCCGTTGCCTGCCGCCCAGTTGACGATTTGGACGATTTCGGGGCGTTCTTTGTTGACCAGTTGATAAAGCTCGTCTTTCAATGCCTGCCATCCGGCGGGCGTAATGTAGTTTTTGGTTTCGGTACTCATATTGTGTGCGGATGAAACGGGAAATGTGATGCCAATATGGGAAATGCCGTCTGAAAACCCGGCGTTCGGATTTCAGACGGCATCGCGGTTTGGGAAGCCTTATTCTTCGTCGCCCGCATCGCTGATGCTGATGCTGTGTTCCATCCTGCTCGGGTGGATTTTCAGGCCGCCGCAGCCGGATTTCTCGGCGGACAGGCGGTCGAGGTAGGCATCATCGATGTCGCCGGTCTGATAAATGCCGTTGAAACAGGACGAATCGAAGGATTCGATTTTCGGATTGAGTGCTTTGACGACGGCTTCCAAATCGCCCAAGTCTTGAAATACGATGCCGTCCGCGCCGATTTCGGCAGCGATTTCCGCCGCGCTGCGCCCGTTGGCAATCAACTCTTCGCGCGTGGGCATATCGATGCCGTACACATTGGGATAGCGCACTTCGGGCGCGGCGGAGGCGATATAGACTTTGCGCGCGCCCGCCGCACGTACCATTTCGACGATTTCGCGGCTGGTCGTCCCGCGCACGATGGAGTCGTCTACCAGCAACACGCTTTTGCCTGCAAATTCGGTTTCCATCGGGCTGAGTTTTTGGCGCACGGATTTTTTGCGCGTCGCCTGACCGGGCATAATAAAGGTGCGGCCGATATAGCGGTTTTTAATCAAGCCCTCGCGGTAAGGTTTGTCGAGGTGGACGGCAAGCTCCATCGCGCTGGGGCGGCTGGTATCGGGGATGGGCATCACGACATCGATGTCATCCACAGGCAGCTCGCGTTTGATTTTTTCCGCCAGCGACACGCCCATATCCAAGCGCGATTGGTAAACCGATACACCGTCAATCACAGAGTCGGGGCGGGCGAAATAGACGTATTCGAAAAGGCAGGGGCTGAGTTTGGCGCGGTCGCTGCATTGGCGGGCAATTATTGTGCCGTCAAAGCCGACAAATACCGCTTCGCCCGGCCGGATGTCGCGTTCCAAATCGTAGGCAAGCGCATTGAAAGCGACGGATTCGGAGGCGACGGCATAGGATTTTCTGCCTGATTCGTCGGTTTGCGAACCCAATGCCAGCGGGCGGATGCCGTAAGGATCGCGGAAGGCAAGCATACCGTAGCCCGCAATCATCGCAACCACGCCGTATGCGCCGCGCACCAGGCGGTGGACTTCGGCAACGGCGTTGAAAATATTGTCGATATTGAGCCGGTGCGGATTGGCGTTTTTGGAGACTTCGCGGCGCAATTCGTGCGCGAAGACGTTGAGCAAGACTTCGGAATCGGAGCTGGTGTTGACGTGGCGCAGGTGTTTGTTGCACACGTTTTCATACAGTTCGGCAGTATTGGTGAGGTTGCCGTTGTGCGCCAAAACGATGCCGAACGGCGAGCTGACGTAGAAAGGCTGCGCCTCCGCGCTGCTGCCCGCGTTGCCCGCCGTGGGATAGCGGACGTGGGCGATGCCGGCGTTGCCGGTCAAATCGCGCATATTGCGCGTGCGGAACACTTCGCGCACCATTCCTTTGCCTTTGTGCATATGGAACGTGCCGCCTTCGGCCGTTACAATGCCCGCCGCATCCTGCCCCCTGTGCTGCAACATCTGCAAACCGTCGTACAGAAGCTGGTTCACAGGCTCATGACTGACCAAACCTAATACGCCGCACATATCGTCTTCTCCGATTCGAGGTTGAAAGGTAAGGCGGAATTATAAATCAAACGGCGGTTTTTTGCCCGAATTGTCGACAATGCCCGATGAGGGGCGGGCAGGCGCGGTATGGCGGATAAAGCCGGACCGCTTATGCGGGACGGCGTGTGCTGCCGGTGAAGATATTTCAGACGGAATATTCCGCAAAAATGCCGTCTGAAGGCTTCAGACGGCATTTTTTACGCGCTTTCCGCCGCCGGCGCGCAGGGCTTGAAGCGGAACACTTCCGCCGCCGTGTGCGGGTCACCCAAACCGTCTGCCGCCGTCGGCACGCTCCCCCATCAGGGAGGGCGGCACGCGGTACTCGGGGCATATCTTGGGCGGTTGCGTTTTTATAGTGGATTAACTTTAAACCGGTACGGCGTTGCCTTACCTTAGCTCAAAGAGAACGATTCTCTAAGGTGCTGAAGCACCAAGTGAATCGGTTCCGTACTATCTGTACTGTCTGAGGCTTCGCCGCCTTGTCCTGATTTTTGTTAATCCACTATTTTGTGTTCTCTTACTTAATAACTCTTTTATGTACATCTTCCGAAAGTTCAGAATCCAATAATCTTGGGATTAGATCGTAATAGAAATATTGAATCTCAGGATATATTTCCATTGCAAAGCTCATCACCTCTTCTTTCTTCTCAAAATTTAATGGTTGATGAAAGAAGTCATTCATCCTTTCCATCAAATGTTTCAATCTCTCAGTATCTGCCTTGTTCATAATGGGCTAAAAATAGGATTTCGATTATCAAGCAAAACATCTCCAGAAAATATATGCAATGTTCAAAAACCCGTCTTTGGCGGCGGCATCGGAAACAGGAATCAGCCTGATGCCGTCTGAAATGTCCGTATGGCAATCAATCGTCTTCCAAAGTTTCTTCCGTCCCACCGCTATGGTTTAACACCGCTTCGGAAAGCGATACGAAAAACGGCAGGGTATAGGAATCCCGCCATTCTTCCGTATCGGGGAGGTCGGTTTTGGAAGCGGGCATAACCAGCAGGGTAACGATCAATATCCCTTTTGCCGCACCGAACACGCCGCCCAAAATGCGGTTTGCAAAGCCCAAGCCGACGGCGGAAACCGCCTGTGTCAGCAGTGGGCGGAGTATTTTCTGTATCAGGCAGGCAAAGATGAATAATGAAATAAACGACAATGCCGGTGCGAACAGGCGCGGTTGGAATGAGGAGAAGGCAAGGTCGGCAAAGGGGGCGGCAAAGAGTTTGGCAAAAAAGAAGGCAATAATCCACGCCGCCAGCGAACCGGCTTCCGCAATCACGCCGCGCATCGCGGAAATGAGGATGCAGGCGGCAATGACGGCGGAGACGAGGAGGTCGGCAACGGGGAGGCTATTCATTCGTTACCTGGCCGGCGATACCGTGTACGCGCAATTTGTTCAAATCGCGTTCGGCATCCCTTGCGTTTTTATAGTTGCTTGATTTGACGCGGTAAACTTTGCCGTTGTCGGTCATAATTTCGGTAATGGTCGAATCGATGCCCGCCGCCTTCATTTTGCGCTGGAGGCTCAAGGCGCGTTCTTTTTCGGCATAACCTGCCTGAATGGCGGCTTTTTTGCCGGATTTTTCCTTCTCGGCGGTTTTGGTCTTGTCCGCCTTGTCGGTTTTTTGCGCCGTTTCGTGTTTTTTGCCGTCCGAACCGTCTTTTTCAGCCGGTTTTTTGCTTTCTGCCTTATCGGATTTTTTCGGTTCTTTTACTGCTTTGTCTGATTTGGTTGAGTCTGATTTGCTTTTTTCGGGTAAGGTTTTGGGCTTCTCGGAGACTTTGTCGGCGGTTTTTTGTGCCGGTTCTTTGGTTTTGGGTTTGGATTCAGTTGCACGCTCTGTTTTTTGCGGTTTGGGTTCGGCGGCAGGTTTCGGTTTTTCAACCGTATCTTTGTTGTTAACCGTTGCCTGCGCTTTTTCGGCTGTGCCTTGTTTTGCCTCCGCCTGTGCGGTTGCGGCGGTTTCTTGCGGTTGCGGTTTTGCGGATGCCTCCAAACCTTTTATATTGCTGTCGTCGAGCCGGTTGTTGATGATGACCAGCGGTGCGCCGATGTCTTCGGGTTCGCTGATTCCGCCGTCGTCGGCGGGTTTGCCCCCGCCTGCCGCGTCCTGCGGTTTGCCGGCGGCGGTTTCCCCGTTTCCGGCGGCGGATTTCAAAGCCGGGGCTTGTGCCGCGTTTGCCGTTTGGTTTTCCGTTGCGCCGGTTTCGCCGGCCTGCGGGGCAGGGTTGCTGTCGGCGGGATCGGAGCTGAGGGCGGCCGCCAGCAGGATGCAGGAGGCGGCAACCAGGCAGCTTGCCGTTACGAGGCGGCGGCGGTTGCGCCGTTTGAGTTGTTCGTAACCGGTCAGGACTTCGTTTTGTTTGTTTTCGGACATAGAAGTTTCCTTTTACAGTACCGACATCACGTCGGCAACGGTATGAAATGAGCCGAATACGACGATTCTGTCGTTTTCGCCCGCTTTTGAGGCTGCCGCCCGGTAGGCTTCGCGGACGGCGGCGAATGTCTGTATGTTTTCGATGCCGTGTTCGTGCAGTTTGTCTTGCAGGCTATCGAGCGTCATTCCGCGCGGCACGTCCAAAGGTGCGATATACCATTCGTCAAACTGGTCTTTGACAATTTCCAACACGCCGTCTATGTCTTTGTCGGACAGCATACTGAACACGGCGGTGCGCTTTTGCGCAAACGCCAGATTCATCAGGCTGCGGCGCAGGGCGCGGGCGGCGTGGGGATTGTGTCCGACATCCAACACGGTCAGCGGACGGCCGGGCAGGACTTGGAAGCGTCCGGGGTTTTCGACCAGCAATAATCCGCGCTTGATGGCGCCGATGTCCGCCGGCAGTTTGCCGTTCAAGCATTCCAACACGGTCAGCGCGCAGGCGGCGTTGGAAAGCTGGTATGCGCCGCGCAATGCGGGGAAGGGCAGGGCATTGCGGTTGCGTGCGGGGCCGTCTGAATGCTGCGGCTGGAAGCGGTAGTTCCATTGGATGTTTTCCATCGCGTGAAACTCGAAATCGCGCTGTACCATCAGCAGTTTCGCGCCTATGGCTTCGGCGTGTGCGACCAACGATTCGGGCGCGGGGTTTTGTCCGCAGATGGCGGGTTTGCCGCTACGGAATACGCCCGCTTTTTCAAAACCGACCTGTTCGACCGTATCGCCCAAAAACGCCTGATGGTCCAAATCCACACTAGTAACCACCGCGCAATCGCCGTCGAACACATTAACCGCGTCCAAGCGTCCGCCCAAGCCGACTTCCAATATCATCACATCGACTTGTTCGCGTATGAAGATATCGACCGCCGCCAAGGCATTGAATTCAAAATAAGTTAGTGATATTTCTCCGCGCGCGGTTTCGATGCGCTCGAAAGAGGCAATAATCGTATCGTCCGAAACGGGTTCGGCGTTGACGGCGATGCGTTCGTTGTAACGCAATAAATGCGGGCTGGTCAGCGTACCGACTTTGAAGCCTGCCTGTTTGTAAATCTGCGTCAGATAGGCGCAGACCGAACCTTTGCCGTTTGTTCCCGCGACCACGACGACAGGGCATTGCGGCTCGAGTTCCATGCGTTTTTTCACTTCGCCTACGCGTTCCAAGCCCATATCGATTAAGCCGCCGCTGTGGGCGGTTTCCAAATGGGAGAGCCAGTCTTGCAGTGTTTTCATTGAGTGTTCCGTTTTCAAATGCCGTCTGAAATCAGTTTGGCGTATCGGTTTCGGCGTTTTTTCCCGGCTGCCGCCAAAGTACCCAGACTTTCAGCCTGCGGTAGGATTCCGGGTCCGCCATATCGGGGGTGATGCAGTGACGGACGGTTTTGCCGCCGGTGTCCCATTGTAAGAATAAGGCATAAGGCGTAACCATACTGCTGCCCGCCAGTGCCGCCGCCTTTGCTGTTTTTTCTTTGCCGGATACGATTTCCGCCCGTCCGTCGCGGTCGATAATGACGGCGGTAACGGCGCGGCGGTTTTTCAGGTTTGTTATCCGCAGCGAATGGATGAAACTTGCAAGCAGCGCGGCAAGTCCGAACCACATCATCCGGCCGTAAAACCAAGTCAGGCAGACGGCAATGGAAGCCGAGTGGAGCGATACGGTCAGGATGTTCAGAATGCGGGACGGCTTTAATGCCGTCTGAAAGGCGCGCACGGCTTTACATCATATTGTCGGACACGGGGGTAATGTGCAATTCCGCTTCTTCCATATCCAACACCATATCGTGGATTTCGGTATCGAAAAACTCCCAAAACGCCTTCAGGCTCATGTCTTGCGGCCATTTGTCCTTATCGATGTCCCAAGCTGCCAGCTCCGCCTCAAAAATCCGGCGGTAACGTTCGTCGAAATAGGCAATCACGGCTTCCGGCTCGTCAAATTGCGGTACGAGGAAGACGGAGCAGTTGAGGCGGATCTGTTCGACAGTCAGATCGGGCATATTTTCATCGGCAGACTTGAGCCATTCTAAAAAACGGGCGGTCGGCTTGAGGACGACTGCGGTACGGTCAACAAAATACATGGTGTGCTTTCTCGGTGGTAACGGCGGGGCAATGCCGTCTGAACGACTTTTCTCCGGGCGGTACGGTATCAGTGGGTCATGACCTGCTGCAGGAATTGTTTGGCGCGTTCGTGTTTCGGGTCGGTAAAAAACGCTTCGGGCGTTTCGTCTTCGAGGATTTGCCCTTTATCGACAAAAAGCACCCGGTCGGCGACTTCGCGGGCGAAACCCATTTCGTGGGTTACGCACATCATCGTCATCCCGCTTTCCGCCAAGTCTTTCATGACTTTTAATACCTCGCCGACCATTTCGGGGTCGAGTGCGGAGGTCGGTTCGTCAAACAACATCACGCGCGGTTCCATCGCCAACCCGCGCGCAATCGCCACGCGTTGCTGCTGGCCGCCGGAAAGTTGGGACGGGAAAGCGTCTTTTTTGTGTGCCAGTCCGACGCGTTCCAAAAGCTCCATCGCTTTTTTCTCCGCCTGTTCCGCATTTTGACCTTTGACCTTCATCGGTGCGAGGGTGATGTTTTCCAATACGGTCAGGTGCGGGTAGAGGTTGAAACTTTGAAATACAAAGCCGACTTCTTCGCGGATTTTGTTCAAATCGGTTTTGGGGTCGGCAACGTTGACGCCGTCTACCCAAATCTCGCCGCTTTCAATGCTTTCGAGTTGGTTGACGGTGCGGATGAGTGTGGATTTGCCGCTGCCCGAAGGCCCGCAGACGACGACCACTTCGCCTTTTTTGATTTCCAAGTTCACGCCGTTGATGACGTGCAGGTCTTTGAAATGTTTGTGTACGTTTTTGAATTTGATCATAGTGTCCATTCTTTTCAGGCAGTCTGAATCCGTCTCATCGATTAAGGGTAAAACTTATTCAAATCGGCAACCAATTTGCTTAACTCTTCTTGATTCGGCTTATTCATGCTCCGGTAAACTTTGACGTAGCCTTTGTCGTTTTTCATATTCACTACATATATGACGAAACGTATGCCGTTGAATCCTTTTTCCGCATCGCAGGTGTAGTACGTTACATCACCGCTTTGCGCTTTTTCCAGTATGCAATCGTTTTTGCGGTAGCCTTGCTCCTTCGCTATCCAATCCCGCTCAAATGAAACCCTGTACGCGTCCGGCATGCGGACTTGTTCAACAAATAAATCATGATTGGGCTTTTGGGGATAACCGTAATGGAAAATGGCATTTGAACCGTTCAATTTTGCCGTCAGCATTTTATAAGGCCGGTTTTGGAAAAACGCATCGTTCGGGTTCATGCAGGCAGTTAAAAGGAAAGTCAGGAGTACGGCTGTGTATTTCATGGTTTATTCCCTCAGGCAGTTGGAAGAAAAGTCAGGAATACGGTTATGTATTTTATTCTTTCACTTTGCCGGTTTCAAAATAATCCTGCGGATATTGTGCATGCAGGCAGTTGATTTCGCGGATTAAACATTCGGTTTTTTGCAGGTCGTCTTCTATTGCCGCCCTTTCTTTCAGACGGCATCGGCTTTCCCGGTCAGATAATTGCTCAACGCCACGTATTTTTCCGGCGCGATGTGTTCGGCGCGGTCTTGCGGATTGATGCCGACTGCCTGTAAATCCTCGTCGCCGGCAAGCTCTTTCAGATTGTTGCGTATGGTTTTGCGGCGTTGGTGGAAGGCGAGTTTCACCAGTTTGGCGAAATGCTCGAAATCGTCCGCCTTGCCGATACGGTGTTTCACCGGAATCATACGGACGACGGCGGAATCGACTTTCGGCGCGGGATCGAACGATTCGGGCGGCACGTCGATCAGCAGCTCCATATCGAAAAAATATTGCAGCATCACGCCCAAGCGGCCGTAGTCATTGCTTTTCGGTGCGGCAACCATACGTTCGACCACTTCTTTTTGCAACATAAAGTGCATATCGACGACATCGTCCGCCACCTCCGCCAGTTTGAACAAAAGCGGCGTAGAAATGTTATACGGCAGGTTGCCGACGATTTTCTTTTTGCCTGAGATGCCGTTGAAATCAAACTGCAATACATCGCCTTCGTGAATCACCAGCTTATCCGCAAACGGCAGCGTTTTCAGACGGCATACGATGTCGCGGTCGATTTCGATAACGTGCAGGCGGTTCAGTTTTTTCGCCAAAGGTTCGGTAATCGCCGCCAAACCGGGCCCGATTTCAATCACGACATCATCCGCCTGCGGGTGCACGGCGTTGACGATGTCGCCGATAATCCGCGTGTCTTGTAAAAAGTTCTGCCCGAAACGCTTGCGGGCTTTGTGTTCTTTCATCGGGTTTCCTTGAACGGTGCAACCGGTTTTGAGGATACGGACCGGATTTTTGGGAAGGTGTTCCTTCCGATTCGGGGTAATCCGGCAAGCCGTATGGACATCTTGTTCGGCATTTAAATGTGAATATGTTTACAATATCGGTTTGATGCGGACATTGTAACCGAAAACGGCGGGGCTTGATAATGCTGTTTTGTTCGGTCTTATCCGTCGGTTTGGTATTTTTACGGTTGGATACTGTATGAGGACTTATCTGATTCATGTGAAGCTGCTGGGTATGGCGGTATTATGGGGTGCGTCTTGGCCTATGGGCAGGATATTGGGGCAGTCCCTGCCGCCGTTGACGGGCGGGGCGGTCAGGTTTCTGCTGGCTTCGGTTTTGTTGTCGGGTTGGTTGTTTGCGCGCAGCAGGTTTGCGGCTTTGTCGGCTTTGTCGTCGCGGCAATGGCTGGGTTTGGCGGTTGCCGCCTTGTTCGGCGTGTGCGGGTATGCCGTATTCTTCATGTTGGGTCTGCAGCAGATGCCGGCCGGCAAAGCCGCGGTCGTCATGAGCGTGAACCCTGTGTTGACGCTGCTGTTGGCGGTATGGTTGTTTGGGGAATATTTGAATATGAAAATCCTGACGGGTATGTTGCTGACCGTCGGCGGTGCGGTAACTGAGGTTACGCAGGGTAATCCGGCAGCGGTGCCGGCGGACGGGTTGAAGCCCGGGGAATGGCTGATTTTCGGATGCGTGGTTTGCTGGTCAGCTTATACGTTGATAGGACGCAAGGTTTTACGCGGGATTGATGCACTGACGGTTGCCACGGTTACGTCGATGTCCGGTGCGCTGATGTTGTCCGCCGTGGCATGGTTTGCGGAAGGTTTGCCGCTTGGGGCGGTAGCGGTCATGGATGGGCGCGGCCGGTTTGCATTGCTGTGGTTGGCGGTCGGTGCGACTGTTTTGGCGTATGCGTGGTATTTTGAAGGCGTGAAAGTATTGGGGGCGGGAGGTGCGTCTGTTTATGTAACATTGGTACCGATTTTCGGTATGTTGTGTTCGGTCTGGTTTTTTGGGGGAGCCGCTGCATATTTCTTTGGCGGTGGGTTGTGCGGCGGCAGCCGGCGGCATGATTTTGATACATTTGGGACAAAATGCCGCCTGAAGCGGGCGGCCGGGTATATGGGGTGAAAATGGAAAATAATGCGGTCGGGTTGGAAATCGAAAGTTATCCGTTCGATCCCGTTCTGCCGAACGGGGCATCGGTCATGATGATGGGGACGTTTCCGCCCAAGGAAGACAAACGCGCGATGCAGTTTCATTATCCGAATTTCCAAAACGATATGTGGCGCGTCTACGGGCTGGTGTTTTTTAACGATGCGGCACATTTCCAGATGCCGTTTGAAAAAGCATTCGACGGATGCAGGATAAGGGATTTCCTGAACAGGGCGGGGATAGCGTCCTGTCCGACCGTGTTGAAGGCGGCAAGGGAACACGGCAATGCGTCCGACAAGTTTTTAAAGGTAGTTGAAACCGTCGATTTGGCGGCGGTGTTGGCGAAAATACCCCGGTGCCGCCATATCTGCTCCACCGGCGGCAAGGCGACGGAAATCCTGCTCGATATTCAGGGCGGCGGCATCAAAATGCCGAAAACGGGCGAAACCGTGCCGTTTCCGTTTGCCGGACGGGATTTGACGCTGACGCGCCTGCCGTCCACTTCGCGCGCCTATCCTTTGAGTTTGGCGAAAAAGGCGGCGGCATATCGGGCGTTTTTCGAAATGGCGGGCCTGTGTGAAAAGCAGTTATAATTGCCGACAATTTCCCGTTCAGACGGTATTTGAAAAAACGGAAATGCCGTCTGAAAACCTGAAGCACAAGGACGAAATCCGATGAAGAATTACCACGCGCCCGACGAGAAGGGCTTTTTCGGCGAACACGGCGGACTTTATGTTTCCGAAACCCTGATTCCTGCCTTGCAAGAGCTGGCGGATGCCTATAAGGCAGCGAAAAACGATCCTGAATTTTGGGCGGAGTTCCGCCGCGATTTGAAACATTATGTCGGCAGGCCCAGCCCCGTTTACCACGCCGAGCGGTTGTCCGAACATCTGGGCGGCGCGCAAATCTGGTTGAAACGCGAAGATTTGAACCACACCGGCGCGCACAAGGTTAACAACACCATCGGTCAGGCATTGCTCGCCCGCCGTATGGGCAAAAAACGCGTCATCGCCGAAACCGGCGCGGGTCAGCACGGCGTGGCGAGTGCCACCGTCGCCGCCCGCTTCGGTATGACTTGCGACGTGTACATGGGCGCGGACGATATCCAACGTCAAATGCCCAACGTGTTCCGCATGAAATTGTTGGGCGCAAACGTGGTCAGCGTCGACAGCGGCAGCCGCACGCTGAAAGACGCGATGAACGAAGCCATGCGCGAATGGGTCGCCCGCGTGGACGACACGTTCTACATCATCGGCACTGCCGCCGGCCCCGCGCCGTATCCCGAAATGGTGCGCGATTTCCAATGCGTTATCGGCAACGAAGCCAAAGAACAAATGTTGGAAGCCATCGGCCGCCAACCTGATGTTGCCGTTGCCTGCGTCGGCGGCGGTTCGAACGCCATCGGACTGTTCCACCCGTATATCGGCGAAGAAAACGTGCGCCTCGTCGGCGTGGAAGCCGGCGGTTTGGGCGTGGATACGCCAGACCACGCCGCGCCGATTACCAGCAAAGCCCCCATCGGCGTATTGCACGGCTTCCGCAGCTACCTGATGCAGGACGAAAACGGCCAGGTTTTGGGGACGCACTCTGTTTCCGCAGGCTTGGATTACCCCGGCATCGGCCCGGAACACAGCCATCTGCACGACATCAAGCGCGTCGAATACACCGTTGCCAAAGACGACGAAGCACTCGAAGCCTTTGACTTGCTCTGCCGCTTCGAGGGCATCATCCCCGCGCTCGAATCCAGCCACGCCGTTGCTTGGGCGGTGAAAAATGCGCCGAAAATGGGTAAAGACCAAGTGATTCTGGTCAACCTGTCCGGCCGCGGCGACAAAGACATCAATACCGTGGCGAAGCTCAAAGGTATTAAACTGTAATCTCGTCCGTCTGATAAAAATGCCGTCTGAAGCCTGAGTTCAGACGGCATTTTTACGAACTTTCCTTTATGACGGCTTTTCGGATTTGCTTTATTATCTGTTTATTTTTGAAATATCGGGAGTGGGGAGACGTGTTCCGTCGTTGGTTTTTGCCGTGTTGGGTCGTCGGCGTGGCGGCTTCGTTTGCGCTGCCGGTCGTGCCGCATTGGCTGGCGGCTTTTGCGGTTTTTGCTGTGTTTGCAAGGCGTTTTGCGTTTGCCGGTCTGATGCTGTGCGTGTTGGCGGGCGCGGCTTACGGCGTATTCAGAACGGAAGCGGCACTGTCTTCGCAATGGCGGGCGGAGGCGGTTTCAGGCGTGCCGTTGACGGTGGAAGTGGCGGATATGCCGAGGTCGGACGGGCGGCGTGTGCAGTTTGCGGCAAAGGCTGTGGACAGCGGTGGTCGGACGTTCGATTTGCTGCTGTCGGACTACAAACGGCGCGAATGGACGGTCGGGAGCAGGTGGCGGATAACGGCGCGCGTGCGTCCTGTCGTAGGGGAATTGAACCTGAGGGGGCTGAACCGTGAGGCGTGGGCATTATCCAACGGGATAGGCGGCGTGGGGACGGTCGGTGCGGACAGGGTTTTGCTGGATGACGGAAGCGGTTGGGGGATTGCGGTTTGGCGTAGCCGCATCAGCCGTAATTGGCAGCAGGCAGATGCGGACGGCGGGCTTTCAGACGGCATCGGGCTGATGCGCGCGCTGAGCGTGGGCGAACAGTCGGCATTGCGCCCTGAATTGTGGCAGGCGTTCCGGCCGTTGGGGCTGACGCATCTGGTCAGTATCTCGGGTTTGCACGTGACGATGGTGGCGGTACTGTTTGCGTGGCTGGTCAGGCGGCTGTTTGTTTATCTGCCGCGCCTTCCCGCCCGACCGCGCGTGTGGATTTTGGCTGGCGGGTGTGCCGGCGCGCTGTGTTACGCGCTTCTTGCGGGTTTTTCCGTGCCGACGCAGCGCAGTGTTTTGATGTTGGCGGCGTTCGCGTGGGCGTGGCGTAATGGCAGGCGTTCGGTTTGGGTGGCGTGGTGGCAGGCGTTGGCGGCGGTTTTGCTGTTCGACCCGTCGGCGGTTTTGGGCGTGGGGACTTGGCTGTCTTTCGGTTTGGTGGCGGCTCTGATTTGGGCGTGTTCGGGGCGTTTGCACGAAGGGAAACGCCAAACCGCCGTGCGCGGACAATGGGCGGCTTCGGTCGTGTCGCTGGTTTTGCTCGGCTACCTGTTTGCCTCGCTGCCTTTAATCAGCCCTTTGGTCAATGCGGTGGCGATACCGTGGTTTTCATGGGTTCTGACCCCGCTGGCGTTGCTGGGTTCGGTTTTTCCGTTTGCGCCTTTGCAACAGTTGGGGGCGTTTTTGGCGGAATACACTTTGCGGTTTTTGGTGTGGCTTGCCGGCGTGTCGCCGGAGTTTGCCGTTGCCGCCGCACCTTTGCCGCTGTTGGTTTTGGCATTATGCGCCGCTTTGCTGTTGTTGCTGCCGCGCGGTTTGGGTTTGCGTCCGTGGACGGCGGCGGTTTTGGCGGGATTTGTGTTTTATCGTCCTGAAGCAGTACCTGAAAACGAAGCTGCGGTTACGGTTTGGGATGCGGGGCAGGGTTTGTCGGTGATGGTACGGACGGCAAACCGCAGCCTTTTGTTCGACACGGGGACGGCTTCCGTGGCGCAGGCGGGTATCGTGCCGAGTTTGAATGCGTCGGGAATCAGGTATTTGGATTATTTGGTTTTGTCGCATCACGACAGCGACCACGACGGCGGTTTTCAGGCGGTCGGCAAGATACCGAACGGCGGGATTTATGCCGGGCAGCCGGAATTTTATGAGGGGGCGCGGCATTGTGCGGAACGGCGTTGGCGGTGGGACGGCGTGGATTTTGAGTTTTTGAGGCCGTCTGAACGCAAAAACATCGATGATAATGGGAAAAGTTGTGTTTTGCGTGTTGTGGCGGGCGGTGCGGCACTGCTGGTAACGGGCGATTTGGATACGAAAGGCGAGGCGGAGTTGGTCAAAAAATACGGCTCAAACCTGTACAGCCAGGTGTTGGTTTTGGGGCATCACGGCAGCAATTCATCATCATCAGGGTTGTTTTTGCATACGGTTGCACCAGAATATGCGGTAGCGTCGAGCGGTTATGCCAACGCCTATAAACATCCGACTAAAGCGGTGCAAAACCGCGTCCGCGCACACGGCATCAAGTTGTTGCGGACGGATTTGTCGGGCGCGCTGGTATTTGGTCTGGGTCAGGATGGTGTGAAGGCAGGCCGTCTCAAAAATTATCGGTTTTATTGGCAGAGAAAGCCGTTTGAGTGAACGAAAAGGCCGGTGCCGGAACGGAAAATGCCGTCTGAAAGGGCTTCAGACGGCATTTGGACGTTAACGCGGTTCGCGCCGGCAAGGCGTATCGCCCGGCTTTTTGGCGCGTGTCAAAAACAGAAAGGGTGTTTGAACGTCAGCGCCAGTAACGCCACCAAGGCATATCGTCAGGCTGCCAAGTGTGTGTCAAAAACGGGCTTTTCGGGAAATTGGCTTCCAAAACGCGGCGCGTGTCGGCGGCAAGCTGCGGTTTGTCGAGTTTTTGGTAGGCGAGTTCCAAGATAGCGAGTGATTCTTCGACATAGCGCGTATTTTGATAGCTGCCGATAATTTTTTGGGCGCGGTTGGCGGCGGCGATATATGCGCCGCGTTTCATATAATAACGGGCAACCGCCATTTCATTTCCGCCCAAGGCATCGACCAGTTTGATCATACGCGCGGCCGCATCTGCGGCGTATTTGCTGTCGGGGAAACGCCGGACGAGTTCCGCAAAGGCCTGATATGCTTCGCGGTTGGCTTTCGGATCGCGGTCGGACCAGTCTTGCGAGGCCAGTTTGTTCAGGAAGGACTGATCTTCGTTGAACAGTGCCAAACCGCGCAGGTACAGCGCGTAATCCATATTCGGATGCTGCGGGTAGAGGTTGCGGAAGCGGTCGATTGCCGCCAGCGCCTTGTCTTTTTCGTCGTCTTTATAATAGGCGTAGGCCGTATCCAGCAACGCCTGTTGCGCGTAGCGGCCGGTCGGGAAGCGCGAGCCCAATATTTCGTATAATTTGACGGCGCGCGTATAATTGCCGCCGCCCAACTCGTCTTGCGCTTCGGCATAGAGTTTTTCCGCGCCCCAGCCTTGGGTCGTTTGGGTGTCTTTGTCGACCGTGCCTTGGTTGCTTGCACAGGCGCACAGTGCCAAACTTAATGAAACCATTAAAAGAATTTTTTTCATGCAGAATACTTCCTTTGAGAATGAAGCCGATTATAGCGATGATTCGGATTTTGCGTCAGCCCCGGAAACCGAAAACTGTATTTGTCTGACTGTTCCGCTCGAGCTTGCCGGCGGGCGGCTGGATGCGGTGTTGGCGAAACTTTTGCCCGACTACTCGCGCAGCCGCCTGACATTATGGATTAAAGAAGGCGCGGTTATTGTAAACGATAAATCTTCGCAACCCAAAGACAAAATGATAGGCGGCGAGCAAATCCGTGTAACCGTCCGCCCGAGTGAGGAAAATCTGGCGTTTGTTCCGGAGCCTATGGCTTTGGACATCGTTTACGAAGACGATACCGTCATCGTCGTCAACAAACCGGCCGGATTGGTGGTGCATCCGGCGGCGGGCAACTGGAGCGGCACGCTGCTCAACGGCCTGTTGGCGCACTGTCCCGAATTGTCGCAAATCCCGCGCGCGGGCATCGTACACCGTCTGGACAAAGAAACCAGCGGGCTGATGGTGGTCGCCAAAACCCTGCCGGCGCAAAATTCCCTTGTGCGGCAGCTTCAGGAACGCACGGTCAAACGCATCTACCGCGCCGTCGCCAACGGCATCGTCCCCTTTGACGGTAAAATCGAAACCCAAATCGGACGCGATCCGCACAACCGCCTGAAAATGGCAGTCGTCAAATTCGGCGGCAAACCAGCCGTTACCCACGTCAAAGTGTTGGAACGCTATCTTGCCCACAGCTATATCGAGTGTTCGCTCGAAACGGGCAGGACGCACCAAATCCGCGTACATATGCGCGAAGCCAACCATCCGCTTGCCGGCGACCCGGTTTACGGCAACCTGCGCCATCCGTGCGGCGACACGGTGAAAGAAGCCGTTAAAAGTCTGGGCGCGCGTCAGGCATTGCATGCCTACCGCTTAAGTTTCACTCATCCGGAAAGCGGCGAAACCGTTTCGTTTGAAGCACCGATTCCAAACGACATATATCATTTGTTGTCCGTCCTCCGTCTTGAAGCCGGTTTGGATTCGTCTTTGAGCAATGAAGAGGAATGGCAGGACAAATTCGGCGCGGACGACGATGACGATTGGAACGAAGACGACTACGATGTCGAAGTGGTTTATGTAAGGGAGTGAGGCGGCTTGAAAGGCGGGGCGAACGCAGGCAGCCGAACCGGAGCAGCCGGGCAATCGTCCCCGCCAATTTCAAACAAAGGCCGTCTGAAGGGGCAGGGCAGAAACCGCCGGTTTCGTTTGCCCCGTTCAGACGGCATTATGATGGAAGGCGTTTAGGGTTTTTTATGTTTACCGGCTTTGGCCGCCCAATAAGTTGCCAGCAGCGAGCCGGAGATATTGTGCCACACGCTGAACAATGCGCCCGGAACGGCAACGACCGGCGCGGCGGCAAAGTGTGCGGCGGCAAGCGCGGCGGCCAGACCCGAGTTTTGCATACCGACTTCGACAGCCAGCGTTTTTTGTGCATCATAATGCAGGCCGGTCCATTTGGCGGCAAAGAAGCCGAGCAGGTAGCCGATGCCGTTGTGGAGTACGACAACCGCAAAAATCAGCAGGCCGCTTTCCATAATCTTGCCTTTGCTTGCCCCGACAACCGCGCCGATAATCAGCACGATGGCGGCAACGGAAACCAGCGGCAGCGCATCGGTCAGCTTTTCGGTTTTACTGCCCAAAACCTTATGGACAATCAAACCCAAAACAATGGGGAGCAAAACCATTTTGACGATGGACATCAACATACCAGCCGCTTGGATTTCCAGCATTTCACCGGCAAGCATCAGGAAGATGGCGGGGGTCAGCAATGGGGAAATCAGGGTGGAAACCGACGTAACGGCAACCGACAAAGCCACATTGCCGCGCGCCAGATAGGTCATCACATTGGAGGCCGTGCCGCCCGGACAGCAGCCGACCAAAATCACGCCGACCGCGATTTCGGCAGGCAGATCCAACAGTTTCGCCAGCAGCCAGGCGGTTGCCGGCATAATGGCGAATTGTGCGATTACGCCGATGATGACGGCTTTGGGATGTTTGAACAAAATATCGAAGTCGGAAGGTTTGAGCGTCAAACCCATACCGAACATAATAATGCCCAACAGCCAAGGAATATAAGGCCCCGCCCATTTGAAGGTGTCGGGCGCGAAAAAAGCGATGCCGGCAAAGAGCGCGGCCCAGAGGGAAAATGTTTTTCCGATAAAGCTGCTGATTTTGTTGAGGATATTCATAATGATGCGTTGCGTGTTTGTTTTTAAGGGAAGGCAAGCATACACGCCTTAACCTTAATTTGCAAAATAGCCGGATTTAAACCATACCGTCTGAAAATGGAGATTGGTTTTCAGACGGCATCGCCCGAGAGGTGTCGGAAACGGACTGCATCCCCATTCCTTTCCGGTTGAAACCCGGCTGTTTATGGCGATAGAATCCAATCGGAGTCAGTCCTGTTCGGACAACACGCCGTGCTTTGCGTGCCGTGTTGGGAGATGTAAAGCCCGGAGAAGGTATATAAGGGCATCATTCCCGCACCGGCAAGAATCTGAATTTAAACGTTTGAAAATTTAAGATAATCCCGAATCTCCGGATTCCCGCCTGTATCGGAAATGACGGAAAAAACAAGCATCCGTCTGCCCCGAAGGCAGTTAATCAACCCTTTCCGCCAAACCTATTCCGTTATCCGATGAAAACCATCACAGAAACCTTAAACCTCGGCCCTCAATGCAGCAACTTTCTGACCGCCGGCTGGCCTGCGCCCGCCAACGTCAAAACCCTGATTACCACGCGCAACGGCGGCGTGAGTCAGGGCGTGTATCAAAGTTTGAACTTAGGTTCGCACGTCGGCGACAATCCCGATGCCGTACGCCGCAACCGCGAAATCGTGCAACAGCAGATCGGGCTGCCCGCCGCCTACCTCAATCAAATCCACAGTACGGCGGTTGTCTGCGCCACCGATGCTTTAAACGGAACGACGGATGCCGATGCTTCGTTCGACCGCACGGGCAAGGTTGCCTGTGCCGTGATGACCGCAGACTGTCTGCCCGTTCTATTTTGCGACAGGGCGGGTACGGCGGTTGCCGCCGCACACGCGGGCTGGCGCGGTTTGGCGGGCGGCGTGTTGCAAAACACCATTGCCGCGATGAAGGTTGCGCCCGTTGAAATTATGGCGTATCTCGGTCCCGCCATCAGTGCGGATGCGTTTGAAGTCGGACAGGATGTGTTTGATGCGTTCTGCACACCCCTGCCCGAAGCCGCCGCCGCATTTGAAAGCATAGGTGGCGGCAAATTCCTTGCCGACCTTTACGCGCTCGCCCGCCTGATTCTGAAGCGCGAAGGCGTAGGCGGCGTGTACGGCGGCACGCATTGCACGGTTTTGGAACGGGACACCTTCTTTTCCTACCGCCGAGACGGAGCAACGGGGCGTATGGCAAGCCTGATCTGGCTGGACGGGAATGCCGTCTGAACACGCCGCTGATATAATTCACCGATTTTGTGCTTTTGAGAAAGGCGAGCGATGAACAAAATATTCCTTACTGCCGCAGCCCTGATGCTGGGCGCGTGCGGTTTCCACCTGAAAGGTTCGGACGGCGCATCCCTGCCGGCGGCTTACCGGAGCTGGCGCATCGAAGGCGGGCAGGCGTTGCAGCTTCCTTTGGAAACCGCGCTGCATCAGGCTTCGGGCAGGATTGCGGATGCCGGCGGCACGCCGATGACCCTGCGTATCGGCAGCGTTTCCCAAAACAAGGAAACCTACACCGTTACCCGCGCGGCAGCCATCAACGAATATCTTTTAATCTTGACGGTTGAGGCACAGGCGTTGAAGCACGGCAAAGCTGTCGGCAAACCGATGACCGTGTCCGTCCGCCGCGTCCTTGCCTATGCCGACAACGAAATCTTGGGCAAACAGGAAGAGGAGGCGGCATTGTGGGCGGAAATGCGTCAGGATGCCGCCGAACAGATTGTCCGCCGGCTGACCTTCCTGAAGGCGGAATGACGTGGCGGCATATATCGGACGCATCGATACGGATGCGCCTTTGAAACCGCTGTACGTCATCCACGGCGAGGAAGAACTGCTGCGTATCGAAGCGTTGGACGCATTGAGGGCGGCTGCGAAGAAGCAGGGTTATCTCAATCGGGAAGTTTATACGGCAGACAATGCCTTCGATTGGAACGAGTTGCTGCAGTCGGCGGACAGTGCCGGCCTGTTTGCCGATTTGAAGCTGTTGGAGCTGCATATCCCCAACGGAAAACCCGGCAAAACCGGCGGCGAGGCACTGCAAACTTTTGCCGCCCGCCTGCCGGAAGATACGGTAACCGTGGTTTCACTGCCGAAACTGGAAAAAAACCAGCTCCAATCCAAATGGTTTGCCGCATTGGCGGCAAAGGGGGAAGTGTGGGAAGCCAAACCGGTCGGCGCGGAGGCGTTGCCGCAATGGATACGCGCCCGGCTGGACAAAATCGGTTTGGGTATCGAGACAGACGCATTGGCGTTGTTTGCCCAACGCGTGGAAGGCAACCTGCCGGCGGCGCGTCAGGAAATCGACAAGCTCGGGCTGCTGTATCCGAAAGGGCATACCCTCAATATCGATGAGGCGCAAACCGCCGTTGCCAACGTTGCCCGCTTCGACGCGTTCCAACTGGCAGGCGCGTGGATGAAGGGCGATGTCCCGCGCGTATGCAGGCTCTTGGACGGATTGCGGGAAGAAGGCGGGGAACCGGTGCTGCCGCTGTGGGCGCTTGCCGAAGACATCAGGACGCTGATCCGCCTTGCCGCCGCCTTGAAACAGGGTCAAAGCGTCCAATCCGTCCGCAACAGCCTCAGGCTTTGGGGCGACAAGCAGACGCTCGCCCCGGCTGCGGTCAAACGGATTTCCGTCCCCCGCCTGCTTGACGCGCTGAAAACCTGTGCCGAAATCGACAGGATAATCAAAGGCGCGGAAGAAGGCGATGCGTGGGCGGCGTTCAAACAACTCGCCGTGTCGCTGGCAAAATAAAGCGGCAATCCCCAAAATACGAAAATACGGTAAAATGCCGCCCATCCCGAAATATCGGCCCGCCCGTCCGAAACCGTTTCAGACGGCAGGCTGCTTCAATAAAGGAATATCAACCCTATGGACAACAAAACCAAACTGCGCCTCGGCGGCCTGATTCTGCTGACTACCGCCGTCCTCAGCCTGATTATCGTGCTCATCGTCGATTCCTGGCCGCTCGCCATCCTGATTGCCGCCGTCATCGTCGCCGCCGCTGCGGGCGGCTTTGTTTGGACATCCCGCCGCCAGCAGCGCCGGTTTATCGAACGGTTGAAAAAATTCGACATCGATCCGGAAAAAGGCAAAGTCAACGAGGCCAACCTGCGCCGGATGTACCACAGCGGCGGACAACACCAAAAAGATGCGGTTACCCTGATCTGCCTGGCGCAAAAATGTTCGGTTGACGAGGCGCACGCTATGTTCAAAAAACGCCCGACCCGTCAGGAAATCAACCAAATGGCGGCAAAACAGTCGCGCGGTCAGAAACGTCCGCACCGTTAATCCGGCCAGGGCATATCCGCATCAATGCCGTCTGAACCCGCCCGTGCTTCAGACGGCATATTACGATTGGAAAAACGATGGCACTGAAAACCGCCCCGCTCAAACGCCGCTTTGCCGCCATATTGTATGAAATGCTGCTGGCCGGCGCGGCAACCTGTCCGGCGGCATTGCTTGCCGGCATTGCCGCCATTTTCCTCAATCCCGTCTCTGCCGCGCTTTCGGCATTGGTTACGAGTATCCTGATTATCGGTTCGTGGTGGCTTTATTTCCGCGCCAACTGGCACGGGCAGGGGCAGACCTTGGCGATGAGGACGTGGAAAATCGGTTTGTGCGATGTTAACGGTATGCGGCCGCCTTTACACTTGCTGCGCCTGCGCTTTATTTGGGCGTGCATATTCACCGTATTCGTCCCCGCCCTTGCCTATGCCGGATTGCGCCACTTTCTCGGCATTCCGCCCAAGGGTGCGGCCGGCGCGGCATTGGTTTGGCTGATTTTGCCGTGGGGGTTCGCCCTGCTGAATCCCGATCGGCAGTTCCTGTATGATTTCCTTGCCGGGACAAGGTTGGTGGACGTAAAAGCAAAGCCTTGAGCCTTTAGGGCGGGTTGTTGAAAAAACTGATTAATTGCAGATTCTAAGTTTGTTTTGATTGGTGGATATTGTAATCGGGATTAAGGCGACTTAATAGGATGTCTGTCGGTATCAGCCTGCGCTTAACCTCTACGACTACTCCGGCAATAAACGCGCCATCAGGCAGCGGGACACCCGCTCCGCCATCGTAGATAAAGGTATGCGTCCCATCAATCGCAATGGACAACTTGCCCACTATGCCGCGCAGGTAGCCCGTATTGTCGATACAAATAAGCACCAAGTCTTTATCTCTCGGCGGGATATGCGGCTCCACTATCAGTATGTCGCCACGTTTTATCCCTACAAACTCCACGTCATCAGCCATACGGACGCCGACGGTATGCCCCGAGTGCGGAATAAATGTTGCCGCCCTGTCCCCATCGCTCTGAATTTGCGTCCTGTCCTTATCAGGGTTGGCAAGATGGCGAACAGCTATATCAATGTCCAAAAGCGGCATTGATTTTAAAAAGTGCTTGTCTGCATCGCCTAATTCTTCAGGATTGAGTTGTATTGGTAAGCCTTGATTCAGGGTGTAACTGGTATTTGTCTGATTGCCATTAATAAGGTCTCTTCCTGCACTTTGCTGATATGGCAAAGGATATCCCGTTACCCTGTGTATCTCCATCATTTGCTCAAACGATGGCTTTGAACGTCCGTTTTCCATTGCTGACACATTTGCTTTCGTCCGTCCAAGAGATTCCGCTAATTTTTCTTGGGTCATCTCTTGCCCTGCATATTCACGAGCAGCCAAAACCCATTTGGATAAATCTATTTGTGCTTTAGTCATTTCATACTCCTTTGCAAATTGTATAAAAAAACTGGACTTCGCGCGAATAAATATAATTGACTTTGCCGTATTGTTTTTTTATTCTTATGCAAGAAGGAGTTTTACTATGGAAGCGATTAAAAAGGCGGTTTCAATACTTGGTAGTCAGCAAAAAATGGCTGATTCACTTGGAGTGTCAAAACAGTTGTGCCGCAAAGGTTTCAAACTGCAAAAATGCCGTCTGAAAGGGCTTCAGACGGCATTTGCTTATCGGGGAAACCGATTATTCGATATTTTGCACCTGTTCACGCATCTGCTCGATTAAGACTTTCAGTTCGACCGAGGCGCGGGTGCATTCGGCGGCAATGGATTTGCTGCCCAAAGTGTTTGCCTCGCGGTTTAATTCCTGCATCAGGAAATCCAAGCGTTTTCCGCTGCCGCCTTTGTGTTCGGTAACGATGCGGCGCACTTCGGCAATGTGGGTGCGCAGGCGGCTGAACTCTTCGTCGATGTCGGATTTTTGGATAAAGAGGGCAAATTCCTGTTGCAGCCTGTCGTTGTCGATGCTGCCGACCGCTTCGGCGAGGCGGGAGCGGATTTTTTCTTTATGCGCTTCCACCAGCGCGGGGAAGATTTCGCCCAATGCCCCGATGATTTCTTCCATACTTTCTAGGCGTTGCAGCAGGTGTTCGCCCAATTTCTTACCTTCGCGCCGGCGTGCGGCGGTAAAGTCCTTCAGTGCCGAATCGGTCAAATCGGCAATCACCTTTGCCAATGCGTCCGCATTTTCCCTTTGGCTTGCCAATACGCCCGGAAAACGCAAAATATCGGCAACGCCCAGTTTTGCCAAATCATAATGCTTGCGGAGGTCTTTGTTGATTTCGGCAAGCTGTCCGACCAGATTGCGATTCAGTTCCAAAGACTGATTGCCGTTTTCCGCATCTTGAATTTGGATTTTGCATTCGACTTTGCCGCGCGCCAGATGGGATGAAATTTTCTCGCGGATGCCGCTTTCCAAATGGCGCAAATCATCCGGCATCCTGATTTGAATGTCCAAAAAGCGGTGGTTGACGGAGCGGATGTCGAGGTTGATGCGTTTGCTGCCGCATTCGGCCGCCGCGTTGGCAAAGCCTGTCATACTGTGGATGTGGGTCGTCATATTGTCTTCCAAATTCCGTTAAAACAGTATCAAATATATCATATCCGCCCGCACACCGGCGTTGCGGGACGGAAAAATCGAGGTTTGAAATCAATCCGCGCCTTTGTCTGCCCCAGGGGCGCAATGTCTGAAAACGGATTGAAAAACAGCAAACGAAGATGGGAATGCCGGCAAAGATGATTTTTGTAAGCCGCCGGCTGCAAATGCCGATTTATACGGAGCTGGTTGCGGTTTGGGAGATGTATGCTTATAAATTTTTGTAATATTTGTGTTTTCTTGCATCGGTAATTGCAATGGCGTTGACGGATATAGTGGATTAACAAAAACCGGTACGGCGTTGCCTCGCCTTAGCTCAAAGAGAACGATTCTCTAAGGTGCTGAAGCACCAAGTGAATCGGTTCCGTACTATCTGTACTGTCTGCGGCTTCTCCGCCTTGTCCTGATTTTTGTTAATCCACTATAAAATCGCGTACGGCACAACGCATAAACCGCATTGATGTTTTGAATGTCAAACACCCGACAAACTGATTTGTCGGGTGTTTCATTATGCCTGTTTAAACCGCTTCGGCTTCTTCGGTCAGGAAACCGCGCAGTTTCTGCATAGCTTTGGCTTCAATCTGGCGGATGCGTTCGGCGGACACGCCGTATTCGGCGGCAAGCTGGTGCAGCGTCAGCCCGCCGTCGTCTTGAAGCCAGCGGCTTTCCACAATGCGGCGGCTCCTGTCGTCCAGTTGCGCCAAGGCGTTTTGCAGACCTTCGGTTTGCAGCGCGTAATGCGCCTGTTTCGACAGTTGGCGGCTCGGTTCGGAATCGTGGTCGGCAAGCCAGTCGATGGGGGAGAAGTTGTCTTCGTCGTCGTTATTGTCCGCCATAATGGCGATGTCGCGCCCGGTCATACGCTGTTCCATTTCCAGCACTTCGGAAAGTTTGACACCCAAGTCGTCGGCAATGCTTTGCGCTTCTTTTGGGGACAGGGCGTTGAGGTTTTTACGCATACTGCGTAAATTGAAAAACAGTTTGCGTTGCGGCTTGGTGGTGGCAACGCGGACCAAACGCCAGTTTTTCAGGATAAATTCGTGAATTTCCGCCTTAATCCAATGTACGGCAAATGAAAAAAGGCGCGCGCCCCTGCCGGGTTCGTAGCGTTTGACCGCCTTCATCAGCCCGATATTGCCTTCCTGAATCAGGTCTGCCTGATTCAGGCCGTAGCCGTCATAGCCGCGCGCGATGGAAACGACGACGCGCAGGTGGGAAAGGATAAGTTGTTTGGCGGCGTTGAGGTCGCCCTTTATCCGGCGTTCGGCGAGGCGGGTTTCTTCTTCCTGGGACAGCATCGGGATGCTGTTTACGGCGTGGATGTATTGTTCGAGGCTGCCGTTGCCGCTTTGGATGGCGGGTAATGCGAAAGCGTTATTCATTTGGGGCATCTCCTTTCGGCCGAACCGCAGGTTTGCGGCGGGCATCGGGGTACAGTATATCACTGCTCGGATTGTGTGTTGTACGTTTGATATGCGTTTGATTAAAGGTGTGCGGCAAGGTTTGGTAAATAGGGAAATTTTGCATCCGGTGCAGATTGATTTTATAAACCTGATATTTTAAGCTGATTTGAATATTATATTACATACGGTGTTGTATGTAAACAGCCTGTGCGGAAAATGCCGCCCGTTCCTTCAAGGGCGGCGTAAGGGGGCAATGCCGTCTGAAGTTCGGGCGGCATTGCCCGGATTGCGTGGGCAAAAGCCGCAATACCCGCAACAAACAAGAAGCCGTCATAAAAACCAAAGACACACGCCCCGTCAAAATCGAACGGAAAGGCGAAGCAGGCAAAAGGATTATTGCCCGCCGCCGTCCGCCGGATTGTCAAACCCCGCCTTTCCCGGCGGCAACACACGCCCCGCCGGCTATGTCTGCCATTCTGATTGGCGGGGTATCGGCATTGCCGTCCGCCAAGGGCTTGATGATTTGATGATTGGTTTGGCGGCAGGCGAAACCGGCTTCGGACAACTTGCCCGAGCCTTGCGCCTATTGGAAAGAAAAGTAATACGCCCCTTTGATGGCGTGCAATATATAAGGCTGTGTTTCAACCATCCGTTGATTTCGCCTGTTTGCCGGAAAAGGCAGTTATTTTTGCTTGGGTAGACAATTATCCTATTGAATAAATTGAAGATAAGGATGTTTGTCAACACTATGTCAAAACACTGCCGTTGGAAAAAGAATAAGCGCATTACCCTTTTTTGTTGCGGAAGATGAAAAGCAGCAGTGCGGTAAGGGACAATATTCCTATCAGCCGCCACGATCCGACGGCCTTCATATAGGGTGTTTCGCCGGTGTAGCCTTTGATGTGTCCTTCCAATATGGTTTCCGTATCGGGTTGTGCTTGGGCAATGATGTTGCCTTTGGGCGAGATGATGGCGGTTGCGCCGGTGTTGGTGGCGCGAACCATATAGCGTCCGAGTTCCATAGCCCGCGCCTGCGATTGCTGGAGGTGCTGGTACATGGCGTTGGATTTTCCGTACCACGCCATATTGCTGGCATTGGCAAGCAGGGTGGCATCTTTGGCGGCGGTAATCAGTTCGTCGCCGAATCCGTCTTCGTAACAGATGTTGAAGGCGACTTTTTGGTTTTTCATCATCAGGGCGGATTGCTTGCCGCCGCCTTTGCGGAAGTCGGAAAGCGGCATATCCATTATTTTGTAAAGCGGCGTGGTCAGGAAGGGCAGCGGTTTGTATTCGCCGAAGGGGACGAGGTGGTTTTTGGCGTAGTAGGGGATGCCGTCCTGATTGTTTTCCTGATAACCGGTCAGGTTGATGACGGCGTTTTCGTAGCCGTTGCCGTCCGAAGTGTATTGGCTGATGCCGACGGCGAGCGCGCTGCCGTTGTTTTGCGCCTGTTCGGCAAATTGCGCCAGTATGTTTTCCGGCAGGTTTTGGCGCATGACGGGGATGGCGGTTTCGGGCAGGATGACGATGTCGGCAGTGGTTTTGCCGACCTGTTCGTAATATTTCTGTATGGTCGGGATGACTTGGTCTTCACGCCATTTGAGGGTTTGGTTGATGTTGCCCTGAAGCAGGGCGACGGTGCTGCGGCTGCCGTCGGGGCGGGTAAAGTCGGTTTGTTGGGCAGTGTAGCCGGCGGCAAGCAGGACGGCAATCAGGATAATCGGAAACAGGCGTTTGAGCGGGCGTATGTTCCGGCCGGCGGCGAGCAGGAGCCAAGTGCCGAGAAAGGCGGTCGCCAGTGTAACCATATGGATGCCGCCCAAGGGGGCAAAGCCGGCGAGCGGGCTGTCCGGTGTGATTTGGGAGTAGCCGATTGCGCCCCAGCCGAATCCGGTCAGGAAACGCTCGCGGGCAAACTCGGTCAGCGTCCACAAAACCGGCAGTACCAAGCCGGTTTTTATGCTTCGGGGCAGGGTAAATTTTTTCCACAGCCAAAAACACAGTGCCGGATAGAGGGCAAGGTAGGCGGGGAGCAGGAAGGTCAGCGGTACGGCATAGAGGTCGGGCAGGCCGGAAACGTCGTGCAGGGCGGTGTGTATCCAGTAGAATTGCGCCGTGTACGCGGCCAGCCCGAACAGGTAGGCGGATGAAACGGCAAAACGGGGGCGTTGTTCGACAAGTCCGACAAATGCGCCGAAAATCAAGGGCATCAGCCAAAAGTGGTAATAAGGTGCGAAGGCGAAGGGGGTGGCGGCGGCAAGGAGGATAATCAGGGGCAGGCGGAGGAGGGGGTGCTGCAGGTATTTGTCCGGTTTGGGAAACATAGGTGTCTGTCTGTTTGGCGTGATGCCGTCCGGGTGTTTTCAGGCGGCATCGGGAAAAATTCGGTGTCTGCGGAAACGGCATGCCGGGGCGGTACGGCGGCTCGGGTATGGTGAAATCGGCGCGCACCCCGTCGGAAGGGTTTTCAAACCGGCCGGCGACCCGGGTGCGCGGAAACGGATGGAAACGCGGCGTGCAGGCGCAAATTTCGGCATTATACAGGAGAACACGGGAAGCGGCAGGTTTCAGACGGCAGGGTTTGCCGCAGATGTCGTCTGAAGGCTGCCGGCGGCGCGTCTGTCGCCGGCTTTCGGGGCGGGCATCCGGCATCTGCCTGTGTGAAAAGCAGGGTTGCGGGGGAGTTTGCGCGGTTTCGTGCCGGAGCTTCGCGGCGGCATTGCGGATGCGGTGCGGATGTGTTTTGTCCGGCTTCACGGCGGCCGGCGCGCTTGGTGCGTTGTCCGTGTGTCGAAATGTGTGCCGCCGTCGGGCAACAGTTTGAACCGGTATGCCGTCTGAAACGGGTCGGACGGATTTCAGACGGCATTTGTCCGTTTGGCTGTGTGTTCATATTCCGCCGGTGCGGCTCTGATTAGTCGGACGAAATGTCCTTTATTCAATGGAACCGGTTTCCGGTCAAACGAAAATAAGCAATTTTTCCTTTGCAAACAAATGGAATCGGCAGAATATTCAAACACAGTCTTCCGCTTATGGTTTTTTGTTTTTCGCCTGCCTGACATCTTTTTCGGTAACCGTGCCGCCGCCGTTGCCGAAGGCGGTCATAATGTAGGCGGCAACGGCGGCAGCGTCGGCATCGCTGATGGCGGTTGCCGGCATAAAGCCGTCGTAGCTTTTGCCGTTGACTTTGATGGGCCCGTTGATGCCTTTAACCATACTGTGCAGCAGGACGTGCGGTTTGTTCATAATGTAGTCCGACCGGAAAAGCGGCGGAAACGCCGCGCCGCGTCCTTCCCCTTTTTTGCCGTGGCAGGCGGCGCAGTTGGATTCGTAGATTTTTTGCCCGTTTGCCGCCTGCCGGGTGTCGGCGGCAGAAACGGCGGTATAGAGCAAGCCGGCAACAAGGGCAGGCAGCAGGCGGATTGTGTCCATCGGGTTGTCCTTTCTTGGTTTTGTTCCGAATCATTATATTTGAAAGCGGGGCGGAATGCCGTCTGAACATTGGGGTGCGTCAAGAAACCCCCGCATTTTCCGAATAAGGCGCATTGGTGCTTTGTCGGGGGTCTGCCGCGCCGGTGCGCTTTCCCCGACGCACCCGGCTTCGGTTCGCCGCATTTTTCCCATTTGCCCCGATAGTGCCGCCTTGCCGGATTTTAGAAAATAAGCGTTCAGACGGCATTCCGGCGCGGCGGGCGGCTTGTTTCAATATCCTCCGCCGAGGTTTTCTTTGACGAGCCTTTCAAGCGCGCCTATCCAGTCGGGGTTGTCGTTGAGGCAGGGGATGTAGCGGTAGTTTTTGCCGCCTGCGCCGTAAAACTGCCCGCGCCCCGCCAAGGCGATTTCTTCCAATGTTTCCAAACAGTCTGCCAAAAAACCCGGACAGAATACGTCTAATTCGGTAATGCCTTGTTCGGGCAGCCGGTCAAGCAGATCCTGCGTGCCGGGCGTAATCCATTCCGCCCTGCCGAACCGGCTTTGGAACGATACGGTATATTCGTTTTCGGTCAGATTCAGTGCTTCGGCAAGCAGCCCGGCGGTATGGCGGCATTCGTCGGGATAGGGGTCGCCGAGGTCGGAGTGGCTTTGCGGTATGCCGTGAAAACTCAACATCAGCTTCTGCCCGCGCCCGTGTTCCGCCCAATATTTGAGAATATGGTTTTTCATCGCATCAATGTAACCGGCATCGTCATAAAAGCGCGAAACGGTGCGGATGCTCATCTGGTTCCGTTGGCGCAGCAGTTGTCCGAATACCTTGTCCAACGCCGCGCCGCTGCTTGAGGCGGCATATTGCGGGTACATCGGGATAACCAGCAGCCTGCCCGCGCCTTGCGCCTTCAGCTCCGACAATACGTCTGCCACCGAAGGATTGCCGTAGGTCATCGCATAACGGACAAGCAGGCCGGGAAGCCGTTCGGCGAGCGCGGCTGCCTGGCGGGCGGTGTAAACCGCTAAGGGCGAACCTTCTTCCAGCCAGATTTTTTCATAGGCGCGCGCGCTTTTTCCGGCACGGAAAGGCAATACGATGCCGCGTAAAACCGGCTGCCACAGCCATTTGGACAGTTCGACGACGCGCAAGTCCGACAAAAAAGATTTGAGGTAGGGGCGGACGGCTCCGGCAGTCGGCGCGTCGGGCGTGCCGAGGTTGACCAACAGGACGGCGGTACGGTTTTGTCCGCAGTATGGCAAGGAAGGTTCGGGGAGGAATAAGGGCATAATCGGTCGGTGCATCATTCAAAGTGGCGGTTTTGAGGGGGACGCCGTCTGAAGCGGCTTGCCGGGAATCAGTCTGTGCCGCGCGCGCGGTTTTCGTGGAATTGTGCCTGCCAGTCGGCAAATTTGCCTTGTTCGACGGCTTCGCGCATTTCCGCCATAATGACTTGGTAGAAATGCAGATTGTGGATGGTGTTGAGCTGCGCGCCCAAGATTTCGCCGGCGCGGTGCAGGTGGTGCAGGTAGGCGCGGCTGAAATTCCGGCAGGCGTAACAGGTGCAGCTTTCGTCTATCGGACGCTTGTCGGACTTGTGTTTGGCGTTTTTGATTTTCAAATCGCCGAAACGGGTGAACAGCCAGCCGTTGCGCGCATTGCGGGTGGGCATCACGCAGTCGAACATATCGATGCCGTGCGCCACGCCGTACACGAGGTCTTCCGGCGTGCCTACGCCCATCAGGTAATGCGGTTTGTGTTCGGGCAGCATCGGGCCGACGGCGCGCAGCATACGGTACATCTCGGGTTTGGGTTCGCCGACGGACAGCCCGCCGACGGCAATGCCGGGAAAATCAAACTGCTCCAAGCCGCGCAAAGACTCTTCGCGCAAATCCTCATACATCGCGCCTTGCACGATGCCGAACAGCGCATTCGGGTTTTTCAAATCTTCAAAGGCCTTTTTGCTCCGTTCCGCCCAGCGCAGGCTCATTTGCAGGGATTTTTGCGCCTGTTCGCGCGTCGCTTCCCCGGGCGTGCATTCGTCCAACTGCATCACGATGTCCGAGTTCAAAACCGTTTGGATTTTCATGGAAATTTCAGGCGATAAAAACAGTTTGTCGCCATTAATCGGGCTTTTGAACGTGCAGCCTTCTTCCGTCAGCTTGCGCATATCCGACAAAGAAAAAACCTGAAAACCGCCCGAATCGGTCAGAATCGGTTTGTCCCAGCCGATAAAGCCGTGCAGACCGCCAAACTGTTCGATGACCTCCAAACCCGGACGCAGCCACAAATGATACGTGTTGCCCAAAATAATTTGCGCCTTGATGTCGTGCAGGTTTTGCGGGTTCATCGCTTTGACCGAACCATATGTGCCGACCGGCATAAATACCGGCGTTTCGATTTTGCCGTGGTTCAGCTCCAGCGTGCCGCGTCGGGCGTATCCGTCTTTTTTGTGTAAGGTAAATTTGAGCATAACTTATATCTATAATGTAGAAAACGGCGCGCGCAGCCGCCGTGCAGTCAAACGGTTGGGGAAAACGGGATTATAAAGGATTTTCACCGCACCGGAGGCGTTTGGATGTTTCAGAAGGCATCATGCGTATCGGGATGCCTGCCGTTAAAAAATGTTTCAAAAAATCACAATGTTCCGCCGATGCCGTCTGAAACCCCGTTTTCATGCTTGCCGGCACGCCGAAGTATCGTCTATAATCCGAACCCTGTTAAACAGGCACGTAGCTCAGTTGGTTAGAGCACCACCTTGACATGGTGGGGGTCGTTGGTTCGAATCCAATCGTGCCTACCAAATTCCCATAACGGCATTTATGCCGTTATTTTTTAATGTTTTGGAGCTTTTTAATGTTGAACATCACCTTGCCGGACGGCTCGGTCCGCCAATACGAATCCCCCGTTACCGTGGCACAGATTGCCGCGTCTATCGGTGCCGGTTTGGCGAAGGCGGCGGTGGCAGGCAAGGTGAACGGCAAATTGGTCGATGTGTGCGATCCGATTACCGAAGACTCAAGCGTCCAAATCATTACCCCGAAAGATCGCGAAGGCGTTGAAATCATCCGCCACTCTTGCGCCCACCTTGTCGGGCACGCAGTCAAGCAGCTTTATCCCAACGCAAAAATGGTTATCGGCCCCGTCATCGAAGAGGGCTTTTATTACGATATTGCTACGGAAAAACCGTTTACGCCCGAAGATGTTGCCGCCATTGAAGCGCGTATGAAGGAATTGATTGCACAGGATTATGATGTGATCAAAATCATGACCCCGCGCGCCGAAGCCGTCAAAATCTTCCAAGATCGCGGCGAAGAATACAAACTGCGCCTGATTGGCGATATGCCCGAAGTGGAAGCAATGGGTATGTATCATCACCAGGAATATGTCGATATGTGCCGGGGTCCGCACGTTCCGAACACCCGCTTCCTGAAAAACTTCAAACTGACCAAGCTGGCAGGCGCATACTGGCGCGGCGACAGCAATAATGAAATGCTGCAACGCATTTACGGTACGGCTTGGGCGACAAAAGACGAATTAAAAGCCTACATCCGGCGCATTGAAGAAGCGGAAAAACGCGACCACCGCAAACTTGGTAAGCAATTGGATCTGTTCCATCTGCAAGACGAAGCACCGGGTATGGTGTTTTGGCATCCCAAAGGCTGGGCTTTGTGGCAAGTGATTGAGCAGCATATGCGTAAAGAGCTGAATGCCGCCGGCTATAAAGAAGTCAAAACGCCCCAAATTATGGATAAAACCTTTTGGGAAAAATCCGGCCACTGGGAAAACTATAAGGACAATATGTTCGTAACTAGTTCCGAAAAACGCGAATACGCGGTTAAACCGATGAACTGCCCGGGTCATGTGCAAATTTTCAATAACGGCTTGCGTTCGTACCGCGATTTGCCGATGCGTTTGGCAGAATTCGGTTCCTGCCACCGCAACGAGCCGAGCGGCGCCTTGCACGGTCTGATGCGTGTCCGTGGGTTTGTACAGGATGACGCGCATATTTTCTGTACCGAAGACCAAATCGTTGGCGAAGCGCGCGCATTCAACGAATTACTCGTCCGCATTTACAAGCAATTCGGTTTCCACGATGTGTCCGTCAAACTTTCGCTGCGTCCCGAGAAGCGCGCCGGTTCGGACGAAGTGTGGGATAAGGCGGAACAAGGCCTGCGCGAAGCATTGACCGCCTGCGCTGTGGAATGGGATGAGTTGCCGGGTGAGGGCGCGTTTTACGGGCCTAAAATCGAATATCACGTCAAAGACGCATTGGGGCGTTCTTGGCAGTGCGGCACGTTGCAGTTGGACTTTGTATTGCCGGAGCGTTTGAATGCCGAATATGTAACCGAAAACAACGGCCGCGCCCGTCCGGTAATGTTGCACCGCGCCATTTTGGGTTCTTTGGAGCGGTTTATCGGTATTTTGATTGAAAACCACGCCGGCTCGTTCCCATTGTGGCTTGCGCCGGTTCAAATGGTGATTATGAACATCACCGAAAATCAGGCGGATTATTGCCGCGAAGTGGCTGTCAAGTTGCAGGCGGCGGGTTTCCGCGTCGAGTTGGATTTGCGTAACGAAAAAATCGGTTACAAAATCCGCGACAACAGCCAATACCGTTTCCCTTATCAAATCGTTGTCGGCGATAAAGAGAAGCAGGAAAACAAAGTTGCGGTACGCCGCAAAGCAGAAGACTTGGGTTCTTTGGATTTGGATGATTTCATCGCACAATTGCAGCAAGAAATCGCGGATGCCCTCGTCAATCATTAATTTTTATAGGAGTATTCATCATCGCTCAAGAACGCGAAGCACGAATCAACGGCGAAATTACCGCCAAAGAAGTGCGTTTAATCAGTGAGTCAGGCGAACAGCTTGGTGTCGTATCGGTTCGTGAAGCTTTGGCTATGGCCGAAGGGCAGGATGTCGATTTGGTGGAAATTTCCCCTACCGCCAAGCCGCCTGTGTGCAAACTGATGGATTATGGCAAATATAAATACCAGCAGGCCAAGAAACGCGACGAAGCCAAGAAAAACCAAAAGCAGGTGCAAATTAAGGAAATCAAATTCCGTCCGGGTACCGATGAGGGCGACTATCAAATCAAAATGCGCAACATCAACCGCTTCCTTGCCGACGGTGACAAAGTCAAAGTAACATTGCGTTTCCGCGGTCGTGAAATGGCCCACCAGCAACTCGGCGCGCAACTTTTGGAGCGTGTGAAAGAGGATTTGGCGGAAGTGGCGCAAATTGAGTCCTTCCCTAAAATGGAAGGCCGGCAAATGGTGATGATGATTGCGCCGAAGAAAAAATAAAGTTATAATTTCCAGCTTACTCCGACCGCCGCTTCGGAGTAAGTTTTTGATTGGCGGCAAAAACCGTGGCATTTTGGGTTCAAGTGTTGGAAACCGACGGTTTTCACCCCCAAATGCCTTATCCAATAACAAATGGAGTTTTCCTATGCCTAAAATGAAAACCAAGTCTAGCGCGAAAAAACGCTTTAAAGTACTGGGTAACGGTGGTGTAAAACGCGGTCATGCGTTTAAAAGTCACATCCTGACCAAAAAAACCACTAAAACAAAACGCCAATTGCGCGGTACCGCTATGGTGGATTCACGCGATTTGGCTTCCGTTGCCAAAATGTTGCCCTACGCTTAAGGAGTTTAGAATATGCCACGCGTAAAACGCGGTGTTACCGCCCGTGCCCGTCACCAAAAAGTCTTCGCGTTAGCCAAAGGCTATCGCGGCCGTCGTAAAAATGTTTACCGCGTTGCCAAACAGGCGGTAATGAAAGCCGGTCAATATGCATACCGCGACCGCCGCCAGCGCAAACGCCAATTCCGCCAACTGTGGATTGTCCGCATCAATGCGGGTGCGCGTGAAAACGGTTTGTCTTACAGCAAATTCATGAACGGTCTGAAACGCGCCTCTATCGAAATCGACCGCAAAGTATTGGCTGATTTGGCCGTGTTCGATAAAGCCGCATTTGCACAATTGGCTGAAAAGGCTAAAGCCGCTTTGGCTGCCTGATTCGATAAGGTTGTTTGCAAAAAGGAAGCTCGTGCTTCCTTTTTTCTTTTCTTAAAGAAATTCTATGTAGTTGATTTTCTTTCTTTAAACTCTATTTTTTTATACTAATTTGCGATAAAATAGCCCCTTCTTATCAAACGGATTGGCCGCACTGATGTAAAAGGCCGTCTGAACGGGTTTGCAGCCAAACCCAACAGGCGGCTTTGTTGTTTCAGACGGCCTGCCATCAACAAACAGACGATAAACCATTATGGAAAATGTAAACCGTATCGTTGCAGAAGGTATTGCCGCCATTGAAGCCGCGCAAGATTTCAATACCTTAGAACAAATTAAAGCACGTTATCTCGGTAAAACCGGCGAATTGACCGGGCTTCTGAAAACTTTGGGTCAAATGTCGCCTGAAGAGCGCAAAACCATAGGTGCGCATATTAATGAATGCAAAAAACGGTTTCAGACGGCCTTTAACGATAAGCGCGATGCCCTCAACGAGGCCAAGCTTCAAGCCCGGCTTGCCGCCGAAGCCCTCGACATTACCCTGCCCGGCCGCGCTCAGGAAGGCGGCAGCCTGCATCCGGTCACCCTGACTTTGCAACGTGTGGTCGAGCTGTTCCACGGTATGGGTTTTGAAGTGGCGGACGGCCCTGAAATCGAAGACGATTTCCACAACTTCCAAGCCCTGAACATCCCCGCAAACCATCCTGCCCGTGCGATGCAGGATACGTTTTATGTTGAAAACGGCGATGTTTTGCGTACGCACACTTCCCCGATTCAAATCCGTTATATGCTCGACAAAAAAGAACCGCCTATCCGCATTATCGCCCCCGGCCGTGTTTACCGTGTGGACAGCGATGCCACACACTCGCCTATGTTCCATCAGGCGGAAGGCTTGTGGGTGGAAGAGGGTGTAACTTTTGCCGACTTAAAAGCTGTGTTCACCGATTTTATCCGCCGCTTCTTTGAACGTGATGATTTGCAGGTGCGTTTCCGCCCGTCCTTCTTCCCGTTTACCGAACCGTCCGCCGAAATCGACATTATGGGCGAAAACGGCAAATGGCTGGAAGTCGGCGGCTGCGGTATGGTGCATCCCAACGTGTTGAAAAACGTGAATATCGATTCTGAAAAATACACCGGTTTCGCTTTCGGTATCGGTCTTGACCGTTTCGCGATGCTGCGTTACAACGTGAACGATTTGCGCTTGTTTTTTGATAACGATTTGAATTTTTTGAAGCAGTTTGCGAAATAATGGTGCGGGCGGTTTGCAGGCAGAGCGCAACCGCATATTGTCCGGACGTATGGGCTGAGAAAGCCTGCGGCAAGATTTCGGCGGAATTTCGGCAGATGAATTGATGCTTTTTGAAGATTTGTGCGGATGGGCGTTTGGTAATTTTGAGTCCGGCCGGCTGCGAACCTTAAGGCTTTACGGGAAAATCTGACGAAACAGGCAGCTTCCGGCGCACTTGGGTTTTGTTGCTTCCTTGCGAGGAGTGCAACTGCCGAAATCCGCAACGATGCCGCGCAAAACGGATGCACTTTCGTATAAATGCGTTTCAGATTTCACGAAATGGACAGATTAACCCCCGAGCAGCGTAAAAAATGTATGCAGTCCAACAAAAGCAAGGGGACGAAACCCGAGCTTACGTTGGCGAAGGCGATGTGGGCTTTGGGACTCAGGTATCGGAAAAATAGCGGAAGCATTTTTGGGAAGCCTGATTTTTCATTTAAAAAATATAAAGTTGCCGTGTTTGTCGATGGCGAGTTTTGGCACGGCAAGGATTGGGAACAGAGAAAAGCGGAAATAAAGGGCAACCGCGAATTTTGGATTGCCAAGATAGAGCGCAATATCCGAAGGGATAGGGAAGTAATAGGTCGTCTGAAAGCCGAGGGCTGGACGGTTTTACGTTTTTGGAGTAACGATGTCGTTAAAAATACAACCTGCTGTGCCGAAAAAAGTCAAAGAAATCATCCAAGCAAGACGAATTGATTTGCAAAAACGAAATTAAGGATGACGGGCAGGGCGGGTGCTCGGAAGAAAAAGCAGCGCAATCCCGCCTTTTTACAAACAGCGATACTGTTCGGGCTAAATTTACCTTTATCGATTTGTTTGCAGGCATCGGTGGCTTCCGCATCGCGATGCAGAACTTGGGCGGGGAATGCGTGTTCTCAAGCGAGTGGGACGAAAAAGCCAAACAGACATACGAAGCCAATTTCAGAGAAGTGCCGTTCGGCGATATTACTTTGGAAGAAACCAAACAATGTATTCCGGAGCAGTTTGATGTGCTGTGTGCGGGTTTCCCCTGTCAGGCATTTTCGATTGCCGGCCGGCGCGGCGGCTTTGAAGACACGCGCGGCACATTGTTTTTCGATGTGGCGGAAATTATCCGCAGGCACCGTCCCAAGGCATTCTTTTTGGAAAACGTAAAAGGATTGACCAACCACGACCGGGGCAGAACCTTGCAGACGATATTGAATACGCTGAGGGAAGATTTGGGATATTTTGTGCCTGAGCCGGAAATTGTCAACGCAAAGGATTTCGGCGTGCCGCAAAACCGCGAAAGGATTTTTATTGTCGGCTTTCGGGGGGATACCGATATTAAGGATTTCAAATATCCCGAACCGACAGGCATTCAGACAGCCTTTCAGGATATACGGGAAAAAGATACCGTGCCGACAAAATATTATTTGTCCACCCGATACATCGATACTTTAAGGAAACACAAGCAAAGGCACGAAGAAAAGGGTAACGGCTTCGGATATGAAATTATTTCCGATGACGGGATTGCCAACGCGATCGTCGTCGGCGGTATGGGGCGGGAGCGGAATTTGGTTATCGACAAACGCATTACGGATTTTACGCCGACCACCAATATCAAAGGCGAGGTCAACCGCGAGGGCATCAGAAAAATGACCCCGCGCGAATGGGCAAGGCTGCAAGGTTTTCCCGAAACATTCAAAATCCCTGTCGCGGACGCTTCCGCATACAAACAGTTCGGCAACTCGGTTGCCGTGCCGGCGGTTCAGGCGGTCGCCGGGCAGGTTTTAATCAGACTCGGATGGTGTGATGCCTAAAATCTGCAATATGCGCCGTCCGGGATATAGAGAAAATGAAACCAAAAAGGCAGCTTTTAAGACGGTGTGTTTAAGCAGCCCGGCTTGTTTGGGAAGCCGGAAACAAAGAAGCGTCAGTATTTTTATTCAGTATTTTCATATGGTTTCATTCCGATTCCTTTTCGTTTGAAACCCCGCCGTCCAGGGCGGTAGAATTTAATCGGGGGCGGAAGCAGCCGCTTCCCATTCCGGGCAACACGTAGGGCGGTGCTTTATGTGTCGTTCTTTGTGTTGAAACATCAATAGAGAGTTAAACCATGCAATTCTCCTACTCGTGGCTGAAAACCCAAGCCGATACCGAACTTTCCGCCGATAAGCTGGAACACCTGTTAACGATGTCCGGCTTGGAAGTGGAAGAAGCCGGGACTGCCGCGCCTGCGTTTGCGGGCGTGGTTGTTGCCGAAGTGAAATCCGTTGAAAAACATCCAGATGCCGACCGTTTGAATGTTACCCGAGTCGATGCCGGTACGGGTGAGTTGGTTCAGATTGTGTGCGGTGCGCCGAATGTCAGGCCGGGCATCAAAGTGCCGTGTTCGTTGCCGGGCGCGGTATTGCCGGGCAATTTCAAAATCAAGCCGACCAAGATGCGCGGCGTGGTGTCGAACGGGATGTTGTGTTCCACCGATGAACTGGGTTTGCCGGATGATGGTATAGATGGTTTGCATATTCTTCCTAAAGATGCGCCCGTCGGTACCGGCATCCGCGAATATCTGGATTTGGACGACACGGTGTTTACGCTGAAAATCACGCCGAACCGCGCCGACTGCCTGAGCATCAAAGGCATTGCGCGCGAAGTGTCCGCGCTGACGGGTTGCGCGTTCAGGCAGCCCGAAATCCGGAAAATGCCGTCTGAAGGCGGTAAAACCCGGGCTGTGAAAATTGACGCGCCGGCCGATTGCGGCCGCTTTATCAGCCGCGTGATTGAAAACGTGAACGCGCGCGCCGCCACGCCGGATTGGATGAAACAACGTTTGGAACGCAGCGGTATCCGCAGCATTTCCGCATTGGTGGACATCGGCAACTATGTGATGCTGGAAATCGGTCAGCCGATGCACGTTTTCGATGCGGATAAAATTTCGGGCAGTTTGATTGTCCGTCGTGCTAAAAATGGCGAAATATTGGAATGTTTGAATGAAAAAACCGTGTCTCTGTCCGACAATACATTGGTCGTGGCGGACGAAAAAGGCGCGTTGAGTTTGGCGGGACTGATGGGTGGCGCGGCAAGCGCGGTTTCAGACGGCACGCAAAATATCGTGCTGGAAGCGGCTTGGTTTGCACCGGAGATTATTGCCGGCAAATCCCGCCAATACGGTTTCGGTTCGGATTCGTCGTTCCGCTTTGAGCGCGGCGTGGACTACCGTTTGCAGGCGGATGCCATCGAACGCGCCACCGAATTGGTGTTGCAAATCTGCGGCGGTGCGGCAGGCGAAATGGTGGAGGCGCGGGGCAAATTGCCTGAAGCGAAGCAGGTTGAGCTGCGTTTGGGCCGTCTGAAAACCGTGTTGGGCGTGGACATTCCTACCGAACAGGTGGAAACCATTTTGCAGCACTTGGGCTTGCAGCCTGAAAAAACGGCGGAAGGCTTCCGCGTTACCGCGCCTAGCTTCCGTTTCGACATCGAAATCGAAGCCGATTTGATTGAAGAAATCGGCCGCGTTTACGGTTATGAAAACATCTCCGACGACTATACTTCAGGCCGTCTGAAAATGCTGGAACTGCCCGAAACCCGCCGCCCGCGTTTTGCCGTTTACAACGAAATGGCGGCGCGCGGCTACCGCGAAGTGGTCAGCTATGCCTTTGTGGACGAGCAGTGGGAACAAGATTTTGCCGCCAATGCCGACCCCATCCGCCTGCAAAATCCGTTGGCGGCGCAATATGCCGTGATGCGTTCCACGCTCATCGGCGGCTTGGTGGAAATTCTGCAAAACAACCTGAACCGCAAGCAAAACCGCGTGCGCGTGTTTGAAATCGCCCGCGTGTTCGGCAAAGGTTCAGACGGCCGGTTTGTCCAAAACGAGCGCATCGGCGGATTATGGTACGGTGCGGCGATGCCCGAACAATGGGGCGGGAAAACGCGCAATGCGGATTTTTACGACATCAAGGCGGATGTGGAAAATCTGTTGAAAAACAATGCGGCCGAGTTTGTCAAAACCGAACATCCCGCCCTGCACCCCGGACGCGCCGCCAATATCGTTTCAGACGGCAAAGTCATCGGCTTTGTCGGCGAACTGCATCCGAAATGGCTGCAAAAATATGATTTGCCGCAAGCACCGCTGGTATTTGAAATCGATATGGCGGCCGTGTTGGAATGCGGGAAAACGCGCTATCGGGCAGTATCGAAATTCCAGCCGGTGCGCCGCGATTTGGCGTTTGTAATGCCGGAAGCTATGAGCCATGATGATTTGTTGCTTGTCTTGAAAGGCGCGGCAAACAAGTTGGTACAGGAAATCAGCGTATTTGACGTGTATCGCGGCACGGGACTGCCCGAAGGGATGAAGAGCGTGGCGGTCAAAGTGATTTTGCAGGATATGGAAAACACGCTGACGGATGAGGCGGTCGAGCCGCTTATCGGAAAACTGGTTGGCGCGGCAACGGCGGCAGGGGCGTGGCTTCGCAGTTAAAAAAATAAATATTCGCTTGAATTTTAAATAAAAATTGGTAATAATCCACAACTGTTACAACAGAAGGTAATCATATGACTCTCACTAAAGCCGAATTGGCCGATATTTTGGTAGATAAAGTCAGCAACGTCACCAAAAACGATGCCAAAGAAATTGTCGAACTCTTTTTTGAAGAAATCCGCAGCACTTTGGCGCGCGGCGAAGAAATCAAAATTTCCGGTTTCGGAAATTTCCAGTTGCGCGACAAGCCGCAACGCCCGGGCCGCAATCCGAAAACCGGCGAGGAAGTGCCGATTACCGCCCGCCGCGTCGTGACTTTCCACGCCAGCCAGAAACTCAAAGGTATGGTGGAACACTACTATGACAAACAACGTTGATTTGACGATTCCCGCAAAACGCTATTTCACGTTGGACGAGTTGTGCGGGTTGTTGCAAATCAGCCCCTATGGTTTTGCGCAATGGCAGCATGATCACGGCGTGGTCGTCGGTTACGGCGGCGAACGCTACACCCGTTCGGATGTGGTGAAACTGTTGAAACTGAAGAGCACGTTTGCACCGTATGCAGAAAGTGCGGAGTCGGGTTCGGACGGCAACCGTCCGGTTACGGTTCAGGAAATCGGAGACGGTCTGAAAGAGCTGTTGGCTGATTTGGATAAGGAATTGTGCTGATTTGAGACCGGTTGCGGATATGCAGCCGGTTTTGTTTTTGTATGGTAAGAATAATTTTGCGTGATTTCATGTTTCCTTGCCGCAAGCATATGGTATTGTTTGCGGAAAGGCGGTGGTTGCGCGTTCCGAGCAAACGGTTTTTCTGGTTATTTAAATATCAAAAGGATGACGGTCAATGAGATTTTTCGGTATCGGTTTTTTAGTGTTGCTGTTTTTGGAGATTATGTCGATTGTGTGGGTTGCCGATTGGCTGGGCGGCGGTTGGACGCTGTTTTTGATGGCGGCAACCTTTGCCGCCGGCGTGCTGATGCTCAGGCATACCGGGCTGTCCGGTCTTTTATTGGCGGGCGCGGCGGTAAAAAGCGGCGGGCGGGTGTCTGTTTATCAGATGTTGTGGCCCATCCGTTATACGGTGGCGGCGGTCTGTCTGATGAGTCCGGGGTTTGTGTCTTCCGCATTGGCTTTGCTGTTGCTGCTGCCGTTTAAGGGAGGGGCAGTGTTGCAGGCAGGAGGTGCGGAAAATTTTTTCAATATGAACCGGCCGGGTGCTAAAAAGGATGCCCCTTACGATGACGATATTATCGAGGGAGAATATACGGTTGCCGAACCTGACGGCGGTCAACGCCGAAATGCCATCGGGCATAAAAGGGATGGGTCAAGGTAAACCCGATGCCGTCTGAAGGTTCAGACGGCATTTGTGCCGCTTGGGAAACAGGCGGACGGCCGGAACGTCGGGCATCGCCACCATCAGCCTCAATGCGCCTGCCCCGATGGTATCGAAGTAGGAAGGTAAGTGGAAGTGGTTTTAAAGCTGCCTAAAAATAAGTAAAAAGCAAAGCAAGGAACGCGTGGGTGTAAGCACCATCTACCATGTACGTTCACGCTTTATTTTCATAATAATCTGTTACTGCTTTTGGTGAAAGTGGGGCATTGCATCGATTACAATAATGAATAAATGGAACTACTCCTTGATTGCAAGCTATTTCTTGATTATCGACGCTGATTACTTTTCCATTAAACTGTTTTTGAAATCTGTGGCAATAGAGGCAAATAGTTAAAAAAACTGTAGAAATTACACTATATACACCGAGCAATACAAATAACAGCATGAGCCAATCCATTAATTCATTGAAGTTAGAAATATGAAGAATTTGATATTTCTGTAAAAAAACCAATAATCCCATAAAACCTGTATAAAAATATACAATTTTTGATGCTATCAATCTTCGTTGGAATCTTACGGCGATTTTTAGCTCACTCTCTTTGTTTTCAGGCTTAAATGGCATAATTTTGTCATAGTGATTCGTATCCATTGCTTATTTCCTTTCAAGACGGTATTTTGGTGTTCTATATCCAAAAATATCCCAATTAATCAAGGCAGAAACTCCCCATTGAGTTTTGCCTTCAATAACTGTTCCTCGATATTTATACAATCTCCCAGCCTTTCCATTTGGTAAATATTCTCTGGCAGCAATAGCTTCATAGTTCCCTTTTACAATTGGTATATTAACCTCTGCATTACCCTTGGTATATACAAGTGCACTATCATCATTTGGTCTAACATTGGTATTATAATTTTCATACCATTTATCTTTGGCATATGCGGTTACTCCTCCTGAATCTATTGTTGATTTTAAATAATTGCTAAAACCTATTTTCCCTTTAAATCCTAAACCAATTCCCAAAGCTCCTTCTCCTTGTATTGCAAAATTATTTCTGTTAATAAATATTTCCAATTTTCCACTCCCCCAACTCCCATATAACCAGCACCCTCTACGGCAAGATTAATTTCGGGATATTGTTGAAGGGAATTTCTATATTTATCTACAAGGATGCGGTTTGGAAGGTAGAATGAAGCCTTGATTTTGAATCAGGCAATCAGAAAAGAGAGAAACTTATGCCGTCTGAACAGGAAAAAACGTTATCTTTGCGTGATTTTGACCGTACCCATCTGCTTCATCCCTATACATCCATGACCGACCCGTTGCCTGTTTATCCGGTGCGCCGTGTGGAGGGTGTGCATATCGAATTGGCGGACGGAACTCGGCTGGTTGACGGGATGTCGTCTTGGTGGTGTGCGATACACGGCTATAATCATCCTGTTTTGAATCAGGCGGTTGAGGCGCAGATGAAACAGATGGCGCACGTGATGTTCGGCGGCCTGACGCATGAGCCTGCGGTAGAACTGGGCAAATTATTGGTCGGGATTTTGCCGCAGGGGCTGGACCGTATTTTTTATGCGGATTCGGGTTCGGTTTCGGTAGAAGTCGCGCTGAAAATGGCGGTGCAATACCAGCAGGCGCGGGGTTTGCGTGCAAAACAAAATATCGCGACGGTGCGGCGCGGGTATCACGGCGATACTTGGAACGCGATGTCCGTCTGCGATCCGGAAACGGGGATGCACCATATTTTCGGCAGCGCGTTGCCGCAGCGTTATTTTGTCGATAATCCGAAAAGCCGTTTCGACGATGAATGGGACGAGGCGGATTTGCAGCCTGTCCGTGCCTTGTTTGAAGCGCATCATGCGGATATTGCCGCCTTTATTTTGGAACCGGTCGTGCAGGGCGCGGGCGGTATGTATTTTTATCATCCGCAGTATCTTCGCGGATTGCGCGATTTGTGCGACGAGTTTGACATCGTGTTGATTTTTGATGAAATCGCCACCGGATTCGGGCGCACGGGCAAGATGTTTGCCTGCGAACACGCAGATGTCGTGCCGGATATTATGTGTATAGGCAAAGGCTTGAGTGGCGGCTATATGACGCTGGCGGCGGCGGTTACTTCGCAAAAAGTTACCGAAACGATTTCGCGCGGCGAAGCGGGTGTGTTTATGCACGGCCCGACATTTATGGCGAACCCGCTGGCGTGTGCCGTTGCCTGCGCTTCGGTCAAGTTGCTTTTGTCCCAAGATTGGCAGGCAAATATCCGCCGCATTGAAAGCATCTTAAAATGCCGTCTGAAAGCCGCGTGGGACATTCGCGGCGTGAAAGACGTGCGCGTTTTGGGTGCCATCGGGGTAATCGAGCTGGAAAAAGGCGTGGATATGGCGCGTTTTCAAGCAGACTGCGTGGCGCAGGGCATTTGGGTGCGCCCGTTCGGCAGGCTGGTGTATCTGATGCCGCCTTACATCATTTCAGACGGCATTTTGACCGAACTTGCCGACAAAACTGTGAAAATTTTGAGGGAACACAGCAAATGAAAGGCGTTTACTTCGTCAGCGGCATTGATACGGACATCGGCAAAACCGTCGCCACCGGCGTATTGGCAAAACAATTGTTGCAGCAGGGCAAAAGCGTGATTACGCAAAAGCCCGTGCAAACCGGTTGCCAAGACATCGCCGACGACATCGCCGCCCACCGCAAAATTATGGGCATCCCGATGCAGGAAGCGGACAAACAGCGGCTGACTATGCCCGAAATCTTCAGCTATCCCGCCTCGCCGCACCTTGCCGCCCGACTGGACGGCAGGGTTTTGGATTTGGACAAAATCCGCACCGCCACGCAAGAATTGGCGGCACAATATGAAATCGTGTTGGTCGAAGGCGCAGGCGGATTGATGGTTCCGCTGACCGAAAATCTGTTAACCATTGATTATATTCAGCAACAAGATTATCCCGTCATCCTCGTTACCGGCGGACGGCTCGGCAGCATCAACCACACCCTGCTCAGCTTCGCCGCGCTCAAACAATACGGCATTCGCTTGCACAGCCTCGTATTCAACCATATTCATGACAGCTCTGACGAATGTGTTGCACAAGACAGCCTGAACTATCTGCAATGCCGTCTGAAAGACAGTTTCCCCGAGGCGGAATGGTTGGAGTTGGATAAAACAGACGCGGTATAAATATTAGGAAAGATATGGAACACCTATTTGGGAAATGGCTGCCCGATTTGCCCGGCTGCGTTTCAGACGGCATCGACCTGCCGATGAGCCGGTTATTGAAAGCCCGGTCACTGACCGCCGCATTGCGTGCCTTGCCGCATCTGTTTTCGGTGGAACTGCTGAAACTGGGCGAGTTGGAGACGGAATGCGGAGGGAGGCTGGTGCGCGAAGTTTTGTTGAAGCTGGACGGTATCCCCGTTGTCGCAGCAAGGAGCGAGTGCCGAATAGGTTCGGCGTTTTGGCAAGCTATCTTGGATTGCGGCACGCGTCCTTTGGGCGAGCGTCTGTTTCAGGCAGATTTGGAAGGGGCGCGTTCGGCATTTGAGTTTGCCGTTTCCGGCGAAGAATGCGGGCGGTACTTTGCCGCCCGGCGTTCGCGGTTTTCCCATCACGGCGAGGAAATGCTGCTGACCGAGTATTTTCTGCCCGAACTGAAACGCTTTATCGGATAAAATACCGTTTTTTCAAGTTGCGCGGCAAAAGGAAGAGTTTAAACAACTGAAATTTCATCAGAGTGATGGAAAATACTTGAAATTAAGTAATTATAAAACCATTGTATTTGAAAAGATAAAATAATATGACAACTTATACTATTCCAAAAAAAGATTATCAATTTCTGTATATATTTGAAGGTGCTCTATTAAACTATACTTTGAAAAATGATGAATTTCATATCATCGTCAATTGTGTGGATTATCCGGACTTTCCTCAAGAAATTCCTACACCAAATTACACAGACTGGGTAAAAATTAAATTCAAGCAGTTCAGCTATCTAAAATTTATCTATGGATACGCTACAAAGAGCCAAGATATAAATATCGATAATACATTGGAGCTTGGCGAATTAAAACAGGATGATGAAATCTTGGATTATGGAGGTACGCTGGAATTGATAGGCGGTAGGTATAATCTTCCGACCGGTTTTAGCATATATATTGTTTGCCGGGAAATAGAGTTAGAATTTTTAGATCAGGAGAGTTTCAATTAAACGAACCGTAGCTTGTCATTATGAATCCTAAATCCCCTTTATTTTTACGACTGTCCGACCGTTTGGACGTTTATCTCAGGCTGATGAGGGCGGACAAGCCCATCGGGACGCTGCTTTTGCTGTGGCCGACCTACTGGGCATTGTGGCTGGCTTCAGACGGCATTCCGGATCGGACGGTATTGGCGGCGTTTACAATCGGTACGTTTTTGATGAGGAGTGCCGGCTGCGTCATCAACGATTTTGCCGACCGCGATTTTGACGGGGCTGTCGAGCGCACTAAAAACCGTCCGTTCGCACAGGGCCGGGTCGGAAAAAAAGAAGCGCTGCTGCTGACGGCATTTTTGTGCCTGCTTGCCGCATTGTGCCTGATTCCGCTGAATCATCTGACATGGCTGATGAGCCTGCCCGCCTTGTTTCTTGCGCTGACTTACCCGTTTACCAAACGTTTTTTTCCGATTCCCCAACTCTATCTCGGACTTGCCTTTTCCTTCGGCATCCCGATGGCGTTTGCCGCAGTCGCCGGAAACGTGCCGCCTCAAGCGTGGATACTCTTTGCCGCCAATGTGTTATGGACTTTGGCGTATGACACGGTTTATGCGATGGCGGACAAAGAAGACGATTTGAAAATCGGCATCAAAACCTCCGCCGTCACGTTCGGGCGTTACGACATCGCCGCCGTTATGCTGTGTCATGGCGGCTTTATCCTGCTGATGACAGTATTGGGGGCGATTATCGGTGCGACATGGGCATATTGGACGGCAATCCCCATCGTCCTGCTGCTGCAATACCGCCAATATGCCGCCATCAAAAGCCGCGTCCGGCAAATCTGTTTTGAAACGTTTTTGGCAAACAACAGAATTGGTTGGGTGTGGTTTACCGCCATTTTTGCCCATACGTTTTTCGCGAAATAAGGCAGGGCAATGCCGTCTGAAGAGCCGTAAACTGCTTTGGACGGCATTTCTATCTGTGCCGAAAAGCGTTAAAATATGTTTTGAAAACGCAGTGTTATGCCCTCCCATATCGTATGCGGGATTGAGATTTGCCCCGGCAGTCGGTACAATTCTTCTGTTTTACGATGTCTGAAAAGAGAAGCTTATGAGCCTTATCGGCGAAATTTTGCCTTTGTCCCATATTGTTTTGGATATGGAGGTGGGCAGTAAAAAAAGGCTGTTTGAGGAAGCGGGCCTGCTTTTGGAACGCGAATCCTCATTGTCCCATGCTGATGTTTTCGAATGTCTTTTTGCCCGTGAAAAACTCGGTTCGACCGGTTTGGGTCAGGGTGTCGCCATCCCCCACGGCCGCCACGCCGGCGTGAAGCAGGCGACGGGCGCGTTCATCCGCACGCGCGAACCCGTCGGATTTGACGCGCCGGACGGCAAGCCGGTTTCCCTGGTTTTTATCTTGCTGGTGCCGGAAAACGCAACCGGCGAACATTTGGAAGTCTTATCCAAACTGGCCGGCAAGTTTTCTCAAAAAAGCATCCGCGAATCGCTGATGACGGTTTCTTCTGCGGAAGAAGTCCGCGCCATTCTGACCGAAGAATAAAATATGCCCAGTATCTCCGTCCGCCGCCTGTTTGACGACAACCAATACAAACTGCAACTCGCCTGGGCCGCCGGCAATTCGGGTGCGGACAACCGTATCGGCGTAGAGGCGGACAAGCCCGTCCTCGCCTTGGTCGGACATCTGAATTTCATCCACCCCAACCAAATCCAAGTGGTCGGTTTGGCAGAGTCGGAATATCTGAACCGCCTCGAATCGGGGGAAACGGGTTATCAGTTCGGAGACCTGTTCGACATTTCTATGTCTTTGGTCATTGTGGCAAACGGCTTGCCGGTTTCCCCGGGGTTGCGCGACTACTGCCACAAAAACGATATTCCACTGCTGACTTCCAAACTCGAAAGCCCCTATCTGATGGATGTGTTGCGGATTTACCTGCAACGCACCTTGGCGGCATCGTCCGTCAAACACGGCGTATTTCTCGATGTGTTTGAAATCGGCGTGCTGATTACGGGGCATTCCGGCCTGGGCAAGAGCGAATTGGCGTTGGAGCTGATTTCGCGCGGGCACAGCCTGATTGCCGACGATGCGGTCGAGCTGTTCCGCATCGGTCCGGAAACATTGGAAGGGCGTTGTTCGCCTATGCTGCGCGATTTTTTGGAAGTGCGCGGTTTGGGGATACTCAATATCCGCCATATTTTCGGCGAAACTTCCATCCGCCCCAAAAAAATCCTGCAACTCATTATCAATTTGGTCGAGGCGGACGACGAGTATATGAAGCAGCTCGACCGGTTGAGCATCCGCACCGAAACCGAATCCATCCTCAACGTCAACGTCCGTTCGGTTACGCTGCCTGTCGCGGTCGGACGCAACCTCGCCGTTTTGGTTGAGGCGGCGGTACGCAACTATATCCTCCAGTTGCGCGGCAAAGACAGTACGCGCGAATTTTTGGAACGTCATCAGACGCAGCTTAAAGAAAACGAGCAACACAATGAAGATCGTCCTGATTAGCGGCCTGTCCGGTTCGGGCAAGTCCGTCGCCCTCCGGCAAATGGAAGATTCGGGTTATTTCTGCGTGGACAACCTGCCTTTGGAAATGTTGCCCGCGCTGGTGTCTTACCATATCGAACGCGCCGACGAAACCGAATTGGCGGTCAGCGTCGATGTGCGTTCCGGCATAGACATTGCCCAAGCGCGGGAGCAGATTGCCTATTTGCGCGGATTGGGGCACAGGGTTGAAGTTTTGTTTGTCGAGGCGGAAGAGGGCGTGTTGGTCCGCCGCTTTTCCGAAACCCGGCGCGGACATCCTTTGAGCAATCAGGATATGACCCTGTTGGAAAGCCTGAAGAAAGAACGGGAATGGCTGTTCCCGCTTAAAGAAATCGCCTATTGCATCGATACTTCCCAAATGAATGCCCAACAGCTCCGCCAAGCCGTGCGGCAGTGGCTGAAGGTCGAACGTACCGGGCTGCTGGTGATTTTGGAGTCGTTCGGATTTAAATACGGCGTGCCGAACAACGCAGATTTTATGTTTGATATGCGCAGCCTGCCCAACCCGTATTACGATCTCGAACTGAGGGCGTTTACCGGTACGGATCAACCGGTCAGGGATTATTTGGACGGACAGCCGCTTGTGCAGGAAATGGTTGGCGACATCGAAAGGTTTGTTACGCGTTGGCTGCCGCATTTGGAGGATGAAAGCAGGAGCTACGTGACCGTCGCCATCGGTTGCACGGGAGGACAGCACCGTTCGGTCTATATTGTCGAAAAACTCGCCCGAAGGTTGAAAGGGCGTTATGAATTGCTGATACGCCACCGGCAGGCGCAAAACCTGTCGAGCCGCTAATCCCGTTGAACGATGATGCCGTCTGAAACCCGATTTTCTGTTTCAGACGGCATTTCAAATATTGAGAAGAAAGGAAAGATATGGCAATCCAATGGTTTCCCGGCCATATGAACAAAGCGAAAAAAGCCATCGCCGAGCGCGCCAAAAGCGTCGATATGGTGATTGAAATGCTGGACGCGCGTATGCCCGCCTCCAGCGAAAACCCCCTGCTTGCCCAGCTTTCCAAAGGCAAACCCAAACTCAAAATCCTCAACAAACAAGACCTTGCCGACCCCGAGCGCACCAAGGTCTGGCTCGAACACTACAACAGCCGCCCCGACACCCGTGCCATCGCCCTCGACTCCTCCGAAACCGGCGCACACGGCAAAATCACCCAAGCCTGCCGCGCGATGATTCCCCACCGGCAAGGCATAGACAAACCCCTGCGCGTTTTGATTTGCGGTATTCCCAATGTCGGCAAGTCCACCCTCATCAACGGTATGATAGGCAAAAAATCCGCCAAAACCGGCAACGAACCCGGCATCACCAAAGCCGAACAACGCCTTTTCCTTGCCGACGATTTTTGGTTATACGACACACCCGGAATGCTGTGGCCGAAAATCATTGTCGAAGAAGGCGGCTACAACCTTGCTGCCGGCGGCGCAGTCGGACGCAATGCGTTGGACGAAGAAGAAGTCGCCCTAGAGCTCCTAGACTACCTCCGCCGCCACTATCTCCCTATGCTGCAAGAACGCTACCGGGCCGACAAAGACCCCAGCAGCCACTGGGACGACAACGCTTGGCTCGAATGGATAGCCAAAAAACGCGGCGCAGTCCTCAGTGGCGGACGGATCAATTACCAAAAAGCCGCCGAAAACATCCTTACCGACTTCCGAGAAGGCAAAATCGGCAGAATTACCCTCGAAACGCCGAACCAATGGGAAACTTGGCTCAAAAAAGCCCGTCAGAAAGAAGCCGAACTCAAAGCCATACGCGAAGCAAGGAAAGCGGAACGCAAAGGACAGAAGCCTGCGGACGAGTAGGACGGTATAGCGGAATGCCAAAAGAGATTTCACTATCTTTAAAAAGCCGTCTGAAACCTCAGACAGATTGTCCGGACAACCTGTTTGTCAAATTCAAAACCAACATATAAAACTGAAAAGAAGCCTTGCCCAAAGCCGCCTGAAAAATATTTAAACCATTAAAATCTTAATGTTATGAATGAAAAACTCCCTCCCGACGCGCTGATTGAAGCCGCGCTTTTGACCCAAGCCGAACCCTTAAACGAAAAATCTATGCGCGAATTGTGTGTGCCGCCGCTGTCGCAGGACAAGCTGATTGATGTGTTGGCGCAGTTGAAAACGCGTTGGCAGGATAGGGCGTTGCAACTGGTGCATACGCACGAGGGCTGGCGGTTTCAGGTTGTTCAGACGGCATTCGAGCGGCTGGGCAGCCTCCAAGAACAGCGTGCGCCGCGTTATTCCCGCGCCGTGATGGAAACGCTGGCGATTATCGCCTACCAGCAGCCCGTAACGCGCGGCGACATCGAAGGCATACGCGGCGTGGCGGTGTCGCAGAATGTGATGCAGACCTTGCAGGATAGGGGGTGGATTGAAGTCATCGGACATCGGGACACATTGGGAAAACCCGCATTGTGGGCGACAACGGCAACTTTTCTCAGCGATTTGCGTTTGGGCGGTCTAGAAGAACTGCCTCCGCTGACCGAACTGGGCGAACTCGTTTTGCCCGATTTGATAGAAATGCCGCCTACGGATGAAGAAGAATCAGAAACCGTCCACGCCGCTATCGCGCCCGATTGAAATCAGGATGCCGTCTGAAACGCATATTGCTTCAGACGGCATTTCAACAAATAAACAGATAAAAAACAAAATACTGAATAAAGAATAAGAAAAAACTTATTTCAATTCAAAAAATCTTAGTTATAATCTGGATACCTAAAGTTAAATAAGATTTAATCGGTCGATTTGCTAAGGAATCCTCACAATGCTTCTAACACTTTCTTTGCGGGATTTTGTCATTGTCGAAAACCTGAACCTTGATTTCCAAAGCGGTTTTACCGTTTTGACCGGCGAGACCGGCGCGGGCAAATCGATTACACTGGACGCAATCGGGCTTTTGTTGGGCGATAAAGCCGATTACAGCCAGGTTCGCAACGGTGCAAAAGAAGCCCAACTGTCGGCACTGTTTGATATTTCCCACTTGCCTGTTTTAAAAGAAGAATTGCGTGAACAAGGGTTGTTGGATGACGGCGGTGAAGAACTCAGTATCCGCCGCATTATCGATGCCAAAGGCAAAAGCCGCAGCTTTATCAACAATCAGGCAGCCACGCTGGCGCAACTCAAAGCCGTCGGCAGCCAGCTTATCGACATCCACGGGCAAAACGCCCATCATTCGCTTAATCAGGAAGCCGCTCAGCGCGAATTGTTGGACGCATTTGCGGGCAGCAGGGCGCAGGCGGAAACCGTCAGGCAGCTTTATCAAAACTGGGCAAACTCAAAAAAAGCATTGCAGGAAGCGCAGGAACAGGCAGAAAACATTGCACTCGAACAAGAGCGTCTGGAATGGCAGTTTAACGAATTGAATCAGTTGGACATTAAACAAGGCGAATGGGAAGCCCTCAGCCAAAGCCACGACAGCCTTGCCCATTCTGCCGAGCTGTTGCAGGCTGCCGAAGAAGTCGGAAGCAAGATTGACGGCGACAACGGCATCCAACGCCATATCTATCAATGTCAAAAACTATTGGCCAATCTGCAAAACATCGAGCCGCGCTTTGCCGAGAGCCTGAATATGTTGGCAAGCATCGAAGCCGAATTGGGCGAAATCAGTGCCAATATGCGCGATGTGGCAGGACGCAGCGACATCAATCCCAATGAATTGGCAGCTCAGGAGCAGCGTATGGGCGAACTGATGGGGATGGCGCGGAAATACCGCATCGAGCCCGAAGAATTGCCGCAAAAGCTGACTGAAATCGACGAACGCCTGCAAAGCCTGCAAGCCGCCGCCGATTTGGAAGCATTGGCGCAAACCGTTGCCCGCAACCTTGCCGAATATCAGGAAGCCGCCCACATTCTTTCCGCTATGCGGCATCAGGCGGCAGGGCGTTTGGGTAGCGAAACGACCGAGCATATGCAACACCTTGCCATGAAAGGCGCGCGTTTCGATATTGTCCTGCTGCCGTCTTCCCCGACGGCGCACGGTTTGGAACAGGTACAGTTCCAAGTTGCCGCCAACAAAGGCAATCCGCCCCGTCCGCTGAACAAAGTCGCATCCGGCGGCGAACTTGCCCGCATCAGTCTGGCTTTACAGGTTGTTACCAGCCAATACACGGAAATCCCAACGCTGATTTTTGACGAAGTAGACACCGGCATCGGCGGCGGAGTAGCCGAAATGGTCGGCAAAGCCCTGCGGGCTTTGGGTAAAAAACATCAGGTGCTTGTCGTTACCCACCTTCCCCAAGTCGCATCCTGCGGCGAAAACCACTGGCGGGTGCGCAAGCACAGCGAGGGAGAGCAAACCGTCAGCGAAATCAGCGTGTTGGATGATGGGCAGCGGATTGGGGAAATTGCCCGTATGCTGGGCGGGGAAGTCATTACTGATACGACGCGGCAACATGCGGCAGAATTGCTGCAACTTGCGTTGAAAAATAGTTTATTTTAAAATCAACAAATTATAAAAATAACTGAAAATAACAGTCTAAAACAATAGACAGGACTCAGATAAATCCGTATTATTGCGATTTCTCAATCACTTGAACAAGTGATTGTACCGCACCCGTAGCTCAGTTGGATAGAGTATCTGGCTACGAACCAGAGGGTCGGGCGTTCGAATCGCTCCGGGTGCGCCAGTAAGAAAATACAATATGCGCCCATCGTCTAGCGGTTAGGACATCGCCCTTTCACGGCGGTAACCGGGGTTCGATTCCCCGTGGGCGTGCCAATTCAAAATGCCTCCGATTATATCGGAGGCATTT
>AEPI01000067.1 GCA_000193795.2 Neisseria lactamica NS19 | reverse complement strand
GGCAGCAGGAATTTATCGGAAAAACTAAAACCCCTCCGCAGTCATTCCTGCGAAAGCGAGAATCTAGAAATGAAAGGCAACAGGAATTTATCGGAAATAACTGAAACCGAACGGACTGGATTCCCGCCTGCGCGGGAATGACGAGTGTAATATATAAGGTTTTAGATTCCGCGAATCTACCCCCTCCGCCGTTATGAAGACAAATCGCGGCACAAAAAATGCCGTCTGAAAAGCTGTTTGGCGGTTTCAGACGGCATTTGCCCAAACCTCGTCAGGCGTAATGACGCGTTTCGCCTTCCCCGCCGACATTCCCGGCGCAGCGTTTGCAGACGGTCTCATAACCGGCAACCGCGCCCACATCGTGCGTGTAGTGCCAGCAGCGTTCGCATTTTTCGCCGTCGCCGGCTTTGGCGGCAACGGTAAGTTCGCCACCGGTTTTCACTTCTGCTTTGGACACCAAGAGGGCAAAGCGCAATTCTTCGCCCAAGGCGTTCAGGTAGCCGGCCATTTCTTCCGGCGCGGTGATTTCTGCTTCCGCCTGCAAGGACGAACCGATGGTTTTGTCGGCGCGCAAAGGCTCGATGGCGGCGGTTACGGCTTCGCGCGCTTTGCGGACTGCCGTCCATTTTTTCACCAGTTCAGCTTCGGCTTTTTCGTTGATGGTCGGGAACTCGTGCCAAGTATGGAAGAGGACGCTGTCTTCTTCGCCGCCACCGATGATGTCCCACGCTTCCTCGCCGGTAAAGCACAAAATCGGTGCAATCAAGAGAACCAGGCTGCGCGTGATGTGGTACAGGGCGGTTTGCGCGCTGCGGCGGGCGCGGCTGTCGGCTTTGGTGGTGTAGAGGCGGTCTTTCAGGATGTCGAGGTAGAACGCGCCCAAATCTTCCGAGCAGAAAGAAACCATTTCTTTTACGGCAAAATGGAAGGCGTAACGCGGATAAAAATCGCCGGCGACGCGTTCTTGAAGTTGACGCGCCAACACCAGGGCATAGCGGTCGATTTCTACCATTTCTGCCTGTGGAACAGCATCTTCAATCGGATTGAAGTCGCTCAAATTGGCAAACAAAAAGCTCAAGGTATTGCGGATGCGGCGGTAGCTTTCGGTTACGCGTTTGAGGATTTCTTTGGAAATCGCCAATTCGCCGCTGTAATCGGTGGATGCCGCCCACAGGCGCAGGATGTCCGCGCCGAACTCGTTATACACTTCTTGCGGCGCGACGACGTTGCCGATGGATTTCGACATTTTTTTGCCTTCGCCGTCCACAACGAAACCGTGGGTCAGAAGCTGTTTGTACGGAGCGCGGCCCATTGATGAGGCGCAGCCGGTCAGCATAGACGATTGGAACCAGCCCCGGTGTTGGTCGCTGCCTTCGAGGTACAAATCCGCCGGCCATTCCAATTCTTCGCGTTGTTTCACAACGGAATAATGGGTCGAACCCGAGTCGAACCACACATCCATCGTGTCGGGGAGTTTGTCGTAATTTTCGCAGTCTTCCGCGCTCAAGAGTTCGCCCTTATCCAGAGAGAACCACGCTTCGATGCCTTTTTCTTCGATTTTTTGCGCGACTTTTTCCAAAAGTTCGGCAGAGTCCGGATGCAGCTCGCCCGTTTCTTTGTGGACAAAGAAAGTCATCGGCGTGCCCCAATAGCGTTGGCGTGAAACCACCCAGTCAGGACGGCCTTCAATCATAGCTTCCAAACGCGCACGACCCCAAGACGGGAAAAACTCGGTATCGTCAACGGCTTTGATGGCTTTGTCGCGCAGGGTTTTACCATCGTTTCCGGCTTTGTCCATACCGACAAACCATTGTCCTGTCGCGCGGTAAATCAGCGGCGTTTTGTGCCGCCAGCAGTGGGCGTAGCTGTGTTCGATTTTGCCGTTTGCCAAAAGGTTGCCGGTTTCTTCCAACCATTGCAGGATAACGGGATTCGCTTCCCAAACGCGCATACCGGCAACGCGCGGCGTTTCGCCGATATATTTGCCCTCGGCATTGACGGGGTTGTAAAGCCCGATGCCGTATTTGTTGCAGACGGCATAGTCTTCCAAACCGTGCGCGGGGGCGGTGTGCACCAAGCCGGTACCGGCATCGGTGGTAACGTGGTCGCCGTTGAGCATAGGAATATCGCGTTCCAAAAACGGATGGTTCATATGCAGGTTTTCCAGCTTGTCGCCGGTGGTTTCGGCAAGGATGGCGATGCCGTCTGAAAAGCCGTAGCGTTTGAGCGCGTCTTCCGCCAAATCTTTCGCCAGCACCAATTTGCCTTTGGGCGTATCAATCAGTTGGTAAACCACGTCCGCGCCGGCCGATACGGCTTGGCTCGCCGGCAGCGTCCAAGGCGTGGTCGTCCAGATGACGGCAAACGCTTTGCCCTCTATGCCTGCCAAACCGAATGCGGCGGCAAGCGCGGCAGTGTCTTTAAACGGATAGGCAACATCAATCGCAGGCGATACTTTGTCTTTGTATTCCACTTCCGCTTCCGCCAGCGAAGAGCCGCAGTCCAAGCAGAATTGAACCGGTTTCGCGCCCCGGTAGAGATAGCCCGATTTGTAGATTTCGCCGAGCATACGCACGGTATCGGCTTCGGTTTTAAAATCCATAGTCAGGTAAGGACGATCCCAATCGCCCAACACGCCCAAGCGGATAAAGTCTTTTTTCTGGCGGGCAACTTGTTCGGCGGCGTATTCGCGGCACAATTCGCGGAAACGCGCTTTGGGCATATCTTTGCCGTGCAGTTTTTCCACCATCACTTCGATGGGCAGACCGTGGCAATCCCAACCCGGTACATAAGGCGCGTCAAAACCGGCTTGGGTTTTGCTGCGGATAATGATGTCTTTAAGGATTTTATTGACGGCATGACCGATGTGGATGTCGCCGTTGGCATACGGCGGGCCGTCGTGCAGGATGAATTTCGGGCGGCCTTTGGCGATTTCGCGCAGTTTTTGGTAGCGTTTTTGCTCGTACCAGCTTTTCAGCCACGCAGGTTCGCGCTTGGCGAGGTTGCCGCGCATCGGAAACGGGCTTTCGAGCAGGTTGACGGTTTTACTGTAATCGGTCATTTTTTAATCTCTATTGTTACAATATTTCGGTTTCAGACGGCATTGCGCCTCAAACAGTGTTTCACAACGGGAAAACCCTGTGCCGTCCGAACAGTTAAAAGATTGATTGTAGCCCAATCGGATGGTTTGTATAAGGTTTTTCTACCAACGCCTTGCGGCTTCCATATCGGCTTCAATCTGCCTTTTCAGTTCTTCCATACCGTCAAACTTTTCCTCGTCGCGCAATTTGTGCAGGAAGCGGACGTTCAGCCGTTGTCCGTACAAATCGCCTTGAAAGTCGAACAAATGGACTTCCAGCTTTTGAAAACGCCCGCCGCCGACGGTGGGATTGAAGCCGAAGCTCGCCGCGCCGCGCCGCGTGCCGAATGCGCCGTCCGCCTCGACGACGAACACGCCGCCGAGTGCATAACGGTGGCGGGGCAGACGGATATTGGCGGTCGGGGCGTTTAAGGTGCGTCCGAGTTTTCTGCCGTGCACCACCCTGCCCCCCAAAACGTAGTCGTGCCCCAAAAGTTTTTTCGCATAGGCAAGGTTGCCGTCTGAAAGGGCTTGGCGGACGGCGGTGCTGCTGGTGCGGATGTCTTCGACAATGACGGAAGGCGTGCGCTCGGTCTGCATATCGGGCTGTTGTGCCAACAGTTCAAAACAGCCTTCCCGCCCCGCACCGAAACGGAAATCGTCGCCGACGAGCAAATAGCGCGTATTCAAAGTTTGACGCAGCAGGCGGTCGATAAACCCCTGCGCGGATATTTCGGAAAAATGCCGGTCGAAACGTAAAACCCAGACGGCATCGACGCAGCCGGTTTTTTCGAGCAGCTCGAGTTTGGTACGCAGGGGGCTGATGCGGCACGGCGGGGTTTTGCCTGTACGGGCGGCAAAAAATTCTTTGGGTTGCGGCTCGAAGATGACGGCAACGACGGGCAAGCCGCGCGCGTCGGCTTCGAGGCGGAGTTTTTGGAGGATATGTTTGTGTCCGAGATGCACGCCGTCGAAATTGCCTATGGTAACGGCGGCCCCCTGTGGAAAATCGGGCGCGTTGTGCCGCCCCAGCCTGA
>AEPI01000068.1 GCA_000193795.2 Neisseria lactamica NS19 | reverse complement strand
ATTATGACGTGCTGAAAAGGCTGAATAAGCTGAATGGTGTACCAATGTCTAAAACGATTTCGGAGTTCGTCTCATTAACGACTCCTGTTTTGTCTCAGATTGCAGACAACCTAGAGCGATTAGCAGAATCCGATAGACTGGTAAAAGATGGATTGTCAGCATCTCTTGAGTCTATGTTGACAAGGACGCAGGCTCTGTATGTCGAATCACAAGGTATTTTGGATGAAATGACTGCTGAAATTTCTGAGGCTGTGGACGGTGAAAATGGAAGAGCCGAACGAGCAACGCGTGGCAGTTTCGCGCAAGCGTCTGCGCGCGGTGATCGTTCGGCTCAACCCCCGTATAGTAACACGGGGGTTAGGAACAGAAAATCGGAGAGCGGACAGGGGGTCATCTGATATGCACTGCGACTGGTATTCTGCAACAATATCAGATAGTTTCCATAATATTTTAGGATATTGTCGTAATAATTTGGGTGGGGAGTTGAGATTTGGCTCTCGTGGGCGATATGGATATCAAAAATCATGCTTTTTGGATGATGAAAATGGAAATCCGAACGTCTCAATTTTATGGGGTGGAAATGGAGGTGCAAATCCGAATGCAAGTGCGTCTGGTCTTAAGGCAGCAGATTTTAGAAATTTAGTGCGTGATGTTTGGGCAGAGCAGCATGCTGTAACTCGGATTGATATTGCAGAAGATTTCTGCGAGGCTGGTTTATTCGATGAATTTTCTGCTCGTTTAGTATCAATCGCTAAGAAAAATCATCGACTTAAAACATCAACAGTTGGGGATTGGTTGTCGGATGATGCTAAGTTTGGTAGAACCCTTTATCTAGGCTCTACTAAGTCTCCTATCCGCATTAGGCTCTATGAGAAATCAAAGAAGATTGCGAATGAGCTGTTTTATAAATTTGACTATGACCATCCGGTAGGTTTCCCGATTGATGGCGTTCGGTTGGAATTGCAAGTAAGACCGCAAAAACAGCAACGCTTTTTGGCTGCTAAAGAGGACAATTTAGAAAACTTTTGGGGCTATGCAAAATGGACGCAGGATGTAGTGTCTGATATTTTCTCGCTAGACGTTCCTAGAGTGGATTTGGTGTCTTGGGAGAATCAAGTCGCCGATAAAGACGAAGCCGTTTATTCTTGGCTCGCAAAGCAATATGGAGGGTGGTTTAATCGGCAGGCTGAGTTAATCGGTCGGGATATGGTGTGCGAACGAATTTGGAAGACTATAGAAGCTCTTGAAGAACATAAGCGGCTAAAGGCGCGTTAGAATTAGAAATTGCTGGTCTGTATGACAGCAAAAACGGTGGGCGGGGACGCAAAAAATCCCCGCAGCCACGGGGATTTTGTGTGGTTCCTGCTCGGTTATTAACCTTACAGGAGTTGTACCATGCAATTCACTATCTCTTGGCAAAGGGGTAAGTTGCTGATGGCACTTGCGATTGACGCTCGGATAATCTTAGCGTTGTTGCTGCTGTTCAGTCAATAACCCGACCACAATCAAAAAACGTAAGTTTCCGCCTCCCTTGTGGGGCGGTTTTATTTTTTGCCGCTAGTGCGTCTAGAATTGCGTCAGATTGAATTTTTTAGTGTTGGCAATAGGTAGGTATATGGATGCTTAGAAATCGCAGGAAAACGCAAATTTGAGCCTTTAATGCTAAGTAACCTTTGCACAAGTCAAGGGGAGGATGTCCAGAAAATTTTGTAAAGGCCGCTTTTGCCTTTACGAAATTTTTTGGATACCCCTTGACGCTAGCCAATCCAAATACGCTAGGGCTAGGGGGTGGGGCGGTTTTTATGCCCCACCCCCTGCCACGTGGCGAACGCCCTCGGAGAGCGGGTCTGGGCAGAGCCCAGCTCTATCCGCTACATCAATCTTGATAAAGTGATGCACTTTTGATAGCATCACTTTTATTTTTTGATGCACTGAAAGTATGGCTACAACGAAACCAAGAATCACAATTACACTGGAGCAGGCTG
>AEPI01000069.1 GCA_000193795.2 Neisseria lactamica NS19 | reverse complement strand
TCAAAAACAGAAAACCAAAATCAGAAACCTAAAATCCCGTCATTCCCGCGCAGGCGGGAATCTAGGTCTGTCGGCACAGAAACTTATCGGGTAAAACGGTTTCTTTAGATTTTACGTTCCAGATTCCCACTTTCGTGGGAATGACGATGAGGGATTGTTGTTGTTTCGGATAAATTTTTGCAGCCTTGGGTTCTAGATTCCCGTCTGCGCGGGAATGACGATTTAGAAGTTACCCGAAACCTCAAAAAAAACTGAAACCGAACGGACTGGATTCCCGCTTTCGCGGGAATGACGGCAGAGCGGTTTCTGTTGTTCCCGACAAATGCCGCAATTTAAAATTTTGCCATTCTTGCAAAACAGAAAA
>AEPI01000070.1 GCA_000193795.2 Neisseria lactamica NS19 | reverse complement strand
GGGATCGTCTGAAAGATGGATGAGTGAGGGTTTAGGGTTTCAGAGTAGGGAAGTTTGCTACAACTTACGCTTACTATGCTTATAGTTACACATAATCTCCTATTTTTTCTTTTAAAAATAATAATAATTTAATCCATAGAGGCGCAGTAATACCCACTAGTCCTCCCCAAATAATACCATTGAGAAGACAGAATTTACTTCTACCTACTTGCACCAGTAAACCTAAACATATTCCTAATAGTAATTGAATAAAATAGATCCACTTTCCGAAATTTTTTTTATCTAACTCTAGATGAAAAATAATTACTATAAAGAAAGAAAATATTGGAATATTTAACAAGTTAAACTTAATATCGGTTGATGCATAAAATCCCATAATAAAGAAAAGTAGAATCCACCATATTAAGATATCGAACCATTTTCTTTTAAAGAAATTAATTAATTTTTTATCATGGTAACGCCTTATTCGCAGGAGCTATCACTAAACAAGCTTCGTTTTTCACCTCCTACAATTTTTGACGACCCTGAAGTTGCTGCTTTTACGGGCGATTTTATTGACGGCCATGGCGGCTTGCTCCTGTTGGGGATGGGGGCGTCTGAAAGATGGATGAGTAAGGGTTTAGAGTTTCAGACGACCTATGTGTGGTTTATGCGTGTGCTGCCAAAGATGGCGGGATTGGGATAAATTCATCCTGTGAATCCCGACAAGCTTGGGCGGCTGCGATTTGGTCTGCCCGTTCGTGTCGGGCGATAAATCTGAGCTGGCATGCCGCAATTTCCAGTTCCTCCGGAAAAGATGTGCGGTAGCTGCAATCAATGCGGCGTTGTTCTACATCAACGAGAATGGTGTCCAATACCATGTCTTTGCACAATGACGAGTTGGTTGCTGTATGGGCGTGGACGAACACGGTTTCTACTGGCAAATCAACGGTAAAGCGTTGGTTGGGTGCTTGGAAGGAATGCACCATGCCAGTAAATGTCAGTTCGTAAATATGGTTGGGTTTCAGATGGGGAAGCTGCAGCGAGGGATGTGCGCCATTCCAATAGGCCATAGAAAAATCTTCAGGCAGTAGCGGGGCACGGTTGGCTATCCATTGCTCATCGGCAGTACCGGTATGTTGGGCTCGTAGTGCGAAATAACGGGGCATAAAGCCGAAACCTTCGGGAGCGACCTTATCGGACGGATCATGCACGGGGTGTGCAGGATCATAGATTTGATGTGCTTTCAGCGTCCGCTTAAACCCGTTTTTTTGAGTTCGGCTTTCGGATAGTAGCCGATACCGATGGCGTTCTGCTGATAGCCTGTGTGATCGTCTTCAACTCCGCTGCCGCCAAAGGCAAACTCATAGCGGATAGGCAGCGAAAGGATAGGGTCGGGTTCGCTCAAAGACCACCCGGCCACCTCCCGCACCCAGTAACGCTCTCCTGTAAGTGCCAGGCTTTTTTGGTAATCGCCGATGCTTACGGATACGGTAAATTGCCGAGAGGGAATATCGTCGGGTGCGTAGGCAGTCGCATTGACGACCAAGTCGGTTTTGGGCTTGTAGAGGCTGAAGTCGCTTTCAAACTGAGTCGAGGTTTGTGAAGGATCACCGTAATAGGTATCGGCAAACGTAAGCGGGGTTTGCTTACGGGCAAACGCAAGCTCCGTTTTTCCTGTCTCCGGGTCAATTTCAAACTCGTAGCTGACTTTGGCGACGACTACGTCATAAGCCCGATCTGTTTGGTCGATGTTTTTAAACTGCTGCGTATGAAAGCAGGTAAAGTTCTGCAACTCAAACATGGCATATCTTCTCTAGTTGATATCGACTTTTTTGCCGTCGATATCAATCACCTTAGTACCGACGATCTTGATCGTTTTGCTGACGATGCTGATTTTGTTTTTATCAATCAAAATCATGGAGTTACCGACTTGTATGGTAATTTTCTTGCCTGCGGACAGCGTGATGTTTCTACCGGCATTGAGACCGATGTTCATACCGGCGTTGAGACCCATCACCAAGCCGACGCTATGCATTTCAGTACCGGCGACATTGGTCATCCAGCCTGCACCGACGTTCAACATATAGCCTGCACCGATGTTGGTCATCTGTCCGATGCCGACATTGTTCATACCGTTCAGGCTGACGGTTTCTTGTCTGTTTCCACCGATACTGCTGACTTCGTTGGCTACAACGGTCTTGTTGCGGTTGGCACCAACAGTCAACGCTTGGTTTTTGCCGACAGCAACGTTCTGATCCTGTCCAACAGTCAATGCCTGGCTCAGACCTATGCCTACTTTCTCGTTCAAACCAACAGAACGGCTGCGGTTTTTACCCACGTTGACGCTTTGGTCTTTACCCACGCTGGTACTTTGGTTGTCACCCACACTAATGCTTTGGTTTTGGGTAATGCTGGAGGTCTCGTTTTGGCCCACCGATTTTGTGCGGTTTTGGGCAATCGAAGCCGTTTCGTTTTTTTGGACGGTTTTCGCCCGATCGCCTACTACCGTAACCGTTTCGTTGTTGCCAATCGTGGTGGTGCGGTCGTTGTTGACGTTGCGGGTTTCGTTATTTTTAACCAGCGAGGTCAGGTCTTTTTGCGCTTGGAAATTGACCATCTCAGAACCGGCAGTATCGTTAAACATCAGTTCGTTGAAGTTGGACAATGGCGAATTGAAACTTTTACTTTTGATACCGGACTGTTTGGCCGCGGCAGGAAAGCCCCATGGTGGCGACATTGCGCTGTTGTACAGACGACCCAATACAATCGGTCGGTCGGCATCGCCGTTGATGAAGTCAACCAGCACTTCTTCACCGATACGTGGTGTGTTGATAGAACCGTATCCCGCACCGGCAGAACCTTGCGTTACCCGAACCCAGTTGGAGCTGTTTTCATCCATTTTGCCGTAGCGGTCCCAATGGAATTGCACTTTAATATCGCCATACTCGTTGGTATAGACCTCTTCTCCGGCAGGACCCGTTACCGTAGCCGCTTGTGTGCCCAATACTTTAGGTTTGGGTGTTTTAAGAGGAGGGCGGTATGAGTAGGATTTGGGCAATACGCGGAATGAAATTCTGAATTTGCCGATACGATCGCCAGTGGTATAGCCGGCCTCTTCAAAATCATAGTCTGCTTTCAGAATGGTGTATTCGGTATTGGATGATGAATGCGGATGTTTGCTCAGAGTAAACGTATAACCGGGAGCCACAGTCAATGCAGTACCTGAACCGGTAATGATCTTGGTTTGGCTTTTCAGGTCTTCACTGCGTACCTGACTGTAATTTTGCGCTTCTGAAACATCGTTAAAGCCGGTATAAAAATCATAATGTTCCATCGGGACAGAACTGAAATCATGAACCGAATCAGAAGATTTCATCAGGACTTTGGCGTTTTTATAATTGTATTCCTGAGTCACGAACTGGCTGGATTTCAGGGCATCACGTTCCTCCCAAACATCGATATAGGCGATGTTGGGTGCACCGGGTGCGGTATTTTTGGAGTGGTAAGGAATATTAGGAGAAGGGATTGCTTCCAGAATACCCACATCATCAGCAATAACCAGCTCGTGCGAACCGTTGCTGTGGGTAAAATAGTAGTAGATGCCTTCCTGTTCAAATAGGCGACTTAGGAAGTCAAAACTGTTTTCCTGATATTGGACGCAAAATCCCCTTGTGCGATAGCTTTTTTGGCATTTAACCTGAAAGGAGAATCCGAAGGGAGACAAGACTTCATTGGCAATATCTAAAACTGATTTATCGACAAATACCCTGCTATCGGTATTTTGGGTAAGATACCACATAAACGGACGGGCTGTGCAGGTGTAGGCATGATAGTCTTCTTCGTCTTCATCTTCACCGATATAGCCGAAGTCGGTAACCAAGCCGTTCAGATAGCGCGGGCTGCCTGCTTCTGTATTAATTTCCAATGTTATTGGCTGGCCGATAATATCTTTGCCTTGTAAATTGGAATCTTTGGAAACTAAAGTGATATTAAACTCAAAAAGGTTTGAAACAAATTCGGTTCCAAGCATTTTTTTGAATAATAGTTGTGACCCCAAAGGTGTATGGGCAACGACTGTTCTATTCATTTCGGGAAATTCCTTGTTTACATTAAAAGCCAATTTCGCCGCAGTGTCAGATTTTCTATTTTTCAATCACACACAGGACTGTGTCAGAAGCTTGTTGGAATATGTGATTTCAGACGGCCTGCTTACATATGCACTACGACCTTCAAACGCACTGAAAATTCCTTAATTTATTTAAATTAAAGGGGTTGAAGGCTGTGGAAGTAGTAAATTCAAGCACAACGTTTTTGCCTTGGATGTTGTATTCGACAACGGTAGTGTTTCCTGTTTGACGAATGATTTTTCCTTTTTCAATCAGACGGAATATTGACCATGGTCCGGTTGAGCTAATACCCGCACTATTGATTTGCGGAGAGGAAACATCGATTTTTGCCAAGGCATTTTTTTCTTTTGAAGGCCAGGTAAAGGTTGCAGGATTGACTGGGCCATGACTGTATACAAAGCTTTTTCCTGCATAAGAAACATTCACACTTTCCAGACTGGGATCAAGGATTAAGACTTTGACTGTAAAGTCAAAAGTAGGTGTTTCAGACCCTTTGTCAAAATATCCTTGTCGGATTGTTGCAATATCGTTCAGTTTGGAAAAACGGTCTTTAAATGCGCTGTTTTGGGCCGTTAATGTTTCCAGTTTCTCTGAACGTGCCAATACAGTGGCCTCACCTGATAAATTGGTAAACTTGCTGTACATGCCGTTTGGACCAAATATGTTGGTGAAGCTTTCCAAGGCAACATTGGTCTCCGAACCTCTATCAAAAGGGTAACCCTGTTGATGTATCTCTTGGCAACTGTTTGTTACGGTTGCCAACTGTTTTTCCAAGGTGGACATAAGTTTTTCATCGACAATTTTGTCGGTGTTTTTCAAAATAATCTCAGAAAAATTGTCTAACATTGGGCGGAAGGGCATAGGAAGCCGGTTTACTTCAGCTTTGTATTTCACAAACGGATCATCAGGAGGTAAATCTACGCCTTTTTCAACTGCAACATTAACGGCAACCAAATAAACGTACAGATCATTAATGGCTTCAGTAACGCTGTTAATAGCCGGAGGTTGATCGTTTGTGGTTTCAGTTAAGGTATGGAAATCTGCAAAAGCATCATCAACGGGAGTGGCTAGTTTCAAAGCAGCCAATTCATTTTTTACATTGGCCTCTCCTTCAGCGTCTAAAAGCTTTGACAGTCCTGCTCTATTTAACCATTCGGCAATTTTACTGTCTGCTTTATCCGTTATCTTTTTATCAATGGTCAGCGTTGTGTTATCACTGATACCTTTGATGATGTTCACCAAGGGAGAATTTTTCTCTGATAAAAGCTTGGCAATCTGAATGCTTTCTCGTGATGATTTAGGTACAACCAATGACAAATCAGCCAAATAGTTATTCCATGTTTTAATGTAATTATTGAAATAAAGCTTTTGAGCATCAGAAAGGACAGCAGCTTTACTTTGGCTTTGAGAAGCATAACTACCTAATACCCAGTTGTCTTCATTAAAAAATTGCTCTGCCGATTTAACCATAGCAGGTAAGACTTTAGTAATGTAAGCCTCTTTGGTATAAATGAAGTTAATAGGCTCTTTTAAAGCTCCACCAGTTTTACGACGGAACAATAAGTGGCTTTGCACGCCGCCCATACTTGAAAAAGAAACAGGTGTGATTCCTTCTTTGCCTGAAAGAGCAACTGTATTGATGGTATCTTCCAGCACCATGGTAGCAATATCTCTTTGGGCAATTTCTTGTCTGCGGCGTTCAACTAATGCTTCATCATAGGGTACGCTAGGAGTAATGCTTTGTTTAGAAAGAATCTGATTTAAAGCTTTCTCAACAGATTTTTTCTGTTGGGCACTCATACCTGAAGATTCTGCTTTAGACAAATTAGTCATCAGCCGGTTTTGCATAAAAGCGGCATCAAAATGCTCTTTGTCATACATCATCAGATAAGCTTTTAAAGTATTGTAGCCATTGATGCCGTCTGAGCCGCTGGTTGTACGCAGAAGTTCATCTAATTTAAAGCTGATTAAAGGCATCACGTTGTCTTGAAGGATTCTGCGGTAGGCAGATTCTCCAACGTCTTCCATTTGCCCGCCTTGGTAAAGACCCATACGATAGCTGAGAGGAGGGGAAGATAGATCCGGAATTTCTTTGCTGCTAGTGGTATCTTTGACATGTTCTGCAAATGTTACCGCTTCGAGTAGATTGGGAGCTTCAGTGTATTTTTTCGCTTCTTGACCTAATTTTGTTGCTTTATCGCCAACTTGCTCGAGATATGAGCGATTATTTGAGTAACTGTTCAGCATCATGGCTAAGCAGGCAGCAACTATGGTGACAATAGCTCCAATGCCTAACCAATAGAGCATTTGTTTTTTGACAAACCAAGATTTATTTTCTCCAGCCAAGTTTGCTTCGCTAAGGATGACATCAGAAAACAGTCTGTTCAGGAAAAAACTTTGCTCGTTGTTTTGAGTTTTGGTTCGATCCGAATCCAAGTATTTTTTCGATAATTGGAAATCGTTTTGCAAGCCATCCAATATGGGATTGAAATGTTGTCCCGTTTGGGTGCTGCTTGAAAAATAAACACCTCTCCACGAAATAGGTTGTTCAAATTTCGAAGATTTAGATAACTCTTTGAATAGAGAAAGTACCGCTTGATTAAGACGTTCAAATTCTTCAGGAAAAGCAAAAGCCGCTGCTTTATCTTCAGAAGATTCCAATTGGTGAATGGTACCCAACATAGAGGAACGAAGTTTGTCCACAACTTCCGATAAAGCGTTGGAAGCAGTGGCAATGGGAGTTTCCATCCCTTCCGCATCAGAAAGAGAGATTCCCAGATATTGATTCCTTTGTTCTTCAGTCAGGTGATCAAAGAATTTGTCAAAACCATGCAGCAAATCCAGTTTGGTTATCATGAGATAAACAGGGAAATGTATACCTAATTTGGTATGCATTTCATGGATTCTTTTGCGAAGTTCTGCAGAAATTTCGGGAATATTGGTTTTGCCTCCCAAAAGGTCGTCTACTCCTACGGTAACCAATACCCCGTTGATAGGCTGTTTGGGGCGGTAACGCTTCAGAAGGGATACAAATTCTTCCCAGTCGCTGGAGTCTTTATTGCTGTGGTTGTCATGTAAAGATAATCTGCCCGCAGTATCGAGAAGTACAATTTCATCTGATAAAAACCAATCGCAATCACGTGTCCCTGCCAAGCCGCTTACAGATGTTCCTAAAGTACTTTCTAAGGGGAAGTTGAGACCGGAACGTTTTAACGCTGTTGTTTTACCGGATCCGGCAGCACCTAAAACAACATACCACGGCATTTGATAAAGATACTGACCTTCTTCCAGTCTTGCTAATAAACTATTTTTAGATTTGGAGAATTTGGCGTTTTTCAGTACTTTATCCATTTCAGCAAACTGACGGCTCATTGAGCTGACATCGCTTGCATTTTTTAAGATAGGTTCTTGCGCTGCACGAATTTCCTTCAGTAAGGCAGCGTTTCGGCGTGATTCACGATATTGGCGAAATATAGCTTTAACTAACCAAATACCGACAATAGCAACACATACAGCAAGGCGAATAACCTTGCTTGCTAAAGGACGGATTTCACCTATGGAAATCAATGGACCGATAAACCATACCAATATAATCAGACCGGCGATACCCAGCATTACCCATAAAGAACGGGAGCCTAGAAAATAAAGAATTTTTCTCATATTTGTTTTTCCGTATCAATCCAATTTCAGATTATTGATGTGTATTTACATCGCTGTTTGGCTGAGTAGTTGAAGTATTGGTTTTTACTTCCACTGCACTACCCAGTTTAGGACCTGTTCCCGTTGTGAATAGGGTTATCTCAACTCTTCGGTTTTTAGCTCTATTTTCCAAAGTATCATTTGGCGCAACAGGATCGGTTGAGCCACGCCCTTCAGAGCGAATACGTGTTCTACCATTTTTGATGTAATTCAATAAAATTTCTTTTACTGCATCAGCTCGAGCCTGAGAGAGATGCCAGTTAGATGGGAAGTTCAAGCTTTGAATAGGTTTATCGTCAGTATATCCGGTAACTACGATTTGCCCTTCTACGCTGTCTAGAGCTTGGCTGACTCTAGCCAAGACGGGGTAATACTGGTCTTGGATTTGCGCAGAACCAGACTCAAAAAGACCATCACCTAAAATAGTAACCGTACTTCTGTCTTGGAAGTCTTCCACAGAGACTAGTTTTCTAGCAATTTCATTTTCTAATAAAGGCCGTAATCGAATAGTGCCTTGTGTTGCTTGCTGTTTGGCTGTAACAGGAGAAAGTTTGAGATTGTTGACTTTTGTACTGGCGGTATCAAAATCATTGCCTAAAGACCATTGCATAGCAAAGTAACCTATTCCCAAGACAACAGCCCCTAAAACACCTACTACCCATAAAGGAATGGTAAGCCTCTGTTTTCGTTGGATGGTATTGGTAATAATTGGATTGTGTTTGAAAAGCTCAGCAGTTTGATCCGGCCGTTTGCTGTGAATTAAGGCAAGCAAATCTCTCTTAATCTTGTCGATTTCGAGTTCGCCACTATTTAATACTTGATATTTGCCTTTGTAGCCAAATTGCAGACATAAGTACATGAACTCTAATAAATCAATATTTTTATCCGGATCCTGCTTTAAATTTTGAATAATCTCAAAAAAACGCTCTCCGCCCCATGTTTCGTCATAGAAAGATACTAACAGGCTGTTTTTGGACCAAGTTTCATCTGCCCAACCCGCACGAACAGCTAATTCATCTACGAATGTACATAGGCAGTATTTTGCGGCCTGAATAGCATCGTACCTTGCTCCATTTTTTTCAGCATTTTCTTCAAAATTATTGATTAAGATAGAAAATTTGTTGATCAAACTGTCGGTAGACAATTGACTGGTAGTTTGCTGCATCGCATTGACTAAGATAAAAACCGGTTTGGCTGCCTCAATCAAAGGGTTATAAATGTTTACAATGCTGTGTGCAGCATTATTCTGGTTATCCATAATGAAATTCCAAATTAAACCAAATTAACTTAAAGACTTAATTGCCCAAAATTCAACATCTAAATTCGGAAAATTACCGGCTAAATGGAAGGCCATGCCTGATGAAGTATCAAACATGTCCCACAGTTCATGCCTTTTGTCCAATTCAAAATAGACATAACCGCTGTGGTATGGCAATTCTCTTGGTGCTACAGATAAAGCGTGCACCCTGATTCCAGGCAGATGGTAAGCAACCAATTCTTTTACTTTTTCCACAGTACCTATTTTTACGACGCTTGGAATTTTTTGACGTAATGCTTCGTTCGGCATATCAGCTTTGATAGCAAGAACAAATGAAGCCTTATCCAGTAGGCTTTGATCTGGTGTTTGAGCAACACGAGTGGCTTCGTCACGCATATCAAGCGGAATTCTGATCGCACGTTGTTCAAGCACGATAGATAATGATTTACGTAAATTGAAAAATAACTTACCGAAACATGAGGCTAGGTCATTATGCTCATATACTGGGATATCACCTACTTTGCGAGAAGGCAGGAAGGTCATTAAATCAGCACATAGTTTGGATAAATTAATAAATAATTGTTCAGGGTGCGTTTGTCGGGCGCCTTCATTTTCATGATGCAAATATGCGAGATATCGATTAATGGTTTGAAGCATCATGAAGTCCATAACTTCAACAGAGCCACCAGTATTAGGATCGTTCACAGCATTAGCCAAGCTATTGCTTTTTTGCATCAATAAACCATAAATCTCTGAAATATAGGCTTTTAGGTGTTGTTGCTTTTGGCTTCCGAGGCAAGGCGGGATATATGATTCGTCTAGAATAATTTCAAAGTCCGCAGAGCTGGAACGGATGAGAGCAATGGGCAGGGCGGTTTGTCCGCTGGTTAAGTCGTTTTCTAAAACCAACATCGGATTAAGATCTGCCAGTGTTACTTGACGACCATCTAATTCAGTATTTGTAGTGTCTGCTAGAGTTTTATTAAAAGCTTTGTAGCGACATGAGTCTGAAGAATTCTGATTGGGAAAGTAAATCTCATTATTTACAGAAGAAGGCAGAGTAACAGCTAGGCAGATTTTGGTGTCTTTAATATTTGCAGGAACTTTTAGACTCAAATTTTCAAGTTGTTTTTGAGAGAACAAAAATACAGTACCATCGGGGAAAACACCTTCTGCTTCATTAATACTAATTACCCCTCGTTTGAGGCCGTCTGAATTTAATACCAGTGAAGAGAATCCCCAAAAATGCCCCTCTTGAGAAACGGCTAATTGGCGTAGGCCGGATTCAAGATAACGTTCAAATTGCTGGAAATGCTGGGGGGTAATAAAGATCCCCTCTGACCAGACTACTTTTGCTTCTATTGCCATGCCTTCATCCTTAATCTTTTAGTTATTATTTTTCTTCACGGAAAATACCTTTGCTAAGGTCATTATCGTATTTACGAATTTTTCCATTTTCTTTAATTCGTTCATCGTCAGGGTGCCGCTCTTTGTATTTTTTTAGCATATTCAACATTTCTGGTTTTGATAATTGAGTTAATTTATTTTTACTAATATTTATATAAAAATAATGCTTGCCAAATTGATACCATTGTTTTTTCTGTTTTAACAATACCAATTGCCATTGACTGTTATCCAAATCTCGATAACTCGCGACTACACCTAAATATTTCAGGTGGGAATCCATTTTAATTGGCAATATGGTAACCGTATCAGGATGCAGCATGAATTGGTTCTGCTGGATTAACTTATCACCTAAATTTTCTTTGGCATTGTTGGTAAGTTCAAAATAATTTGATTTTTTAAACTCGCCAACAGAAGATAACTGATATAAGTCTAATCTAATAGGAGAAGGTTGGCCAATTATATTAGGGTTCGAATCAGGAGAAACTATGATTTGTACATCAATTTTTTCCCCACTCTCATCAGATTCTTTAGGAGGTTTATGGTCGGAAGCACATGAGCTTACCATTAAGGATATCATCAAGAATGATATATATTTTATTAGTTGTTTATGCATCTTAATTTGCCTTTAGATTGAACGATATTGGTACAAACAATAAATACTTTCAATGCAATATGTAATAACAGGGAAATAAATGGGTGTATTTTAATTAATTAGAAAGACTAAATTTTCTGATTTAGCTTGGAATTATAAGGTATTTTTCTTGCGAAGTTTATATTTATATTGATAAGTAAAGTCATGATTACTTGCATCAATATTTACGCTTAAAATTTGTTTGCCTTGAGTTGCAGAAGTAAGCAGTTCACGACTGATTTGTGGTAGCACCGTATTGGTCAAGATTGCATCAATCATGCGACCACCTGACTCAACTTCTGTGCAGCGCGAAGTAATCAGTTTTAGCACTTCAGGCGTGTAGTGCAGGTCGATACCGTGGTTATCTTTAATTCGATCTACGATACGGCCTAATTGCAATTCCACAATTTTTGAGAGCATATCGTCAGATAGCGGATAGTAAGGAATCACTTGCATACGGCCTAATAGCGCGGCAGGAAAAGTTTTCAACATAGGGGCGCGTAAGGCTTTGGTTAAGCCTTCCGGAGTAGGCAGCATTTCAGGGTCATCACACATATCCATAATCAAATCCGTACCTACATTGGTAGTCAGGATAATGATGGTATTTTTGAAATCGATATAACGGCCTTCACCATCTTCCATCCAGCCTTTGTCGAATACTTGGAAAAAGATTTCATGCACATCCGGATGTGCTTTCTCTACTTCATCAAGCAAGATGACGCTATAAGGTTTGCGTCGTACGGCTTCGGTCAGTACGCCGCCTTCACCATAACCGACATAGCCCGGAGGCGCGCCTTTCAGGGTGGATACGGTATGAGCTTCCTGATATTCACTCATATTGATAGTAATTACGTTTTGTTCACCGCCGTACAATGTATCAGCCAGGGCCAATGCCGTTTCGGTTTTGCCCACGCCGGAAGGACCTGCCAACATGAAAACGCCGATAGGTTTGTTGGGGTTATCTAGATTCGCACGTGATGTTTGAATACGACGGGCGATTGCATCCAAACCATGACGTTGGCCAATGATGCGTTTGTTTAAAGTATCAGCAAGTTGCAAGACAGCCTCAACTTCATCTTTCATCATTTTGCCAACCGGAATACCTGTCCAGTCAGCTACAACGTCGGCAACGGTACGGCTATCCACTAAAGGCATAACTAGTGGTTGGATGCCTTGCAGTTTTTTCAGTTTGTTAACCAACTCTTTTTGGCGGGTGTACAGCTGCTTGCTTTCTTTCTCGGCCGTTCCTTCTTTCACTTGCATGATTTGTTCGCGCACATCTAATAGTTCGGTAACCAAGTCTGTTTCAGATTTCCATCTGTCTTCTAATTTTTTCAGACGACCTTCAACTTCAGTCAGTTCTTTACTGATATTGGTTATCCGTGTTTCAGAATCGAAACTGAGTTTTTTCTCACGTTCCAAATTTGCTTGTTCAAGCTTTAATGCTTCGGATTTCTTGCGCAGAAACTCGATAATGCCGGGCACAGCATGCTGGCTGACTGCAACTCGCGCGCAGGCAGTATCAATCAAGCCGACAGCTTTATCAGGAAGTTGGCGTGCAGGGATGTAGCGGTGGGAAAGCTTCACGGCTGCCTGAATTGCTTCATCGAGAATAATCACGTTATGGTGTTTTTCCAAAGAAGCATTCAATGCCCTAAGCATGTTGATGGCTTTGTTTTCATCGGGCTCATCCACTTGCACTACTTGGAAACGACGGGTTAAGGCAGGGTCTTTTTCAAAATATTTTTTGTACTCTGCCCATGTTGTCGCGCCGATGGTACGGAGTTTGCCTCGGGCCAGCGCGGGTTTGAGCAGGTTGGCTGCATCGCCCGTACCGGCTGCACCGCCGGCGCCAATTAAGGTATGAATTTCGTCTATGAACAGGACAATTGGAGTAGGGCTGGACTCCACTTCGTCCATCACTGCTCTAAGGCGTGATTCAAATTCTCCGCTAACGCTGGCACCGGCTTTAAGCAAACCGATATCCAGCAGGATTAATTGAACGTCTTTCAATCCGGGCGGAACATCTCCGGCGGCCAGACGCAGTGCCAATGCTTCGACGACGGCTGTCTTACCAACACCGGCTTCACCTGTGAGAATCGGATTGTTTTGACGGCGGCGCATCAGGATGTCGATCATTTGCCTGATTTCAGCATCGCGACCGGTAAGGGGATCTATTTCACCATTTTTAGCTTTTTCAGTGAGATTGCTGCCGTATTTGGTCAAGGCACTTTCTTTGTGGGTAGTGTTAGGCTCCGAAGATAAAGCGTTTTGGGTAACATCAAGATTTTCTTCAGAGTTCGCAGTAATAGCGATGATATTGTTCGCCAATGTTTCCGGTTTGATTTTGAGGAACTCGGATGAAATATTGGCCACAATGCTCTGTAAAGTTTTATTTTCAAGAATGGTATAGAAAATGTGAGCAGTACGGATTTTGTCGGTACCGAATTTGAGCGAGCTGTATGTCCAAGTTTGCTCGACAAGGGTCTGGATATGTTCGGAAAAATCGATGACGGCAGTCGAGCCGGCAGGAAGTTTTTCAACCGCTGTCAATACATCTTTGCGGACTCTGGCTTCGTCTAAATTAAAACTGTTGATCAGGCAGAAGATATCGGTTTTCTCGGTTTGCAACAGAGAATGAAGCCAGTGAACCAACTCAACGTAACTGTTTTCACGAAGACGGCAGAAGGTGTAGGCATTTTCAAGAGTTTTATACAAGGTGGTATTCAACTTGCCAAATAATACGCTGCGGCTGATGTTTGACATGATGTGTCCTTAATTGAGTTATTCCAAGTATGTCTAAAAATAGTTTGAAAGAAGCTTTTCCCAACAAAGAGGTCGTCTGAAAAAGCTGTTTAATGGTTGCTGACGATCAAGTCTTCGGCATCACGGGAAACATTTCCCAGCCAAGTTGTTAAGCCGAGTTGGGTTCGTCCGCCTAAGTCCATGAGCGGTACCTCTTTTTGCATTAAAACAGGCTGTATATCCCATTCATATTCATCTGCTGCAAACAGCCGTACCCACTCGCGTAAACGGGCAGTATTGATGCCGTCTTTAAAGAATGATCGGTAAGCGGGTAGGGTAAGTGGGCCGATGATGATGCGGAATTTACTTTGAACATCGTAAAGCTTGTCTCCCAGCAGCAAGCCATCTCCCAACGTATAGTTATCCATGATGCCGATTTGCGTTTTTTCTTCCGCAACCTCAACCCAATACCCGACATTGGTTTGAATGGTAACGGGGACTTTGAAATAACGGTTCAGCAGTTGTTGAAGATTGGCTGCCGAACGGCTTTGCTTCATCAGCAGACAGGCAAAATAACGTTTGGCGAATTCGTGGATTAAGCCTTTATTATGTATGGCCGGTGTATCCAGACCATTGAAACTGGCAATATATTTCCCAAAACGGTCTTCAGCATTTTTGTCTAAAGAAGTAATGCTTTGAGCGTTGGCCCATGCCCGATAGAACAAGACAGCCAAACGGTGTTGCAACATATTGGCAAAACCGGTCCATGCTCGGTCGCCGTGCTGGTGTTGGCGCTCATAGGCATATTCGGTCAAATGTAAGGGCAGGGGACCTGATGGGCCGAACAAACCAAATCCGTTGATAGAAATTTCCACATAACGCGGTGATAGGGCAACCGACTGGATGTTGCGCGGAGCAAAAATAAGTGATGGCTCTTGGCGAATCCTTATTTTTTCCATTTTCGGGTTGACAGCTTTGCCTAATAATTTTCCGCCGGTAACAAATTTGACGGACTCAAGCTGGCGCAAGAGTGAAAAATAATCGTATTTATAGGGTTGGGAGGCGACTTTGTTTAAAAAGCCTGTCAGTTTTTCATCCCATGTATCGTCCAATGCGTCGCCAAAATCTGTTTGAGCATTAACCGGACTCATACGATTACCCTCTCTCCAACAGCAGTTGGCCAAGTAGCCATGTATCCTTGTTGGAGTGTGTCAATTTGCAGTTGTATGAATGAGTTAATCGACACCAAACGTTGGAAGTAATGGTTTAAAACCGATCCGAACAAGAAGGGGTTGATCCCGCCTAATTGTGCTTCATCCAATGTAACCGTGATTTTGATGCCTCGAACAGGAGCTGCGACTCCATAATGACGGACTACTTTGTTCACAGTGGAGGTCTCAACACGCGTAATCGATTCAATCTGTTTTTTCAGCAAATCATTTTCGGAAGAAACAAACACCATTAAAAGCTCTTTTAAGGTAACCGGTGCATCTTCCTGATCGACATTTAATAATGACAGATAGTTCAAGCTTAATTGGTTTAAAAACGACCAAAGCGTTCGATCCTCACTCACAGCCGCTTGAGGACGTGTTAACTTAGAAATCAGCTTGATAGAGTTAACCGGCAGGAAACCTTCAATCAGGAAATCGGACTCTCCGTCGCGCGGCATCATCAGCGGCAAATCCCTGCTGGTGCACCAAGCGTCCACGGAAAGATGTTGTATGCCGGAATTGAAGGCGTAATCCCGATTGTCGGCTAGAGACAAAAACACTTCGCTGCCCAAATAGGAAGAACGGAAGCCATTTTTGACAGAATTTTCCGATGGAACCCTGTCTGCACGCCGTGCTGAAAAATAAGCATGTTGAGTTTGGGCTTCGGGGAAAAGTCCCATATCCGGCGCTTTGTACATCGGCGAAAATACAACGGTTTGACGGTTGTTGGTGTCGAAGCCTTTTACTTGTTCGATTGCGTAGACTTCATAATTCAAAGGTTGCGTACGGTCGATGATGACATGGTGTTCTTGATCTTGGATATTTACAGGAAAGCGGGAGCTTTTTTTTCTGAATAGATTCACCACAGGCACCGCATTGACAGAAAAATCCTCTACGCTGATCAGTTCTGTCAATTCAGGTATTTTGTTGCTGAATAAAAATGAAAGACTGAAATAACGTTTGCGGTAAGTAATGATTTTTTTATTGACGCCCTTATCGTTTACGATTTCTTCCAAATGTTCGGGTACTTTGGGTAAATGTCCGTCATTCTCAGCCTGACGGACAGCCTGTTTGATATCTTTTTGAGCGATAAACAGGAATTTTTCCGGCAGGCGCGCGTATTCTTGCATAATTCGGAATGCGCTGACCGATTTGTCCAAATTAAACGATAAGGCCTCATCCTCACGAAATCCCCGATGTTCTGGTTTGGAGGATAAGGGGTAATACCATTGTTTGGGATTTTCATAACTGTGGCAAACGACGCCTACGCATTCGGAGGCCAGTAAAAACAGCAGTGCAGATGACTTAGAAAGCTCCGTACCTAAAAACACAGATAATTCATCCGGCAACATTTCCGAACATGCGCCCGGTACGCTGAGCGAGAAGTCCAAACGTAAGACAGATTGTACTTTTTTTCCGGAAGATGCTTTGAGTGCAGGAAGCGTGCTTGGTAAATAGCCGAGCGAATCGGTATATTTGGCTTTTTCTATGTGCAAAGGCAGGATTTCAGTAGTTTTGGTTACAGAAAACGGACAACTTACCTTGAATTCATCGATAGGTAATGACCGCAATACTCTGCCGCGTTCCAGCAGATTGATAACGTCGGCGTTGTATTGACCGGCAGGTTCCAAATTGACAATAGCTGCTGCCGGTTTCTGATTGATGAAGTCAGGGTAAACGACTTCTAAGATTCTTTGTACGAAACGGGGATATTCCGCATCCAGCTTAAGCTGGGTGCGTGCAGTGAGAAAGCTTACACCTTCCAATAGCCTTTCGACATAAGGGTCGGGGATGTCGGTTGTATCCAGTGCCAATCGGGAGGCAATTTTGGGATATTGCTGTGCAAATTCCCTGCCCATTTCCTTCAGGAAGGTCAGTTCTTTATTGTAGTAAGACAATAATTTGTTATTCAAGACCTATTTCCCCCGTCTAATAAGTCAAACAACCCTGTTTCAACATCCATACTGGTTCGCAACAGGAACTCTTTGGGATAAGGATTGAGTTTCAGGTAACCTTTGATTTCAATAATGAGTTTGTTGTGTAAAGCATCGTCATCATCATCTACGGTATTCACGATAACTTGCAGGGTTTTGCTTTCGAGACGTGGTTCGAAGTCGATGATGGCTTGTTTGATATTTTGTTCTACATCCTGCCATTCTATGTCGGAGAAATTTACTCCTGACAGGGGCGGTATGCCGTAATTGAGTGTGGAAGAACGCACGTTAACAGGCAGATCTTTCTCCATGCTTTCCGCTTGCATGTTACAGGTATTCAGCAGGTAAAGAATATCGCGCAAAACAGCCTGCCGATATTGATCAAGATTGATGACCTGGTCTGGGCGTGCTTCTTTTTTCTTGCGCGGCTCTTCATCTGTCAGTCTGTCAAACAAGGAAGGCAGCAGTTGGTTTCTGAATTGCGACATGATTGATTGCGGTAGTCGGAGGATGGATAAGGTTTAACGCTGTTGTCCGAATCTGATATTACGAATATCCAAGAGACCAAAATCATGGCTGTCGGTATACAGGGTTTTTTGACCCATGCCTGTAAAGAGCGGTTCGGCTACTTCTATCCAGTCTGTTTGCGAACATTTCATTAACATGTCCGACCATTCTGCATCCTGCAAAACGGCATAACGGGCAGGACTGGTACATTGGATACATTCGCCGTCGGTAAATTTGATTTCAGACGACCTCCAGATGATGTCGAGCAACGAGCTTGGTGCTTTGAAAGCTATACTTTCAATAGAGTCCCAAGTTTGCCAATAGTAGTGGTCTTGATAGAAGAATTCATAAACAAAAGCAGTACGTACGTCGCCGTCCATAATCCAGTTGCTGTCGCTTTCAGCAACTGATTTATCTGCTAGAAGATAAGTGATGTGTGCAGGTGTGCCATCAATACAGTCAGATAAGGCTTCATAGTCGGCAGTAAGGGCAGAGCTTTTTTTCTCTGCAACATGAGCGACTAAAGAGAGTTGTTTTTGAAGAATATCGAGTTTGCTTGCGTGCTGTTCCAGAGTTTTAGGTTTTTGCCGTGTTTCCAAAACTGCTTGGCGACGCATTTCGGCAGAAATATTTTCAATAAGGTAGAGTATCAGGGGCTTTTGAGTATCAGGAAACAGTTTTTGGTATTGCCCGATTTGCTTTAGAGCCTGTTCCCATTTGGCACTCAGACAGAGATATTGAATCAATACCAAACGATGTTCCTGATTGTCAGGATTTGAACGTACAAGCTCAATCATGTCCGTTAATTTAGTTTTCAAATCCATCTCAGCAACTCCTTATTTATTTGTATAAAGTGTGTAATAGTCGAAACCCGATTAACTTTTCAGGAGGACAGAGGTCGTCTGAAAAGCAAATTTATTGTAATAAAGCCTGACTTAAAACGCCTTTTAAGCCAGGCTTCTGCAGTTAAATGCGCATAGTGGTTATGCGGATTTGTTTTCTTTGATGTTGAAGGCCATTTGAACTTCAGCACCTTTAGAACCTTTATCGGTTTGTTCCCAATATTGGTTTTTCACTTTGGCAGCTTGGAATGAGTAGCGCATTTTCAGCGCATCGTTGTCTTGTACACCGATGAATTTCACGCCGGTTACCAAGACATCTTCCAAAGTAGTGCGAGAATATTCAATCTGCTCGCCACCGGCTTTGCATACGGAAATCTCTACTTTGCTCAAGTGTTGACCGGTAGCACAGTTTTTCAGGATGGTCGGAGCGGCTTTATCAATAGCGGCAACTACGGTCAAGTCATTGAAATTGACTTTGCCTGCACCACCGCCACCACCGCTGGTCATCGAACCGGGTTGCTCGGCACCCCAGTCAAAACTTTCGATGTTGGTCCAGTCTTTGTGCTTGGAATCTTTTGATTCGCCGTTAACACCTTCAACTTTCATGAACATATCAATAGCCATGTTTTTACTCTCCTTGTTAAAAGGTTGAAAAATTAAGGGATTTAACAACAGGGCATGAGTATGCCCACCTAAATAAACCAAACCTGACTATTCCTGTTTAGCCGAAGGTAGTTTGGAAACCAAGCGCAACGAAACGGTAAGGCCTTCGAGTTGGTAGTGCGGACGCAGGAAGAATTTGGAAGTGTAATATCCGGGATTGTCTTCAACTTCTTCCACAACTACTTCTGCAGCAGCCAACGGTTTACGGGCTTTTGTTTCTTGAGTGGAGTTAATCGGGTCTCCATCTACATAATTCATAATCCATTCGTTTAACCAGCGTTCCATGTCTTCACGCTCGCGGAATGAACCGACTTTGTCGCGTACGATACATTTCAGATAGTGGGCGAAACGACAGCACGCAAACAGGTAAGGCAGACGCGCAGACAAGCGGGCGTTAGCAGTAGCATCCGGATCATAATATTCAGACGGTTTATGCAGCGATTGGGCACCAATAAACGCGGCCAAGTCGGTATTTTTACGGTGAACCAACGGCATGAAACCCAGCACTGCCAATTCGGCTTCGCGGCGATCGCTGATGGCGATTTCGGTTGGACATTTCATATCCACGCCGCCGTCATCTGTCGGGAAAGTGTGGCAGGGAAGGTTTTCAACAATACCGCCGGACTCAACGCCGCGGATAGAGGTGCACCAACCGTAATATTTGAATGAACGGTTAATATTTACCGCCATTGCATAAGCCGCGTTGGCCCATGTGTATTTATTGTGATCCGCGCTTTCTGTTTCTTCCTCGAAGTCGAATTCATCGACAGGATTTGTCGTGGCACCATAAGGCAGGCGAGACAAGAAACGTGGCAGAGCCAAGCCGATGTAGCGCGAATCTTCTGAATCACGCAGGCTGCGCCATGGGGCATACTCGGCATTTTGGAAAATTTTGCTTAGATCACGAGGATTGGCCAATTCCTGCCAAGACTCCATCTGCATTAATTTAGGCGATGCGCCGGCAATAAACGGGCAGTGTGCGGCGGCAGCAATTTTTTCAAGACTATTGAGTATTTCTACATCGGGTGCAGAGTGGTCAAAATAGTAGTCGCCAATCAAACAGCCGAAAGGTTCGCCACCAAATTGACCATATTCTTCTTCATAAATGCGTTTGAATAGGGGGCTTTGGTCCCAAGCGGTGCCTTTGAAGCGTTTTAAGTTGCGGGCAACTTCTTTTTTTGAAATGGGCAATACCTTGATTTTCAACAAAGTATCGGTTTCAGTATTGGTAACCAAATGATGCAGACCGCGCCATTCGCCTTCCAGCTTTTGGAAATCTTCATGATGCAGAATCAAATTGATCTGTTCGGAGAGTTTTCTGTCGAGCTCAGCAATAATTGCTTCGATAGTTTGATAAGTGTCGTCTGAAATAGTAATGGCATTTTGCAAGGCCTGTTGGGCCAGGGTTGCCACAGCATTATTTACAGCATTTTTAGCTTCTTCAGTTTTGGGTTTGAATTCTTTTTGCAGCAGCTGTTCAAATTCATTTGCGACAAATACGCTTTTCGCGCCTCTATCCCCTTGGATATCTAATTGCTTTTCAGTCATGATTCACACTCACTTTATTGATTTCATCTGAAATTACTGCTCGTCTTTGGGTGTTGCTTTAGGCGCAGCTGCAAGGCTTTTCAGCAGCTCGCTGTCTCCCAAGACTTTTCCGATTAATTCTTCGGCACCACTCTTACCATCCATATATGAAAGCAGGTTTGCAAGCTCTGTGCGCGCTTGTAAGAGTTCATTTAAAGGACCTACTTTTTTGGCGATTGCTGCCGGGGAGAAATCATCCATGCTTTCCAATTCAAGCTCTACATTCAGATTGCCTTCACCAGTAAGCGTATTTTTTACATTAAATGCCACACGGGGTTTGAGGGCTTTCATACGCTCATCGAAATTATCTACGTCAATTTCCAAAAATTTGCGTTCTGCCACTTCAGGCAGTGGCTCCACAGGTTTCCCGACCAAATCCGCCATCACACCCATAACGAATGGAAGCTCAATTTTTTTCTCAGAGCCGTAAAGTTCTACATCGTACTCAATCTGTACGCGAGGAGCCCGGTTGCGGGCAATAAATTTTTGTCCGGATGATTTGTTTCGTGACATATTCAATGACCTTTAAATGATAAAAGTTGTTTATTTAAACGAACTTCACTATTGCGGATAGACTACCTTATTCGTTGGAAGTTCCAGTTTCTCCGTCCGGCTTACCAATCAAAACTTCCAGATTGGCAATGCTTTCAGGACTAATATCTTTCATGATGTCGTAGAAGTTCATATTCATTTGCCGCTGTACCCTACGGATAAATAGTGGGGCAGGGTGGCTGGGTTCCAGCGTTTCAAAGTAGATGCAGATTTTTTCCAAAGCCAAATCGACATCAGCACGATTTTTGATATTCAGACGACGCCAAGCATCCGCTTCTTGAAGGGTTGGTTGCTCTTGGGTGACGGTCGAAACGGGTGTTTCAACAGGCTGTTCTGTTTGTTCTGCCTGTTGCAGCTGCGGGGTGCTTCCATCGTTGTAATTAATGGCTTTGTGAATGAGGGTGAGCGGCTTTTGAATCACCTCGAAATTAAGTGAATATTCGTCTTGCAGCTGAGTTGAGAAAGTGTTTTGAATATCTTTCAGATAATCCAATGCTTGGATCAAGGCAATTAATTCCGGTTTGCCGGTATCGGCACTTACCCTAATGTCGAGCATCAATCGCTCTTTGCCACCCGGATAGCCTTGTGGATCATTGCCTTGCAGGATAGAAACTGCTTCTTTAACGGTAACAGGCTGTTGGGTCAGACCATTTACTAATAACTTGGCTGAAAATACTTCTTTGGCGATGCCGTCATGCGTAGTGAATGCACTTAATGCATTGATTCGATAAAACGGGTCGTGTTCGCCGTCCTCATCTTCGAGTTTGGGATATAGGGATTTCCAATATAAATCCACATTGGTTTTGATGGCTTCGCAGCCGGCGCAAAACCCAACCAGACCGTGTTTTGCGGTAAGAGCCTGCGTGTAATAGGCTAAAACATGAAGGTCTTTTGATTCAACCAACAGTTGATTACATAGCTTCTCTACTGTTGCCCAATCAGGCTCTTCTGCAGGGATGATGGTGTCGCCATATTGCCTTTCCGGTTTCCCTTCGGCGGCACTTTGAAGCTCTAAAAAGCGACTGTCGTATTCAATATTTACCCCTTCGGGGATGTCGGCAGAAATAGGTTCAGCCCATAAGGGAAATGTATTCATCTGCTTATAATCCAAATATTTTATTGAACAGAGAACATGTAGGCTCTCCGCCCCTTTCTATATGGTAACCGCTTTCGCATTCCAACCAAAAACTGCCGATATTATCTGATTTAGCTAAAAAATTAAGGAAAGATTCAGATAATGGATGGGTGAGTTTATAATCTATGCTTAAACAATCTTTTATAACACATTTTCCATCGCTTAAAGCTTGGCGAAAAAAATCTATTTTAGATGTAATAAAATTCATAGATTCTAATTCATTAAAATGAGAGTTAATTTTCTGAAAAAGTACGAAAGGATTTTGTCTATCAGTTTTGTCTGAGCTAAGGGCGGCAATACCTATATAAGTAATGTTATCAGGCAGTTTAACGCAAAATAGCCAAATTCGCGGTGTAAAATATGTTTTCCGGGTAAAGGGAATCAGCTTATCTTGGTTCGTACAACGACCAAACCACCCATCCCAAAAGTCTTTATCGTTAGTTTGAAGGTTTTCGGAAACAATAAAATCACGAGATCGATTTAACTTCCCAAAAAAATACTTATAAATAACAATCACATGATGCAAATTAACAAAATGAGTTTACTTCGATTGAGATCAATGATTATGCCTTTGGTTTAAAAATATAATTAAAATGGTTACTATGCGTACCTTATCACAATTTTAAATTATGTGTTAGTATATTTTTTACATTTTAAAACAATAAGCAAGCTTAATAATAAATGGCGAAATAATATTCGTGGAATATTGATTGCTATTTTTAGTACCTCGCAATCCAATTCATTTGGAGTTTGTTATTTGTTATAATCTTTGTGTAATGCTGTTTCAAAACAGTCAGAATTGATTTGACTACGTATTAAAGCCTTTAAGCATATCGTTTTTTCATTCTAAACAATATAGAAGCTCGACGGAGGGAGTAAGCGCATGGCCTCTTTCGGTAACACTTTCGGTGTTCTTATTCCTAAGCCGGCCGCACCGGCCATGGTGTCTCAAGGCTCTGCCAATCCACCTGAGCCGCTGACCAATGCAGCCGGGCCGGTCGATGTGATAGAAATGGTTGCCGATGTTGCTTCCGCTGCCCTTTCCATAGTTGCGCCTGATTCCGCTGCAGCCGATGCAGTTGATGCCATATCCGAACTGGTTTCCCTTGCATCCATGATTCCCGGTCAGCCGGGTCCCAAACCTCCTTCCCGTAAAATGGTCAGTGGTTTCAGCGGCGGCATGGGCATGGGTTTTGACGGTGGGATAGTTACCTCGGGTCATGGTCACTGTATTCCTTGTAAGGTAGCTGCTGCTATCGGCAATCCCGTAAACGCAGTACTCGGTATCAAAGTCCTATTTGACGATACCGAGACCGACTTTGCCTTCGACTCCCCGCTCCCCCTTGTTTGGCAGCGCAGTTACTATTCCGACCAAATAGGCAACGGCTGGTTGGGACAGGGTTGGTCGCTGCCGTTCTCCATGCGTCTTGTCCGTACTATCGATGGATTCCTTTATATTGATGAACAGGGCAGGGAAATTCCGTTGCCTGATATCGGCGACGAAGCGGACGAGCCTTATTCCGCAGCCGACGACGATGAAGACGATTTATATGAAGAAGAGGCTGCTCCAAGACCTGCTTCCGCTGAAGAAGACCCCTACGGTCTGGATGACGCCTATTTCGATCCTTACGAACAAATCTTCTTTTCACAGATTTCAGACGACCTCTATCAAATCGCCT
>AEPI01000071.1 GCA_000193795.2 Neisseria lactamica NS19 | reverse complement strand
GACCGTATTCGTAGGAAGTCGTATGGCCTTCGCCGTCGGTATGGGTTTTCAGACGACCTCGAAAAAGGATTGAGGTCGTCTGAAAAGCAGAAACCGCGTGCGTGCGTACCGCACACACTCTACGTCGGGATTGGAGGTTTCATGCGGGCTACTGCTTGCTGGGCGATAAGTTGGCCGCTTTCGTTGTGGTTGAGGCAGGTAAGGGTAAGCGTATAGGGAAAGGTCGTTTGAAGGTTATTTCAGACGACCTTGATATTTTGTTGGGTCTCGACCCAATCTACGCTTGCTAAGTAGATGGTTTTTAGATGGTTATGCTGAATAATTCAAGGATAACTTATCACTACTCCATACATTCCAACAGAGGAATTTATATAATAAATTTTATAAATTTCCTGATCGTTGATAAAAGGCAAGAGGCAAGGGAAGTCTTCTATAACTTCTTTTGGAATTTTTTTGCTATCAAAATCATATATGTCAAAAACTATATTCTGATCTGAAAAATTGTCAAAATAAAAAAAACTACTTCTCTATATATTAATGTTTTTCCATTGTTTAAATATAGTGTTAACGCCTTGTCTTTTTTATTGTGTATTAAACCAATAATTTCCTCATCATGAATCATCTGTTTATTTCCTTTTCAACATTCATTGGGATTGTTCATAGAATAATATAAATCCTGACATGGGCTAATCGAATTAGGCCATAGTAAAAGCCCTAATCCACCAATGGCTTTTGTTGTTAGACCAGCCAGTCCTGGAGCCGCTTGAGCACATCTTCCACACCGTAATTGAAATTTTTCTATTTTGGTTAATGCTCTTCCGTCACTTCTTGTTTTATTCGGTGCTTGAGCTGAAGGATATTTCCAATCATGTGCATGAGGATCGCCAGATCCATGATCATGACCCCAGTCAATATCTTTTATTGGGTTGCCTTTTGCATCATAAGTCCTAATCTGTATAAGTTTACCTGTTTGAGTATTAGTTTGAGTTAATTTTCCGTTTGCAGGGCCAAACTTCCCAGTTTTACTTCCCTCTGGGAGACGACTTTTAAGGGGTTTTCGAGCTAACCCCAAAGTGTCTGTCCAGTTTAGCGAATTCCATGCAAATTGATATAAATTCATTCCACCTATTAACCCAATCGGATCCTGATTCACAAACCTCCCGGCATCCGGCTCATAATACCTGAAGAAGTTGTAATGCAGCCCCGTCTCAAGGTCGCAATACTGGTTTTGCAACCTGAATGGTTGGTGCGCCGTTCCCGTTACGTTCGTTTCGCTCTTCAGTTTGCCCCAGCCGTAATAATCTCCGAACCAAACCAGATTGCCGTCCTTATCGGTCATTTCTCTCGGGATGCCGATTTGGTCGCAGTGGAAGTAGCGGGTTTCCTGTTTGCTTTCTCCTTCTTCGGTTGTCCAATTGCGGACTTGCGCCAAAGGTTCGTAGCTGTCGGGATCGGTATAGATATAGGTATATCTGCCGTCCGGGTGGATTT
>AEPI01000072.1 GCA_000193795.2 Neisseria lactamica NS19 | reverse complement strand
GATTTTAAAACACGTCATACGAATATCAAAGCAACAGACAAAGCCAAGAAGAAACCGAGCAAAAACCAAAAATCGACAAACATCATCACGACCCTACTTTGCCTATGTCTTTTAAGAAATTAATCAGCAGCCTGAAGCCGTAAATAACGACAAACAGGATTAAAACCATAGACCCGAGATAAGCTCCGGATTTAAGCTGTTCGTAATTCGAACATTTCGGATAAGACAACATGACCGGATTTCCGTTCAAAATCCATTTATCGCCCACCCTTTCCGGCCTGATGATTTTTCCGTCTTGGGTAACGGTAGGAGGAAGGGACGACAATAAATAGTCGTCTGCCTGCAATCTTGTATCAAAACAGTTCATGCCGACACGAAAGCCCATTTATGCGCCCCTCTTTCTTCACTCTGTTTATTTGACAGATTTAATCATAGACCAGGCCATCTTGAAGCCTTGGATTGCCAAGATGACGGTAATGGCCGCCATACCCACGGCGGAAACCATCGCCACAAAACCCATGATTACATTCGCCACTTGCGTACCAATCGCGGATGCATCAAAGCCATCTGCCATAACAATAGCCGGTGTGAAGATACCGACTGCCAAAGCTGCTTTTACAGCGTACTTTTTAACGATGTTCATCGTGTTTTTCCTTTTTTAATGTTTAAAGTAAGACGGCTTCTTAGGTTTAAATCCGGGCGAAGCCTGTTCCCGAATTTTGTTTTAATTTATGAAATAAAGCATTGAAAAAATGAAAAGAATGAGGCAGACAAAGAATCCGATAATTAAAGTTGCTTGATTCATTTTTAATCCTTTTTGCGGGCTTTGTGAAAGGTTGACAGACCGCCCGCCGAGCCTGTTTTACTTTTATTCCGATTTCACGAAGAACTGAAATATTTGGAATCCTCCGCCTATTTCATTTATGCCGGAATTCAACGCATCTTCGTAGCTTTCAAATTGACCTGCAGATTTAATATTTTGAGTAAACCCCAAGTCGCCGAACGGATCGGGATAAATAAAGTCATGCGTTTCCAAGTCTTGAACTATGAAACGTTCTTCAAATTTCATAAATCAACCTTTCGGCTTCTCTGCCACCTGAAAATCAATTAACGAAGGAATCATGCCTTTACCTGTCGATGTCATTTCAACCGTTACCATGACTTCGCACGGATATTTGAGATTTTGCAATCGTGAAAAATTACTGCTATCACCGAATTTCATTTGCGCTGCGGTAAAACCCACCGCATTGCCCGATTGCGTCGGCAATGGAGAAGCGACAAAAACGGAGCAACTGTCGATATTGGAGCCGTCAATTTCGCCTTTGAATTTTTTGGCTCCCAAAAAAGTTGCAGGATAAGTTACAGTTTGATTTTGATTAAACATATTCATTTTTCCTTTTTAACGTAATTTTGATTTGCATAAAAATCATGCATTCTGTCGAGATAAAGCTGATATTGCCTCTCTGTTTCGGCATCGTGATGAGGGTCGAAAAGCCTTTTATCCGGATTAAATTTATCTAATTGCTTAAATTTGATAATTCCTAATTCTTCCAACTCAATTTCTAAATCTACATCCGGTTGTTCGTGAATAAAGCCGAATCTCAAAGATTCCTTCAATCCGGCCAACGAATATTTTTCAGGTTCGAGACCTTTTGGATAACCTGCATCTGCCTTTAAATATTCGACAATTTCATCGGTATCAAAACCCATATCAATCATAAAATTGACCAGTTTTCCAACCGCGTTTTTCGCATAACGCAATTTATGCTGAAAAGTTAAATTAGCCACTTTTTTACGGTAATCGAACCTTTCCGGATTCGGCATATTTTCAAATTTCTGACAAATCGGGAAAGCGCCTGAAAAATAAGAACCTTGATTTATCAAAATATCCAAAGGTATTTCCATATCTCCGTGATTAAACTGAATTTCGAACCTTACCCATTTGCTTTCTTTATCGCCAAGCTGCCTACCTTTCTCGTAAACGCGGACAAACTTGGAATTTTTTTTGCGTCCGACATAAAAAGTCTTGCCGCTTCCGTCCTCTCTCCGCCAAGCCGTTCCAATCATTTCAGACTTCGGCCTCATGTTGCTGTTATCGAAAAACCCATTGTCGTGATCTAAAAGTGCCTGTTCCGGCGTGTACTCCCCATCAAAAAAATCGAGTGCCAAATCTACCCGCGTTATCCTAGGCCTCAATGAATCTTCCAAAAACTGCTTAAGCCTCAATTCCCAACCGGGATTTGCAATGTTGCAACCTACACCTTTCAATTCGATTAAAACCGTATTGCGCTGACCTCCGTAATGGACTTCGCCGTAGTCAACTTCTTCCGATCCTAACCTAAACATCGAATCGTAAAATTTATTGCCCTTCGATTTACATCTGCCCGTGATACCAAACCCTAATATTTCCTCCAATTTTTTGCTCAAAACAAACATATATTCGGCATCGGAAACTAATGGGCATCCGGAAACTTTCAGCAAGGAATCTTCGTGCAGTGTGAATGACAACCAATCTATAAAAACGCCGTCCTGCCTGCCCCTCCGTTGTGGAATTTCTAAAAGCTTTCCCTTTCCGTCCGATATGAAATGGGAAAAATATTCTGCTTCACTCATTTTGTTCAGTACCTTTAGGGATTTGTTTTTATTTCGCTCCCCCCCTGTTAGTCAGGGGGGGGGCTTTCAGCCGTTTCCCGTCTTCCGCGCTAAAGCGCGTCCGACGGTCAACGACCGAAAGCCAAATCCTGACAAACTGTTAAAGATCAAAAAGAAAGACCACAACCGTCTGTTGTGATAATTACCGGATAATCAGAACCAACCAAATCAATATAATCGAACGCCTGATAAAGCCTTGAAACAGTTACTTGTTCAGCGAGTTTATGCGGTTCACCATGTCTGAACTGATAAAAACACACAACACAAGAATCTGATTTTTTAAATATTCTCCAATAAGAACAGGAAAATATTACATTTACTGCTGACATAAAAAAGCCCCTTTCACTTGGCTGTCAAAGGGGAATGTTAAGAAAAGTAATGCGCCCCTTTGATAGAGCGCATCATATAAGGCGGGAATCTAGG
>AEPI01000073.1 GCA_000193795.2 Neisseria lactamica NS19 | reverse complement strand
GCATTTTCCGAATTTCGGCAATCTTTCCCAAATCCCTCAGTCTTCTAAAATACAAGCCTTGCGGCTGTTACCCTCTCTCTAGCTCTCTCCCACAGGGAGAGAGGACGGTGCGGCTTGTAGGTTTCCGTGCGGACAGATCTAGATTCCCACTTCCGTGGGAATGACGGCGGAAAGGCTACTTTCGTCATTCCCGCGCAGGCGGGAATCCGGTCCGTTCGGTTTCAGCCATTTCCGATAAATTCCTGCCGCGTTTGAGTTTCTAGATTCCCACTTTCGTGGGAATGACGGCAGTCGCGGGAATGACGATATTTCCGTAAAAAAATCCCAAAAAATCCCCAATCTGACAAAAAACGTCAGCCCGAAACTGACAAAAATTGTCACATCTGACAAAAAATGTCAGCCCCGCGCATGATTCCGCCGCATACCGCGCCGCGTTTGCATCAAAAAATACCCATACTAAACAGACAAATAAAAAAATATTCTGTAAAATGCCGAGCCGAACCCGATTTTGGCACGCCGCTTGCTGGGAAGAAGGCAAGCCGAAGCAAAAAAGACCATCGGTCAAATACATTACGGGTTTACGTTTGCGGCAGATGCTGCAAATTTTCAATCAAACTTAAACATTTTCAAACAGGAGTCATCCAAATGAAAGCAATCCAAAAAGGTTTCACCCTGATCGAGCTGATGATCGTCATCGCCATCGTCGGTATCTTGGCAGCCGTCGCCCTGCCCGCATACCAAGACTACACCGCGCGCGCCCAAATGTCCGAAGCCCTGACTTTGGCCGAAGGTCAAAAAGCCGCAGTGGTCGAGTATTATTCCGACAACGGCACGTTCCCAGCCAACAATACTTCCGCAGGTATTGCAGCCTCTAATACAATTACAGGTAAGTATGTGGCCACAGTGAACGTTTCTGGTAACGCAAGCACTGCCACAATTACCTCCACCATGAAATCTTCCGGTGTGAACAACGACATCAAAGGTAAAACCTTGACTTTGGAAGGTAAACAAAACTCCGGCTCGTTCTCTTGGGAATGTAAAAAAGGTACTGTGGACGACAAATTCCTGCCGTCTTCCTGCCGCACCAAATAAGGACAATGACCGGGTTTGACCCGGCCGTAAAAACAAATGCCGCCCGAACCGCCCGGGCGGCATTTTCTATTTCCCTTCCGCCGCTTCAGACGGCATTCTCCGTCAAACCCGCCGCTTCGGCGGGCGTTTTTTATCAAACCCGTCATTCCCGCGCAGGCGGGAATCCAGTCCGTTCGGTTTCTGTTCTTTCCGATAAATTCCTGCAACTTTGAGTTTCTAGATTCCCACTTCCGTGGGAATGACGGGGGTTTGGGTTTCATCATTCCCGCGCAGGCGGGAATCCGGTCTGTTCGGTTTCAGTCATTCCCGCCAAACCCGCGTCATTCCCGCGCAGGCGGGAATCTAGGTTCGTCGGGTTTCTGTCATTTCCGATAAATTCCTGCAGCTTTGAGTTTCTAGATTCCCACTTTCGTGGGAATGAC
>AEPI01000074.1 GCA_000193795.2 Neisseria lactamica NS19 | reverse complement strand
GGAAATGACGGATTTTGGGTTTCTGTTTTAATTTTCTGTTTTTGAGGGAATGACGGGATTTTAAGTTTCTGATTTTGTTTTTCTATTTTGAGAAAATGACGGATTTTGGGTTTCTGTTTTGA
>AEPI01000075.1 GCA_000193795.2 Neisseria lactamica NS19 | reverse complement strand
AAAGCAACGTCATCGCCATCACCGCCCCGGACGGCAGCAGCACCCAAATCGACTACCACGAAACCCTCAACCTGCCGGTTGCCGTCAACGATCCTGCAGGCAGGATTACCGCCTATACCTACGACGGACGCGGCAACCTCGTCAGCATCACCGACCCCGCCGGTTACACCACAAGCTACGGCTACAACGCCCAATGGCTGCCCGAAACCATTACCGACGCCTTAGGCAAAACCCGACACCTAC
>AEPI01000076.1 GCA_000193795.2 Neisseria lactamica NS19 | reverse complement strand
CGACCAATATGCGCTGGAACGCCAAATCCGCCAAAGAATCGAAACCGATTTGGAAGAAAGCCGCCAAACTGTCCGCGACGTGCAAAACGACCTTTCTGATGCGGGCAACCGTTTTGCCGCAGCCGAAAAACAGATTGCCCATTTGCAGGAAAAAGAGGCAGAAGCGGAGCGGTTGAGGCAGTCGCATATCGATTTGCAGGAAAAGGCACAGGGTTTGGCGGTTGAAAACGAACGTTTGGCAACACAAATCGAACAGGAACGCCTTGCTTCTGAAGAGAAGCTGTCCTTACTGGGCGAGGCGCGCAAGAGCTTGAGCGATCAGTTTCAAAATCTTGCCAACACGATTTTGGAAGAAAAAAGCCGCCGTTTTACCGAGCAGAACCGGGAGCAGCTCCATCAGGTTTTGAACCCGTTAAACGAACGCATCCACGGTTTCGGCGAGTTGGTCAGGCAAACCTATGATAAAGAATCACGCGAGCGGTTGACTTTGGAAAACGAATTGAAACGGCTTCAAGGTTTGAATGCGCAGCTGCACAGCGAGGCACAGGCTTTAACCAACGCGCTGACCGGTACGCAAAATAAGGTTCAGGGCAATTGGGGCGAGATGATTCTGGAAACGGTTTTGGAAAATTCCGGCCTCCAGAAAGGGCGGGAATATGTGGTGCAGGCGGCGGCTGTCCGTAAGGAGGAAGACGGCGGCACGCGCCGTTTGCAGCCGGATGTTTTGGTCAACCTGCCGGACAACAAACAGATTGTGATTGATTCCAAGGTTTCGCTGACGGCTTATGTGCGCTACACGCAGGCGGCGGATGCGGATACGGCGGCACGCGAGTTGGCGGCGCATGTCGCCAGCATACGCGCGCATATGAAAGGCTTGTCGCTGAAGGATTACACCGATTTGGAAGGTGTGAACACATTGGATTTCGTCTTTATGTTTATACCCGTCGAGCCGGCGTATCTGCTGGCGTTGCAGAATGACGCGGGCTTGTTCCAAGAGTGTTTCGACAAACGGATTATGCTGGTCGGCCCGAGTACCTTGTTGGCAACCTTGCGGACGGTGGCGAATATTTGGCGCAACGAACAGCAAAATCAAAACGCACTGGCGATTGCGGACGAAGGCGGCAGGCTGTATGACAAGTTTGTCGGTTTCGTGCAAACGTTTGAAAGCGTCGGCAAAAGCATCGATCAGGCGCAAAGCAGCTTTCAGACGGCATTCAAGCAACTTGCCGAGGGGCGCGGGAATCTGGTCGGCCGCGCCGAGAAACTGCGTCTGTTGGGCGTGAAGGCGAACAAGCAGCTTGCACGAGATTTGACCGAACGTGCCGGTGAAACAACGGCGTTGCCGGAATCTTTGGAATATGCGGCAGAAGATGAGGCGGTTTGATGTGAAATCGGACAGGTTTTGCCGGGCTTGAAACGGATTGTCTAAATATTAGCCCGCCTGTCAAATGACGGTTTGGGCTTCAGACGGCATCAGCCTTGGCTATGCCGTCTGAAAGCGTGATTTAGAAAAACGGATTGTGCCGTTTTTCGTGTCCGATGGAAGTCATACGCCCGTGCCCCGCGACAACTTGCACGGTTTCGGGGAGGGCGAATAATTTGTTGCGGATATTGTTGATTAAGTCGGCGTGGTTACCGCGCGGAAAATCGGTTCTGCCTATGGTTTCGTAAAACAGCACGTCGCCCGCAATCAGCAATTCCGCTTCGGCACAATAAAAGACGATATGCCCCGGCGTATGGCCCGGAATATGCAGCACTTGAAAGGCATAGCGTCCGACCGTGAGCGTTTCGCCTTCTTCGAGCCAACGGTTCGGCGAAAATGCGGGCGAGACGGGGAATCCGTATTGCGCGGTGGTTTGCGGCAGGGATTGGAGCAGGAATTCATCGTCCGGATGCGGCCCGAGGACGGGAACTTTACGCGTTTTCAGCATCTCGACCACGCCGCCTGCATGATCGAGATGGCCGTGCGTCAGCCAGATTGCCGTGAGCGTAAGTTTGCGGTTCGCCAACTCTTGCAGCAGGAACGGTACGTCGCCGCCGACATCGGTCAGGACGGCTTCGCCGCTTTCGTCGTCCCAAATCAGGGTGCAGTTTTGGCGGAAGGGGGTAACGGGGAAGATTTCGTAACGTAGGGTCATCGGCGTGTTCCTAAACGGTTTTCAGACGGCATCGGGTTTGCCGTTTGTTTTATGGCGGTTTGCCGCCTGTTTTGATATTTGGGGAATCAGATGATTAAGAAGACAATCAGGGTCATCATACCGATTTTTACGGCGGTTTTCATCCCTGCATCGGCAAGCGCGGCGGATTTGATGTTGGCGCAAGAATACAAAGACCAAGAGATTGCAGGCTGGGCGATGAGCGAGAAACTCGACGGCGTGCGCGCGTATTGGGACGGAAAGCATCTGATAAGCCGTCAGGGGTATGCGTTTGCTCCGTCCAAAGGTTTTACCGCGCAGTTTCCGCCTTATCCTTTGGACGGTGAATTGTATAGCGGACGCGGTCAGTTCGAGCAGATTTCCGCCGCCGTGCGTTCGTCTTCCGGCGATTGGCGCGGCATCCGCCTGCACGTTTTCGACGTACCCAAGGCGCAGGGCAATCTCTACCAACGTTTGGCAGTCGCAACGCAGTGGCTGAAAACGCATCCGAACGCGCCGATTACCATCATCCCGCAAATCAAAGTGCGCGACCGGCAGCACGCGATGGACTTTTTAAAACAAATCGAAGCGCAGGGCGGCGAAGGCGTGATGCTGCGTCAGCCCGAATCCCGTTACAGCGGCGGCAGGAGCAGCCAATTATTGAAGCTGAAAAGCCAATACGACGACGAATGCACGGTAACGCGGCACTATGAAGGCAAAGGGCGAAACGCCGGACGGTTGGGCGCGGTCGGCTGCAAAAACCGGCACGGCGAATTCCGCATCGGCAGCGGTTTCAAAGACAAAGACCGCGACAATCCGCCAAAAATCGGCACGCTGATTACCTACCGCTACCGTGGCTTTACGCAGAAAGGTACGCCGAAATTCGCCACGTTTGTGCGGGTCAGGACGGACAGGTAAAAGCGGATGGTCGAAAGGTCGTCTGAAAACCGTATTTTTAGGTTTTCAGACGACCTTTTCACAAGTTTGACGGATACTGAAACGGTTTTCTGCTTTGGAGGTGGGAAGAGGGGACTTTGATATATCGCAGATAATTTAACTTTTGATACAGCAGCTTATTTAGCCCCGTCATTCCCGCGTAGGCGGGAATCTAGGATGCGGAATTGAGGAAACCTTTTTGCCCGATAAGTTTCCGTGCGGATAACCGGTCGTAGGTCGGATACTTGTATCCGACAAAAACCTGCCATCCCAAAAGCCGTCGGATTTGAGAATCCGACCTACTGCAACTAAACCGCTTCAGTGCATTCCGCCAACGCCCGCCACGCGGGCTTTGTCTGCGAAAATGGTTTTCCAAGTTCACAAAACGGCAAAACAGGGCAAGGCAGCGGCGGGATTTCAGACGACCTCGGCACGATTTGGGTTTATAATTTCTTTTTTTCCAACTGATTTCCCCTGTTTACCATGACCGATTTGGAAACCAAACGCCTTGAAACACAGGCGATGCTTGAAAACGCCGAGCTTTTGTTCGACCACGACCAATGCCGCGCCGCGCTGCAAAAAGTGGCGGACGGGATTACGCGCGACCTGGGGGATAAATATCCGCTGCTGCTGCCCGTGATGGGCGGCGCGGTGGTGTTTACGGGGCAGTTGCTGCCGCTGTTGCGCTTTCCCTTAGATTTTGATTATGTTCATGTTTCCCGTTACGGCGACAAGCTGGAGGGCGGCGCGTTCAACTGGAAGCGTATGCCCGATGCGGAACAAATCCGGGGCAGGCACGTGGTCGTGTTGGACGATATTTTGGACGAAGGGCATACGATGTCCGCCATTCAAGCCAAACTTTTGGAAATGGGTGCGGCAAGCTGCCGTTCGGCGGTGTTCGCCAACAAGCTGATCGACAAACCCAAGCCTGTCCGCGCCGATTATGTCGGACTGGATGTGCCGAACCGTTATGTTTTCGGTTACGGTATGGATGCGGCGGGCTGCTGGCGCAATTTGGGCGAGATTTACGCATTGGGCGGAAAATAAGGGATGCAATGCCGTCTGAAGGTCTTTCCGACGGCATTGCGCCCATACGCCGGCAGGATAATGAGGAACAGGACGCATCAATATGATAGGGCTTTTAATCATCACACACGAAACCATAGGCGAAGCCTACCGCAAGCTGGCACATCATTTTTTTCCGGGCGGGCTGCCTGAAAACGTCCGCATACTCGGCGTGCAGCCGACGGAAGACCAAGACGACATCATCAACAACGCCATTGCCGCGCTTCAGGAATTTCCCGACAACGGCGGCGTATTGATTATGACCGACATCTTCGGCGCGACCCCCTGTAATGCCGCCCGCCGCCTCGTGCGCGAAAACAAATCGGCGATTTTGACCGGGCTGAACGCGCCGATGATGGTTAAGGCCGTCCAATATTCGCCGGCGGCGGAAGACCTTGCCGCCTTTACCGAATGCGTCAGGGAGGCGGCGGTAAAGGGTATTTTCGCCATCACGTCCGCGCCCGAAGATTTGGTGTGCCGGCGCAACGGCAATGCCGTCTGAAGAAGCGGCAGGGCAGGAAAATATTTTAAACGGCATCTGCTGCCGATATACATAAAACGGGAATCGAAATGCTCAAACAATCCATCGAAATCATCAACAAACTCGGACTCCACGCACGCGCGTCCAGCAAGTTCACCCAAACCGCGTCCCAATTCAAAAGCGAAGTCTGGGTTACGAAAGACGGCAGCCGCGTCAACGGCAAAAGCATTATGGGCTTAATGATGCTCGCCGCCGCCAAAGGTACGGTCATCGAACTGGAAACCGACGGCGCGGACGAGGCGGAAGCGATGCGCGCCCTGTCCGACTTAATCAACGGCTGTTTCGGCGAGGGCGAATAATGAGTATCGTGCTGCACGGCGTGGCGGCGGGCAAAGGCATTGCCGTCGGTTGCGCCCACCTGATTGCGCGCGGTACGGAGGAAGTGCCGCAGTATGATGTTGCCCGGGCGGACATCGATGCCGAAGCCGAACGTTTCGATGCCGCCGTCAAAGCCACGCGCAAAGAGTTGGAACAGCTCCGCAGCGCGATTCCCGAAAACGCCCCGACCGAGTTGGGCGCGTTTATTTCGCTGCACCTGATGCTCTTGACCGATGTTACCTTGTCGCGCGAACCCGTCGATATTTTAAGGGAACAAAAAATCAACGCCGAATGGGCATTGAAGCAGCAGAGCGACAAACTCGCCGCCCAATTCGACAATATGGACGATGCCTATTTGCGCGAACGCAAGCAGGATATGCTGCAAGTCGTCCGGCGCATCCACAACAACCTGATCGGGCAGGGCAACGAGTTGGAAGTCGCCGACAACCTGTTTGACGAAACCGTGCTGATCGCGCACGACCTTTCGCCCGCCGACACGGTTTTGTTTAAAGAGCAGCGCATTGCCGCCTTCGTTACTGATGCCGGCGGCCCCACCGGGCATACGGCGATTTTGGGCAGGAGTTTGGACATCCCGTCCGTCGTCGGGCTGCACAACGCGCGCAAACTGATTACCGAGGGCGAAACGGTCATCGTGGACGGCATCAACGGCATCCTGATTATCGCGCCCGATGAAACCGTTTTGGACGAATACCGCCGCCGTGCCCGCGAATACCGCAGCCACAAACGCGAGTTGAACAAGCTCAAAAAAACCGCCGCCGCCACCGCCGACGGGGTCTGCATCGAGCTTGTCGGCAATATAGAATCCGCCGAAGACGTGAAACCGCTGCACAACCTCGGCGCAGACGGCATCGGGCTGTTCCGCAGCGAGTTTCTTTACCTGAACCGCGATACGATGCCGTCTGAAGACGAGCAGTATGAAGTTTACAGCGTGATTGTCAAAAAAATGAAGGGCAAAAGCGTGACCATCCGCACCGTTGATTTGGGCGTGGATAAAAACCCGCGCTGGTTCGGACAAAACAGCACGCCCAACGGCAGCCTCAACCCCGCGCTGGGGATGACCGGCATCCGGTTGTGCCTTGCCGAGCCTGTGATGTTCCGCACGCAGATGCGCGCCATCCTCCGCGCCGCCGTCCACGGCCCCGTGCGGATGATGTGGCCGATGATTACATCCGTATCCGAGGTGCGCCAGTGCCTGATCCATTTGGACACCGCCCGCCGCCAGCTTGCCGAACGCGGCGATGCCTTCGGCGATGTCGGTGTCGGCTGCATGATTGAAATCCCGTCTGCCGCACTGACCGTCGGCAGCATTTTGAAACCGGTCGATTTCATCTCCATCGGCACCAACGACCTGATTCAATATATCTTGTCCGTCGACCGGAGCGACGACAGCGTCGGCCACCTCTACCGCCCCGGCCATCCCGCCGTGTTGAAAATGCTGCAACACATCATCCGCACCGCCAACCGTATGGAAAAAGACGTGTCCGTGTGCGGCGAAATGGCGGGCGATACGGCGTTTACCCGCGTTTTATTGGGTATGGGGCTGCGCCGGTTTTCGATGAATCCAAACAACATCCTGCCCGTCAAAAACATCATCCTAAACAGCAATATCGCACAGCTCGAAAACGAGATTGCCAAAATCGTCCGCTGCGAGGACGAGGAAAAGGCGGAAAAGCTGATCAAACAGATGAACAGCGCGCCGGCAGGGGAGGAAGCCGAAGCCAAAGGGCGGAAATAAATACGGCAGGTAAAAAATAGAAATACTTAACAATGCCCGCAATTTAAAATTTTTCCATTCCTGCAAAACAGAAAACCGAAATCAGAAACCCGAAATCCGTCATTTATGCAAAACAGAAAACCAAAATCAGAAACCGAAAATCCGTCATTCCCGCGCAGGCGGGAATCTAGGTTTGTCGGTGCGGAAACTTATCGGGTAAAGCGGTTACTTTAGACTTTACGTTTCGGATTCCCGCTTTCGCTGGAATGACGGCAGGGTGATTTCTGTTGCTCCCGAC
>AEPI01000077.1 GCA_000193795.2 Neisseria lactamica NS19 | reverse complement strand
GGGCGATGGTTCATTCCTGAAATGCGGGGTTTAGACAGCCACAGTCATTGCGGGGTATGCAGATTGCCTGAAATTTCGCGTTACACTTCAATCGCGCTCCTGTTCCGATAACCAGTTTGGACAATTATTTTTGGAATACCTTTGGGATTAATGATCATGCAGCAGTCTTAAATTTTTGCATACATGGCCGCGTGCTTGTCTCCGGCAAGACGTGAGCGAAGCTGAGCGAGTCCATATTGTTAACAAATAAAGATTTAGTGAAGACTGCTGCAAGCTGCGGTGCGGGCTTGAGCGGAAAGTAGTTCAGTATAATAGTATTTGACGCGCCATTAAACTGCTGTATCTCTCTGCCTGGAAGAAGTAGATGTTGACGAAAATTGTCTTCTGCTCTACCCATCAAGAAGTTTAATAGGTGTGAAGAGATTGTCTGAAAATTGATTTTCAGACAATCTTTTGTAGAGACTACTATAGTAAAAATAATTTACCTTACATCCTATAAATTACCTACGTTGACGGTTAACAGCAATAAGAGGCTTATTTAAAGTAACTTGGGTCATACCATGCATATATGCATTATATTGCCATACAATAAATTGCTGTTTATATCGCTCATTAATTTCTTCCAAACGTTGTACCTGAGCTTTTAAATTCTTAACTTGCTTTTGCAGATAATCCATTGTTACATTCGGTTCTGGGTTAGCTTTTGCTTTTTCTTTAAGCTTTTGTTTTTGTTTGCTAAATGCTTCCTGTATATCTGAGTAATTAGCTAGCGATTGTCTTTCAATACTTTTAATATTCAATAATTCTGAAACTTTAGAACAAAGTAAGTCCCATGTTAGTTTATCTTCCCAAGTCTTAATCATCATGATGATATCTTCTAAATTTTCTTCTGTAACAAGAATTTTTGGCATACTATAACTCCATTAGTCTATATAACTCATCGTCTAATTTAGCTGTTTCTGGTTTTTGAATATCTATATCCATTCCTTTTTCTTGTAAAGCTAATTTAACTGGAGAAGGGTCATACTCATCAGGCATTCGTAATAACGATCCATTTGGGATTTCACTATTTTCTAAGAATTTAATTTTAGTTTTTATATGTGTTAATCTCCACCATAGGTTACTTATCCAACGATCTGCTCCAAAAACACCTATTCTATGGTGTTCTTTCGCTTTACTTAATTGCTCTGTTAGTTGAATCTCGCGCTGTTTTAAAATTCCTAAAGAAGACTCTAAACCCTTAATACAAACAAGCTCTTTACATGTTTCACAATCACCGTGACGAGAACATGGAGACATCGCATAATCGTGTTCGCAAATGCCTATTTCTGTTACGGTTGCTATTCCGATTCTATCTTTTCCTAAGTCTTCATAGGTAACAGGAAGATTTAAATAAATTTTATCTAATATTGAGATATCCTCCGGAATGAGTAAATCTCGAGCCAACTCGCTTTTTTCTTCTTCTGTTCTGTGATCATAAGCTTTGTTATCTGCAACTCTAGCTCTTCCTGCCCAGTTAGCTAAAGTTAACTCATCCATTCCACCTCGTTCAGCTTTTGTGCTTAACCAATGTCTTGCATTGTGTGATGGCAATCTTATAAATTCTCCTTTGGATGTGCCTATACAATGCTTTTCCCATAATGATGTTTTAGGGCGAGTTTCAGAATAGCAAAATCTATCATTAATTTGATTCACCGTTGGTAACACAAAAGAAAAACTTTTAGGGGAAAAATCATCATGAAATTCATTTTCTCTGAATAATAACAAAGCCTCAGAAACCTTCACGCTTTTATGTTTATCAACATAAGACCAATTATTAAATTTTGATGTGTATTTCTTATACAAAAATTTCCCTAGTATCTCATAAGTTATAATTCCATCGTTTTCACTTATTAAATTTTTAAACCATTTGGTATTACAGCTATTTTTGGAATCAATATTTAACACTTCAGCAATTTCACTTTTAGTCAAATGCTTCTGGTATAAAGAATAGGATGGTGCAAACTCTTTATTGGATAACATCAATATATTAGGATTTTCTTCTGCAAATTTAGCAACCTCTCTAGCCAAAGAGCTTATATTCGTTAAACGTTTAACCGCTTCAACAACAATATCTTGCATACAGCTAGGAACCCATTTTAATCCCTCTTTACCATTTTTTGCTGGTATCCATCGAATACCTAATTGCTTATTTCCTAAGCTATCTTCTTCCCATTCTAAGCAATTAACAGATAAAGACATCAACTCAGAACAACGAGATGGAGCAACCATAAGTAGAGCCATAACAGCTGTATAATATTCAGTTTCTTTGTCTAAATTGGGGGGCATCATGAAAGAGTTTAGCAACCAACATCATTTCTTCATCAGTTGGCATTTTACTTGAACGGTATTCTTTTCCTTTTTATCCAGTAATATAGTCAAATCTCTAGGGCGTTTATAAGGATTTTTCCATAAAGGTAGTCGAGATGTAATTTGATTTTCTCTACAAAAAATCAAATAATTTTTGAATTTGATAACCTAATTTATTGACTGATTTCGTACCTTTTTTATATTTTTTTGATACGATATTTTCTACTTCATGAATAACTAAATAATCAAGCTGAAGTATGTCAGCCTTTCCTTTAATATTATAGAGAGCCATTTCAACTATACGTAAAGATTCAATATGTCTGGCTAAATTACGAATGGGATTTAGAGAATAAGTATAACGAATATAGGCTTTGGCAAATTCAATGAATGGTGCAGCTAATGGCTCATATTTATAAGCTGTAGATTTAATTCTTTCTGTGGAAAAACGAACCTGAACTGGATAAATGCTGAATGTTGTTTTCCATTGGTTGTTTTCCCAGCAATCATTTCCAAAGATAGTAAGCTGATTTTTACTGAAATTAATAAATTGCTCTAAATTAGATTTAGGATTATTATCTTTTGGAGTGAAAATTAGATTATTTATAATCAGTGACTTACCATAGTTCTTTTCATATCATTGCAAGCTTGAACAACATATTCAACAGCTAAAATAATACGATCTTTGGATGATGTATAATCTATGCTTTTAGTTTATTTTAAACGTTCTTCCTTTTCTTCATACAACTTATTTAAGATTTGTTGATGTGGACCATCAACCAAAGGTCTAAATTTAGGACATAAATAACAAGTCTCATAACCAGTTATACAAAAATCATTTGTTCCACAAGCACCTATCGTATCTATTCCGTTATTGGTTATTAAAGATGTTGGATCGTACCCTCTCTCACTTTCATTTAAGTTAGAAATGATTTTACCTGTAAAGGCTTGAGCGAGTTTTCCCATTTCAGCACCTATAATACAATCAATATATTGCACTGTATCAGCTGTATTTTCAGTATAGACTTTAACGTTCTGCGTATCTGTGTGATCTAGGAGTTCTGCTATAATCGCTGCACCAACTCCTTTTCTCCCTAGGTTAGTCCCCCTTGTATGACGAAACCGTCTTGCTGTTACATGAATAATCTCGCCTGTTCGTTCTGAAATTGCTTTTTGGTGAATACAGAATTTTCGTAATGCGTATAGCTCCAACGAAGAAGCAGAATAATGAAAAATATCTTTGTTTAATAATGAAAGATCAAAATTCCTATTTTTGATATTCTTCTTTAAACAATTCCAATCAATAAACATTGGTAATTTCATTTTATAACCAGAAATAAAGGTTTCATCAACCAAACTAAGCAATTTCTTATATTGGTATTCTATAAAGTTTAGGAGAATTAAATATAACTCCTCTGTGATAGCAAGTTTTTTAAACGTTTCTCTAAATAATCCTCCTCTTTTTTTTGCACTAGGAATATGTAGAAAATAATTCCATGTTCCTTGAGAGATTTCCTTTCTTAGGTCTTCAAATTTTAAATGACGTATTTGAATCGGTCTTCTAGCTGTAGCTTGAAGTAAGTGAATATATGCATATGTTTCAAATGAAATCAGATCTTCTCTCCAAAGTCTAGCTAGTTCAGCCATTAAAGCTAAAATTTCATTTTCGGTAAATGCTCCTGTATAAGGGCATCTCATTAATACCGATTTACCTTTATCATTTCCACTCAAAGTAAAACTTTCTAGCAACGACACAACAGATTTGTCAACTCCATAATAGCCATACTCATGCCATGACAGTAAAAAACCCTTTAATGCTCCTAAATGCCTCTCACGTTCTTTACCTAAAGTAGCTTTCCAATTTATTATCACAAATTTATCAATAATATTTGAGTTAGTAGTCATTACAAATTCTTGGAATCGACGATGCATATTAAAAGTATGGTAGCTAGAATATTTTTCAGCATAAATAGCAAGTGTTTTTTTAAATCCTTCTAGTGTTTTATGATCTATATCTAATACAGATTGAGAGAAATTAATTGTAATATCTTTACTTATATGCCAAGAGTTTTCATTTTCATCAAATGCATACCCATCTCTTGACTGTCTAAAACGTTTATTCTGATTCATAATTATCAACCTTTTTTTGAAAGTCAATCTGAAGATCTAATAATATTTTGTTAGTTTTTTCTCTTATATAACGTTGATTATAAATATTTCCTGATTTCTCGGATGTATGTCCCATAAGATGTTGTCTCATCTTTGCTTCTTTTTCGGGAGAAATAAAATCTTTATGAGAAGAATCATGATTTACATTTTGATTATTTTTATCCACCTTTCGTGAAAAATCTAAGTTCCATTCATGACGAAAAATATGTGGATGAATAATCGAAAATTTAGAATCTATCTTTTTCATCGTTGGTACAATAACATTATCAAAAGAACTGGTACTAATTGGGTTTCCTTGCGTTTTTCCTTTTCGATGGGTTACAAATAAATATGGATGTTTATTAGCGTTAGGAATCTTAGAGCGATAGTTCATAATATAGTCATTGATAAGTTGAGCTATATTTTGTGAAATAGGAAGTCGCCTTTCTTTCGTTTTACTTACAGCTTGCTTCTTCCTTGTGTCAAATTTATCATCATGCGTTCGTCTAATTGTAATTGAGGATTTAGCTGTCCCTATATCAATAAATGGGATTTGAATTGATAATAGCTCTCCTCTTCTAATCCCTAATTCCTTTAATAAGATAAACATCAAATGGTTTCTTTTTCTAATTCCAATATCTTGAAATGGATTATTAGGATTAGAAAAGTTCGCAATAGACATAAACTCATCTAACAATCCATCAGGTAGCTCACTTTCTGGTTTGATAGATAATGTTTTATGATTTTTAGGTCTTGACTCTTTAATTAACGTAATTAGTTTCGTCAATTTTTCAATATATTCATTAGATACATTAATTACTTTAGATAGAAATAATATGTATTCTGAAAGCGTTGTTAGTCTATTATATTGATGACTAAGAGATGCAGCAGAATAAATATCAATAAATTGAGTCCTACCTTTCATTAACACACTTTTTTTTGTATTGATTACATTCTTTCGCTTTTTTACATTTATTCTCATATGTTGGATAAGAGATTCTAATTGGTTTTCTGTTAAGAGTACTTCGTTATGAATTAGATCACTAATAACAATATTATTCTGTTTTTCCCAATTCATTATCCACTGTATAGTTCCCAGCTTATTTCTAATTGTGTTTACTGCGGATTGATTACGTAGTTCTACAGTTACCCATAAGGTTGAATAAAAATCAGGAATACCAGTTTTAACATTAACCAATATAGGAAAACGTTCTCCATTTGAAAAAAGGACTGTTTCTAATCTATGCATATCCATTTAATTTACAAAAATATCATATATAAATACTATCAAATTAAAGATATTGTGTCAAAATTAATGTAAAAAAAGAGAACCCTTTTAAAATAAAGGGTTCTCTATATTTATATGGATTTTATTTTACAGTTTTAAATTATATGTAACTCAGAACGGGATATCGTCGTCAATGTCCTCGACCGGGGCGGCGGCCGGCACGGGTTGGCGGCGCGGCGCGGCAGGTGTTTCTTGGGGATGGGACGGTACGTCGGGGGCGGGCTGCCGGCTTTGCTGCGCGGGGCGTTGGTAGCCCTCCTGACTCTGACCGTAACCTTCCTCGTACGGCGCGCCGCCGCTGTTTTCATTGCGCCCGCCCAACATTTTCATTTCGTTGGCAACAATATCGTAAGCAGTGCGTTCGATGCCGTCTTTGCCTTGGTATTTGCGGCTTTGGATACGCCCTTCCAAATAAACCAGCCCGCCTTTTTTGAGGTATTGGCCGGCAATTTCCGCCAGTTTGCGGTACATCGTAATATTGTGCCACTCGGTGCGCTCCACGCGCTGGCCGTTGCGGTCGTTCCAAGTTTCGCTGGTGGCGACGCTGAAATTGCAAACCGCTTCGCCGTTGGGCATATAGCGCACTTCGGGATCGCGTCCGAGGCGGCCGATAAGGATGACTTTGTTCAATGACATTTTTTAAACTCCTGTGATGATTTTTTCAGCGGCAGCCTGATCGAAACCCTTCTGCAACACTTTGAGATAGACAGTCTGCCTGTCGAAACTGAAACCGATGCCTTCCACGCCTTCGAGTTGCGACAAGGCGCATTGCAAGCTGTCCTGATTGCCCTGCCACGCGCCGCCGACAGGGTAACTGAGGTTTTTGACGGGCTTGGGCGCGGGCGATAAAACGGCAATCACCAGCCACAGCAGCATCAATATGCTGCAAAAGGCAAACACGCCGGCAAAATTGTATTTTTGAAACAGCAAGCCGCCTGCCGCGCCGCCGGCAAACAGTCCGAGCGACTGCATCGTGTTGTACACGCCCATCGCCGTACCCTTCAGGTCGGACGGCGCGATTTTGGAAACCATAGACGGCAGGCTCGCCTCCAACACATTAAAACCGATAAAGTAAACAACCAGATAAGCGGTAATCAAGCCTACCGAGTGCATACCGGACAGCAAACCGAGCTGCGCCGCCGCGATGCAGACGATGCCCAAGATAAAAACCTGTTTGAGCTTGTTGCGTGTTTCACCGATGATGATCAGCGGAACCATCACCACCAAGCCCGTAATGGTCGAGGGCAGATAGACTTTCCAATGCTGGATTTTTTCCAAACCGAGCCGGGTCATCGCGAAAGGCAACGCGGTAAACAATGCCATTTGCGCGGCGTGCAGGGCGAAAATGCCGAAATCGAGCGTCAACAGCCGGCGGTTTTTTAAAACTTCGCCTATGCGCGAAGGCTGCGCCTGCGTATCTTCGTGCAGCTTGGAAACCTCCGGGTCGGGAGTCATAAACGCCACCACGCTGATACTGGCGACGGTCAGCATACCGGTCAGCAGGAACAAGCCGCGTACGCCCACCGCGTCGGCAATCACAGGGGCAACGACGAGGCTGACCGAAAAAGTCAGACCGATACTCAAGCCGATCATCGCCATCGCGCGGGTACGCACGCCGTCGCGCGTCAAATCCGCCAGCAGCGCGGTAACCGCCGCACTGACCGCCCCCGCGCCCTGTATGGCGCGGGCGGCAACCAATAAGGGCAAGGTATCGGCGGCGGCGGCAAGGAAGCTGCCGGCGGCAAACACGACCAGCCCCGCATAAATGGTTTTCTTGCGTCCGAACTTGTCGGAAGCGATGCCCAAAGGCAGCTGCAGCAGCGCCTGCGTCAGCCCGTAAATGCCCATTGCCAGACCGACCAGCGTTTTATTGTCTTCCGCACCGGGCAGCGAGGCGGCGTACACCGCCAAGACGGGCAGCACGAGGAACATACCCAGCATACGCAGCGCGTACACGCCGGAAAGCGTCGTACTGGCGCGCCATTCGTGCGGAAACATTTGAATGCGGTTATCTCTTGCCATCATATTTTTTCAGACGGCATCAACAGTTGCAATGCCGTCTGAACTTCCAGTGAAAAGATTTTCGGATTATACAGGATTCGCTACATTCCGGTTGCGGCCCGGATTCAAAATCAATGCCACTGCCAGCGGTTGCGCCACGCGCCCAAAACGGCGTTCGGATACTTATTGCTGCCGAGGCTGCCGTTAAAACGGGCGAGTGCGCGGACGATGTCGCCCCTTTCAAGGTTGCGGTAATGTCGCAAAATGGTGCAGCCGTAACGCAGGTTGGTACGAATATCGAACAGGTTGTGCGCCGGTTTGCCGATGTAGTTTTTCCAAAACGGCATAACCTGCATCAGGCCGCGCGCGCCGACCCCGCTGATCGCATACTGGCGGAACGCGCTTTCCACCTCAATCAGCCCCAACACAATCTGCGTATCCAAACCGGCCCGGCTGCTTTCATACTGGATATTGACCAGCAGCCTGCGCCGCTCTTCCTCATCGGGGACAAATCTTGCCAAACGTGCCGACATCGCGGACAGCCAACGCTCGCCCTCTTTCGGATTGTCGAACACCAGCCTCGGCGGATTCACGCTGCCGACAGAGCTCCTCATCACGGAAGCCACATCGTCGGCAAGCGTTTCTTCACGTTGCGCGCCGGCTTTTGCCAGCGGGCTGACCAACAGCGCGCCGGCGGCACACAGCAGGCGGCGGCGTTGCAGATTGGCGGGTAGGGTATCGGTCGGTTTTTTCATAGGGAACGGGGGCGCGTCCGGACGTTTCAGACGGCATTAAATATTCAAACAGACAATGATTGCTTCTAACGCGAAAAACCGCGCACAAAATCCAAGCGCGGCATATCGCCCTGCCCTTTTCGGGCAAACCCCGATTTTACCGCCCTCAAGAACGCTTGTCCAAACAGGCACGGGCAACATCGCCCGGGCATTTCCCGTTTTCACCGGCTATCCGTCGTCCGGATTGTACAGCAGCACCATCAGCGCATCGCGCTTTTCGGGCGGCAGCAGGCGGAAATATTTCAACAGCAGGGCTTCTTGCGGTGAAGCCGCACCTTCCGTGCCGGAGAGCCTGCCGTGGCGCAGCCATTCCGCGCTGGTATCCAGCCATTTTGCCAGCGTCTCGATTTTATCCGGAGTCGGAATCGACCTGCCGACCAGCCAATGGTGGAACGCCTGCGTACTGACGGATTGATTGGGATGGCGCAGGTTGAAGCGGTTGGCGAGGCCGGCATTGGACAGCTTTTCCAAACCCGCGAGGCGTATTGCTGTTTTCAAACGTTCGCTGAAATCGGTTTTGTCTTGTTCGGTATGCATAATCGAGAATTATGAATAGCCGGCTGTTGCTTTTTTAAACAGAATAATTGATAGTATTAACAATTTGATTATCAGAAAAAAGTGGATATATGTACTATGGGAAACGGTTTACACAACCATAAACTTATTTACTTAATTTCTGAAATTTTGGGGATTTATGATGACTTTGAACAAAGTTTTCGCATTGAGCATAATTGCTTTGGGTTTGGCGGCGTGCAGCAGCAAACCTCCCAGCAGCACCCTGCCCAACACTAACCCGACTGTTACCAATCCGTCCAACAGCAACCAAACAAATAACGGCAATGCTGCTGCCAATAGCGGTAACTCTGCCAATCACGGTAACACCGCCGATAGCGGTAACACCGCCGATAGCGGTAACACCGCCGCCAACAATCCTCCTCCGTTTACACTGAAAAACGGCACACCTAATTTTTCAGTCAGCGTCGGTAGATTGAAACGTGAGGCTGAAGCAGATATACGTGAGTTGGCTAGAAAGTACGGTGTGGATGAGAGTGATGTAACTGTAATTGATTCGACTTACGAAGTCAGCACTCTGGGTCAAAATGCCAATGGCGGCTCTCTTGATTTGTCTAAAGCACCTTTGAAACAGCTGACCCGCGCTGCACATAAAGAAACTGTACAGGTACGTGCAGAGGGTAAAACTTTTAAACTGACCCGCAAGGGCGAGTCCCATATCTACCGTCAGAATTATTCTCTGATTGCCGGCGTTAAACCGACTTCCTACTCAATGCAAGGAGATGATCTAGGAAATGGACTGAATACGCCTAATCCTATCAATGATGAAAATTATCTGACCATCAAAGGTACGCCGACTGAAGTTTTGCCAACAGCCGGTAAAGCGACTTATTCCGGTGCTGCATTTGACGGAAAAAAACAAGGCGTGTTGAACTACTCCGTCGATTTCAAGGAAAGAACGGGTGAGGGCAACATTACCGATTTGGGTGAAACAGTCGTCTTGAACAAGGGCAACATAACCAATATCGATCATAAGAACGAAATTGATGGAAGCCACCTTCAAGGCTACGGTATTAAAGGTTCTTCTAATAAAGGTAATTACGCGCTCGGCTTCTTCGGTGCTAATGCCGAAGAAATCGTCGGTACGGTTAATGACGGCGAAATCGGCTTTGCCGGCTCCCGTTAATCCCGCCTGATACAAATGCCGTCTGAAACTGGAAACGGTCTTTCAGACGGCATTTCGACCATTTGACTGCGCGGTTTACCCGTCCAGTCCCTTGCCCTGAAACTGTTTGACTTATGAAAAAATTTGCTTTGCTTCTTTTGTCCATGCCGACGGCGGCCGTTGCCGAAACGCCCGTTTTGCCCATACCCGTGTCGAAGCAGGTGTTCGTGGACGGCAAGTTCGACGATAGGATAGTGCCTGCCGGAGAGTCGGAAGAGACCGAAATCAAGCCTGTGGCAACACATAAGAAGTTTTCCAACGAGGCGGCTTTCGGTACGGATGCGCCCGTGCCGTCTGAAACCATTGCAGCCGGGGAAGCTGCCGAAGCCGTTTCAGACGGCAATGCCTCTCTTGCGGGTTTGGAAGAGCAGATCAACCGCGCCGTCGTCGCCCGAGATTGGGACACGCTGCAAACGCTGCTGGAAAGCTATCGCGTCCTGCCGGATTTCAATCCGGTTCTGCACGATTACGCGCTGGGCGGTTTGCGCCGCAGCCAGTTGCGCCATAACGAGGCGGTGGCTTTGTATCGCGGCATTTTGGCACAACAGCCCGATTTGGCGTATCCGCGTTTCGATTTGGGAGTGATGCTGTTTGAAAACAAACAGTACCGCGAGGCGAAGGCGGAATTGGATCGGGCGAAACCCGATTTGCAGCCGCCGATGCAGCAGCTTGCCGACCGCTATCTTGCCGCCATAGACAAGGCTCAAGGCTGGAAGCCCGATGTGTCGCTGCAATACGAACAAACGGACAATGTGAATAACGCTTCGTCCGAAAAAACGATTGAATTTGCAGGCAGAAGCTGGACGAAAACCGCCGACAGCCTGCCGCAAAAGGCACACGGTTTGCGCTACGGCTTGGGCGTGTCGCGCGAAATCAATGCGGGCGGGCATCATTTCCTCTACGGCGACATCAGCGGCGGCGGCGTGCATTATTGGGATAACAAAGATTTCAGCGAACAGAGCCTGCGCCTGTCGTTCGGCTATAAAAACCGTTCGGTAACGCGCTCGTTCGGCATCGTGCCGTTTGTCGAGCAAAACCTCTTAGGCGGCAGCCGATACAATTTCGTCGGCGGCTTCAATGCCGATTTCTCCCAACGCTTGAGCGAACGCTGGCGGCTGACGCTGAACGCGGGCAATATGTGGAAGCGTTATCAGGAAGACCGCACCGCCGCCCGATACGACAGCCATATGCCGCTGGCGGGCGCGACGCTGATGTATTCCGCGCCGAAAGACTGGCTGCTTTACGGCGGTGCGGACTGGTCGCACGACTTGACGAAAGAGGCGGAACAGGCTTCCATCCGCAAGGGTTTGCGTGTTGGCGCGGTCAAAACGTTCGACGGCGGCTTGGGTCTGCGGGCAAACCTGCGCTATACACGCAGGACTTTTGATGCACCCGGGACCATTGTGTACCGCTTCCCGCGCAAAGACCACGAATATCAGGCAAACCTGTCGTTGTGGCACGACAAGATTTCTTGGAAGGGCTTTACACCGCAACTCAATTTCCGCTATCTGAAAATCGACAGCAATATGAAAAGTTTTTACACACGCAAAAACACGCAGATTTTCATGAGCGTGGAAAAGGATTTCAAATAAGCGCAAAAATGCCGTCCGAACGTTTTTCAGACGGCATTTTTTGCTGTCGGAAACATACCGTCGGCAACATCTGTGAGCAGAATCAAAAACAGCCGCATCATTTATTGTCAACGCCTGCGCCGTCAGAGTAACATTGCGTTTTTCCCACCGGTATCCGCCATGACCACCAATCCCGCAAACGTCCTTGCCTCCGTCGATTTGGGTTCCAACAGTTTCCGCCTCCAGGTTTGCGAAAATAACAACGGACAGTTGAAAGTCATCGATTCCTTCAAACAGATGGTGCGCTTCGCCGCCGGACTGGACGAACAGAAAAACCTGAGTGCCGCTTCCCAAGAACAGGCTTTGGACTGTCTGGCAAAATTCGGCGAACGCCTGCGCGGCTTCCGCCCTGAACAGGTACGCGCCGTGGCAACCAATACATTCCGCGTTGCCAAAAACATCGCAGATTTCCTTCCCAAAGCCGAAGCGGCACTGGGTTTCCCCATCGAAATCATCGCCGGACGCGAAGAGGCGCGGCTGATTTATACCGGCGTGATCCACACCCTCCCCCCCGGCGGCGGCAAAATGCTGGTTATCGACATCGGCGGCGGTTCGACAGAATTTGTCATCGGTTCGACGCTGAATCCCGACATTACCGAAAGCCTGCCCTTGGGCTGCGTTACCTACAGCCTGCGCTTCTTCCAAAACAAAATCACCGCCAAAGACTTTCAAGCCGCCATTTCCGCCGCCCGCAACGAAATCCAGCGCATCAGTAAAAATATGAGGCGCGAAGGCTGGGATTTCTCCGTCGGCACATCGGGTTCGGCAAAATCCATCCGCGATGTGCTTGCCGCCGAAATGCCCCAAGAGGCGGACATTACCTACAAAGGAATGCGCGCCCTCGCCGAACGCATCATCGAAGCCGGTTCGGTCAAAAAAGCCAAATTTGAAAACCTGAAACCGGAACGCATCGAAGTTTTTGCCGGCGGGCTTGCCGTGATGATGGCGGCGTTTGAGGAAATGAAACTCGACAGGATGGGCGTAACCGAGGCAGCCCTGCGCGACGGCGTGTTCTACGATTTGATCGGGCGCGGTTTAAACGAAGATATGCGCGGGCAGACGGTTGCCGAGTTCCAACACCGCTACCACGTCAGCCTCAATCAGGCGAAACGCACCGCTGAGACCGCGCAAACCTTTATGGACAGCCTCTGCCACGCCAAAAACGTTACTGTTCAAGAACTTGCTTTGTGGCAACAGTATCTCGGACGTGCCGCCGCGCTGCACGAAATCGGTTTGGACATCGCCCACACCGGCTATCACAAGCATTCCGCCTATATCCTCGAAAACGCCGATATGCCGGGTTTTTCTCGCAAAGAACAGACCATACTTGCCCAACTGGTCATCGGTCATCGCGGCGATATGAAAAAAATGGGCGGCATTATCGGCGGCAATGAAATGCTGTAGTATGCCGTTTTGTCCCTGCGCCTTGCCGCACTGTTCTGCCGTTCGCGCCAAGACCTGTCTTTCCCGAAAAATATGCAGTTGCGTACGGACACGGAAAGCTGCGGCTTCATCCTGCGTATTGGCAGGGAATGGCTGGAACGCCACCCCCTGATTGCCGACGCATTGGAATATGAAAGCGTCCAATGGCAAAAAATCAATATGCCGTTTAAAGTTGAAGCCGTCTGAACCTTGACAAACCAAATGCCGTCTGAATGATGTTCAGACGGCATTTCCCTGCACGCAACATCCCGATATGCGCGGCACATCTGCCCTGTGTAAGGTGACGGCAGCTTTTGCACAAATTGGCGGCAGCTTTTGCACCGCCGAAGCGTAGGAAATTGTATCAGCTTTTGCACAAATTTATCCCCGTTTAATGGTCTGTTAAACGGGGATTATCTTATGCCTTTAAAAGTAGTACGCTACTTGCGGTCAGAACTTATAAATCAGGTGGTCGTCGTAGCTTAAATTGCTGTTGATGTGCTGCTCACAGTCAAGGTTTGGCTGCCTGCAAAACGCTCCCATCCGGGCAGGCGCAGTTCTGCCACGAGGTCAAGATAAGCAGGCAGTTCGCTGAGGGTGCCGGAGAAGAAGACAAATGGCGGCCGCACCATTGCCATCAGGCGCAGGAACTCTACCATGCCGAAGTAGTTCATCGCGTCCCCTTTTCCCAGGAGGCGCGGCTTTGGTTGAACCGCGCGTCGTGCTGCCTGCCTTTCAGTTCGCTGATATACGCCTGTCGGCAGTGGTGGCGGTCGAAAAATACGCCGTTAATCAGGGTATATAAAACCTTCCAGCGGGTTTTGGGCTTTGGGGCGAGCCGTGCGCCGCGATAGGTGCGGCTTGACAGGGTCTCGTCCGCCGCGCCGCCCGTGAGGGCGTTGAACAGTTGGTCTATGGCTACCAATACGTGGTAGGCATATTTTTTTTATCCGAGATTCAGCGTCCATTCTTCGATTTCCTTTTCCAGCGCGTCCAATTCGGGCGCGGTTTCGATGGTGTTCAAGCGGTCTTCGAGCTGTTGCCGCCTGCCGATAATCGCGCCGGCGGCAACGGCTAAGCGGGCGGATTTTTCGATAACCTTTCCAATCAAAACGTCAAGTTCCACGCCCCTTGCGGCAGCGATTTGCGCCAGCATCGGGGTCGGGGCGTTGTTGTCCGCCTGCCGGGCGAGGGCTTCTTTTTCCTGCCTGTAAAAGCTGTCGATTTCCACTTGGGGATAGCCCGCCAAGAGGCTGTTTTTGAGTTCGTCAGCCTTTTCCGCGAGGCGGTTTGCCAGGGCGGTTTTTTGTTTGGCGAAATAGGCGGCGGCTTGTTCTTCGCCGATTTCCCAGGTCATGGTTTCAAGGTTTAATTCGTGGGCGGGGGTCGGCGGCTGCGGGATGAGGACGGGCTTGCCGTCTGCGTCGGCGGCAATCTGCCCGCCCTGCGCCTGTCCTGCCAAAAGGGCGGCGTATTCTTCGCCGCCGACGGCAACCGCGCCTTCGGGGACGCTGCCTAAGGTGTCGTCGTAAAAGCCGTTTTTGAAATAGATGGTCATTTTGGGGTTTCCTTTCTGTATTTACATTTTCTTTCTTGCCGTCTATAATGTATTTACAAAATACATTATAAATCGCAATGAAAATTGAATTTGACCCTGATAAAAATCAACGCAATATCGAAGAGCGAGGGCTTCCTTTCGAACAAGCCCAATATCTTCAATGGCACAGTGCTTTAATCTGGAAAGATGAACGCACAGATTATGGTGAAGTCCGCTGGAATGCGCTTGCTTATCTGGATGATCGACTTCACGCTATTTGTTTTAAGATGACTAAAACCCATTTACGAGTGATTAGCTTTCGTAAAGCAAACAAACGAGAGGTAAAAAAATATGAACAACATCGTCAGCGATAACGAACGCTTCAACCTTGAATTTACAGATGAAGAATTAGACAAATTCAAACCAATTGAAGATGTTATGCCGCAAAATTTACTGAATGCCTTATTAACGCATCAAGCCGATATGGAAAATCAGGGGTTGATGCCCCGTAAATTAACGAGAGGCAAACAAAAAAAGCCTATAAAGCAAGTTGTTACCATACGCTTGTCCGCCGATGTGGTCGAAAAATTCCGCGCCGGCGGCAAGGGTTGGCAGACGCGCATCAACGAGGTTTTGCGCCAATACGTCGCCCAACTGAAATAATCGGGGCGGGCGTTGCCTGCCGGTCGCGCCCTGCCGTCCTTTGCCGCACGGTTTGCCCGTGCGGTTTTTTGTTGCCGATGCCGTCTGAAGCCCGATGCCGTCTGAAGCCTGCCAATCCGCCGTTTTCGCCAATCCGCCGCTTTCGTCATTCCCGCCAACCCTTAGGCATTCCGCCGTCTCCGTCATTCCCCCGCCCCTCGTCATTCCCGCGCAGGCGGGAATCTAGGTCGTTCGGTTTCTGTTTTTTTCCGATGGATTCCTGCCGCGTCGGGTTTCCGGATTCCCGCTTTCGCGGGAATGACGGTTTAGGGGTTTCTGTTTTTTCCGATAAACCGCCTTAACGTCGGGGTTCCGGATTCCCGCTTTCGCGGGAATGACGGAAAGCGGCGGGAATAACGAATCCGTGGGAATGACGGAAAGCGTCCGATGCCGTCTGAAGGGCGGCGGTGCTTATCGGCGGATGCCGGCTAATGCTTCTTCAATCGCCTTTCGGGTTACTTCGTCGATTTCAGGCACTCCGGGGCTTGCCGGTGTGCCGGCGGTGTTTCCCGATGCGGCTTTGCCAATGGCTATCCAAGAGACGGATACGCCACTGCCGCCTGCGTTTTCATAGCAAGAGTGATAGTCGATATTGATGCTGCTTTCCGAATAATTGCGGATGGTTACGCCGGCTGCCATATTTCCGTAAAAATTGCTGTTCGGCGTATGCGTGGCGGTGCTGATGCTCCATACTTCGCCGAAGGAAACGGGGAAGTAGACGGTGTTGCTTCTGTGAACGCCGTTGATGGTGTTTTTGCCCCATTGCATCAAGATGCCGCCGGGCAGTTTTTGCCAGCCTGCCGGGGCGGCGGAGTTGCCGAAAATGCCGCCAACCGCCGCGCTGATTTTTTCATCCAGCCCTTGGATTTGGTCGGCGGTGTGGGTGTGGGCGCGGTCGGCTTTGTCTTGGAGGCTTTGCGCCAGCGTGCCCGCGTCCAGCTGGCCTGCGTTGGCGGTTTCGCCGTGGGATTTTATCCAAAACACGGCTTCGCCCAAGGTGTCGGCGGCTTTGATGCACAGTTTTAAAACCAGGGCTTTGGGGCGGTTTTCGTCGCCGCCTGTCGCCATTTTGCTGTCCAATCGCGGGGTTAAAAAGCCGTTGTCGCTTAAATTTTCGTCCGTCCACGTCGATACGAGCGCGCTTCTCTGCCTTTCGTTGTGGTCTTCGTAACCGAGGGCGGCGGCGTGCGGATGATTTGTCCAGTGTGAAAATACTTTGTGGGTGTGCCGTTTGATTTCGTCTTCCTGCTTCGTTCCGACTGCCAAGCCGTTGCCGGCGTTGCGGATAAAGCGGTCTTCCGCCTGCGGGACGTTTCGGATACTTCCGTATTTGGCAACCAGCAGGCGGTAAAGTTCGGGATAAGCGGTTTCGGTTACGCGCTCTCGGATGTCGTCAAACGCCAGCCAGCCGGTCGGGATTTGGTCGGACGGAAACCACGCGGTGATGCCGATGTCGGTACGGCTTAAATCGGGCAGTCTGTTTGAGTTGCCCAAGGCGCGGTAGAGGTCGGGGAAGGTGCTTTGTGCAAAGGTCGTGCCGTTTGCTTTGAGGTAGCCTGCGGGGTTTTGTACGGCTTTGGGAAAGGACACGATCGCGCCGACGGGGATGCCGTCCGAATTGAGTTTTTTCCACGGGCTCCAGTCGTCGTTTGCGCTGCTGGTTTGGTGGCGTTCGTACACGTCGGACGTATAGGCGGGATAGCCCAACTGCCTGCACCGGCCGGGTTGCGTGCCGGCGATGACTTGGATATGGCAGGCGGTGTTTTCAACGGGCAGGTTGGAGCTGCCGACCGCCGTCGGCAGGGAATAGATGCCGTCTGTTTTGAGGGTGTCCAAATCGCCCCGGAATGTTTCTACTTTGAAATTGCCGATGCCGTATCCGGACAGGGTGTTCGGCTTGCCTTCGATGTCTTCGTTAAAACGCGGTTTGTTGGCTTGGTGGAAGATGTCGTGGTTGTTGTAGGAAATGCGGTTGTTTGCGCCGTGCAGGCGCAGGGTGTCGTCGCCGAAGACGATGTGGGCGTTGTCGTTATCCGCACCGATGTAGGCTTTGTAGCCGCCGTTCCAGTGCGTCGGGTTGGCGGACAACCGGATGCCGCTTTGGAATTGGGTTTCGGCGGTAAAGGTTTTTTGGCCGGTGATTTCTTGGTTGGCGGTGGTAACTACAGCCAGCCTATTTAGTGCTGCCAGTAATTGATTAGACTGCGACTTATCCGGCCGGATACCGGCTGCAGTCAGCACGGCCAGAAGCTCGGATTGCACTTGGTTGAGCCACCACGCGGGCAGGATGGTGCCCAGCTCGCTCACGCCGTCGCCGTCGTGGAAGGTCTTGTCGGGGGTTTCGATGGGGTGCATGGTTTAGTCCTTATCGGTAGGTAAATCGGATAGCGGTGTGGGCGGGCTTGAGGCGGTCGAACAGGCTCTCGATCACGGCGTCGCTGTATTGGCTCAAGCGGCTGCCGGCAGTACCGACACCGGCGCGGAAGCGCCACACGGTTTGCGATTGGGCGGACACGTCCACCCACCACACCCACATAATGTCTTCGCGGGCGAGGCGGTCGCCGGCGCGGTTTACGCCGGCACGAAAAGGCTGCGGCTCGCTGATGGTGATGGTGTAGCCGGCTGCGGCAGCCAGCCGGATGAAATACGGGATGCTCAGGCCGCCGGTCTCGTTGAGTTTGGCCAACACATCGGCTACGCGGCGGGCGTAGTTGTCGGGCTGCGGCGGATTGATGCCGATCAGTCGCTCCCAGCGCGTGATGTTGCCGCCGGCAGTGGGGGCGTAGGCGGCAGCCAGCATCTGTGCCGACTGCGTTTGCACGCCGTCGAATATGGCGGCTTCCGCACGCCGCTCTGCTGCTTGATGCGTAGCGCGTACGTCATAGCTGACGGGCGGATAGTAGAGTGGGAGTAAATCAGCGTAAGTCATAACAGGGTCATCTCAAACGTGCCCAAGGCGAGCCATTGGATGTGCGGGGTGATGGCGGCGTTTTGGTTGGCGGCCGGACTGTCGAGCACGCGGTCGCGCACGCCCGGGGTATCGCTAATCAGTGCCTCGATATGGCTTTTATAGACGGTGTCGCCCGGCTTGATGGTCGCGAAATAGGCTGACAAGGCGCGGGCAGCGGCATCCTTGACTGCAGGCAGGGTGTAGCCGTCGGCCGGCGATACGCGCACCGATACATTGAGCGGCACGCGTTGCGGCGCCATCACCTGCACGTTTTTGGCGGTAACCGGGCGGCGCTCGTCGATATACTGTTGTACGGCGCGCACCACATCGGGAGAGGGTAAACCGGAAGCGGTAAGGATGGCCACATCCACCGTGCCCAAACCACGCCGCAGCGGATACACAAATGCCGCCTCCACCCCTGGCACGTCCATTGCCCAGCGGTAATAGTCGTAGGCGTTGCCGCCGGCGGGCGGTTGGCGCAGGCGCGACAGCAGCCTGTCTAACAGCGCGGCATCACTCTCGATATCGGTGCCGCCCACCATACCGGTGAGCACGGCATCTGCCTCAATGCCGGCAGGCGGGCTTTGCAGTTTGGCCGGGGTGTTGTCCGGCTGATTGCCGGCGGCACCGGTGCTCAGGCAGTGGCAGGCAATCAATACCTGACCGCTGCCGTCGGTTTGACCCGGTGCACCGGTTTGATAGGTAATGTCGCCCACTTGGGCCACCAGCCCGGCAGGCAGAACGGTATTGGGCGCGCCGCTGATGCGGATGCTGCCCGCCGCTGCGGCAGCCGCTTTGCGCCAAATGCGATACATGGCGCAATGGCGCTCCAAATAGGCGGTGTCCGCCGTATCGGCAAATACCTGCCGCAAAATCCACTCTTGATGCCGGTATTGCCCCTCGGCCAGTGCGGCCAAAGCGGTGGCGCGGGCGTAATTGTCGCTGCCGGGGTGGGTGTGGGCGGCAGGCTGTTGGTTGCTCAAATCGCGCAGGTAGTCGCTGCGCAGTTGCTCAAAGTTTTTGGTTTTCATGCCAGCCGCACCTCGTGGATTAAATTCAAACTCCGGCCGCTTGCATCCACCGCCGCAATATCCAGCCGCAGCCGGCCGCGCCGTGCCAAAGAGGCAGCCACATTGATGCGGCGGGCGCGGCGGGTATCCAAAATCGGCTGCAAAGCCTGCTCAGCATACTGCTTGGCCAGCACCGCCATGCGCGGCAGGTCTTTCATGCGGCGCAATTCGTGCAGGCGGCTGCCCAGCGCGGGCTCTGCCCAGTAGCTGCCCAGCGGGGTAAGCAGCCGCACATAGACTTCGTTTTCGATACCTTGAGCGGATTGGTTTAATAAGTAGTCGCCGGTGGCGGGATTAAGTAAAGCGTCCATACCGGAATTTTCGGATATGGACGCCCTTTCTTTGAGAGAATGGATGTCAGACAAATATAAAAAGCCGCCTAAAGACCCGATAAGGATTTTCAGACGGCCTTTAAAGGCGGTTTAAATGACTTCACCGGTTTCCGAACCGTTGGTCTCGGTATGTTTGTGATTGCTGCCGACATCTTTACCGTTGTTGGTTAATGCGCCGGTAGTATTCAAATCGCCGACCATATCCACGTTACCGGTAAATGTCGTACCGCTGCCGCCTTGCACCGCCATACCGCCGTTGCCGTTGATTTGCCCTTGCGCGGTTAATACCGCAGAACATTCAACTTTTTCCGAAGTAATATTTACGCCGCCAGGTGCTTTAATATTTAATTTATCGCAGTCAATCTCAATGACGCGCCCCTTTTTTAACACCATCTTGGCACCGTCAGCGTTATAAACCGCCGTTTCGCCATCAGACAAACCGGTAATGCGGTACGCGCCGTTTGTCGTGGTAACGATAATACCGTGGCTGGTTTTGCCGCCCAAGGGTACGACGACGCAATCGCTGCCTGCGGGCGGATTGCTGGTAAAACCGAAGTTTTCGGCATGCTCCAAGTCTTGCACGGTTTCGCCGTCCAAGCCTTCGACTTGGATTTTCTGCACACCGCCCGCTGCTTTGACGCGGGCAACCTTTCCGCGAAAGCCCTGCCGGACAGTGTTAAACGCCTGTTTGATACGCTTATCTATGGTTTTAATATCCATTTAAATAACCTGCAATTCCTGTTTTGGCTTTTTAGCCTGACGGCGTTTCTTCGGCTTGACCGGTGCTTGACCGTTGGCTTTGCGGCTTTCAGACGGCATTTTGGTTTTGCCCGATTTCTTCGGCGGGTCGGCATCCAATACCCACGCGCCGTCTTCTTTAAGCGTTAATACAGTTTCCGTGCCTTGGTCTCTGCCTCCGACAAAGGTACGCGCCATAAGGAAATACACTGAGTCGATGCCGTCTGGTTCGCTCAATACGTTGATTCTCTGACCCGGTTGCCACAACGTACCGTCATCGGTTCGGTGCCCCTGTACCACTGCCGTGATGGTCAAGCCTTCCAAGCGGCTGTCCGCCAAGCGTTTCTTTGCTTTACGTTCCGCTTGAGCCTGACTGTCGATGTCCGGCTCGGTAACGATTAGGGGGCGGTGCAGTTTGACGGATTCGTCTTTGGCGGTGGCTTTGATGTTATGTTTGCCGCTGTGGCTTTGCGCCAACACGGTAACTTCGCTGTACCGTGCCGCCATATCGCGGTTTACTTCCAGACGCTTGATATTGTTATTGTCGCCACTGACCCGCAAGATCAGCCCGGCAACAGGTGCGGCGGTGTAGTCGGGACCGCCGACAACCAAGGTGCCGTCAGGCTCCATCCAAGGCCATACGCCGTTGGCTTCGGCATATTGCGTCAAGGCATCCCACGCGCGGCTGCCCGGTTCGATCTGCACTTTATGGGTTTTATCGGTTTTAGATGCATCGATACGGATTTTGGACAAACCCAAAGGCTTGACGATTTTTTCGATAATTTGGTTTAAATCCATATCCTGCGCGTTAAACAGCGGCGCAGAACAGTCCAACAGGATGCCGGCATCGTCGCGGCCTTGTATGGTCAGCGTTTTATTGCCTTTCTCTGTCGTAGTGTGCACACGGTCGATATGGCCGCTCAATACCGTATCCCCACCGACACGGACTTCTACTTTATCGCCTTCTTTCACTGCAGTCGGAACTGCATCTACCGGACGGCCTAGAGTGACACTAAAATCATCGGCAGGAGTTAATAGGTCGGACACAATATCGTAATTCGTCCACTGCCCGTGGGTTTTGCCGTTAATCATCAGAGTGACGGTATTATTCGGCGTAGGCATTTAACACCTCTCCTTTACTGAGAAAGTTCGGATGACGGATTTGCGGATTCAGACGCAACAACTCGCCAAAACGGCTGTAATCGCCATACCATTCAAACGCCAACAGATGCAGGCTGGTATCATGTCCTACAATTTTCTGCACTAACGGAGGGCGCATATTCAAAACGGCAAAAGCCTGTTTTTGCAGCTTGTGTGCCGTATCACGCAAACTTTCAGTCAGTTCGGCGGCAGTTTCAAGATATGGTGTTTGCGGCAACAGGCCTGCCGCTTCGATACGTCGGTACACATCATCAGCACTGTCTGCCGGTGTTTGGTATAACCTTAGCAGGGAATAAGCCATCTTCTCGGCCTTTGCCTCATTTGCCAACATCATCGCCAAAATACGGTTTGCGGCCAGCGTGCGTTGCAAAGCATCATGGGTATCAGATAATAGGCGTGAGATTTCCACGGGCGTTAAAGTCGGATCATCAATTTGTGTTGCCAAAATATCTGCTGCCTGTTCCGCCAAAGCACACGCTCCGACAGTTGCGGTAAACGCTGTGAAAGCAGCGACATCTTCAACCTTTGCACGCTGAATTAAATCTATTGCCGAAACGCTGCCTTCTGCCCCGCGACTTACCTGCCACGGCGTAGCGGCGGCTTTTGATACCCCGCCAACCATATCGCGCCAGCCATCCAGCCCGCTTTTACCGACGACGTGCATATTTGCCAACATACCGAATACTGATTTCAGCTCCGCCGCCAATACACGCGGGCTGTTTAGAAGATTCATTGAGCCGGTAAACACGCCGTTGACCTGACCATACATAACGACGACGGCCGTCAATACTGTGGCATGAAATGCGTTCCAACGGCTTTGAGTTTTCTGAATCTTGCCCAAGGCCGTCTGAAACACTTCAAAACCCTGCCAAACGGCCAAGTCGGCAAGGAAATCCACTTCGTCGGCCAGTGCAGACGGCAATTCACGGTCAAAAAACGGGGCGGCTTTGACACTTTGCTTAAAGGTCATCCGCACCGTACAGTAATCGGGATTTTCTTCATTATGAGCAGCTTCAAAATCAGCCACCACGCAATCGGGCACGCTGCCGTAAATCGGGTGGATTAGTTCGCCCGCTCCCGTTTCGCGCAATACGTTCAGCAGGCTTTGCAGGCGGCCTTCATAATCGTCCCCCCACAATACCGCCGTCAGGCTCATATCCATTGCCGACACACCTGTATCTTCAATGTCCGCCCCCTGAACAAAAGGATATTCGTGTTCAGCCAAGGCGTGTGTACCACGCAACGCATCATCGATTACATCAAAGCCGACACCTTTAAAACTGGCATCGAGTAAAGTATCTTTCCAACTCATTGCGGTTCCTTAATTTTTTGCCGCCGCACGCGCCGCCGCTTGATTGATATAGGCCATAATATTGCCGTTTTGAACGGTGACTGTAACGGGTATCGGCTTACCTGCCGCCGCCTGCATTTGCGCCGCCGCTGCCGTCATCTGGGATGCCGCATTGGTAAGCTGGGCGGTTGCAGCCTGATTTTCAGTTGCTGCAGTAACATACTGCTGGCTGGCTTGCTGATTGGTTTGTGCTGATTGGCTCAATTGCGCCATACTTTCTTTGAGAACAGGGCTGTCCAGTGGAGCGTTATTCCCACCCAATTCCTCCCGTTTTCTCATGTATTCGTTTTTGGCAGACGACATAAAATCAGGTAAAAACGACTGTAAGCGGTCGGCGAATGCCACCAACGGCTTACTCCAGTCGTCATATTTATCCCGTTGACCCGCCAAATGTGTTACGCCACCCATAGCGGCCAACGGAGCAGCACCCAAAGCAAAGGCACCCATTGAGCCTGCAGAAGGCAGGAAACGGCCGGCACCGGCAACACCTTGACCGCCTTGGAAGAACCGCCATCCGCCGTTTACCATTGAGCTTGCGCCACCGGCCGCCGATACCGCTGCGGCACCTTGTCCTGCCGCCACTGCTGTTTGCGCGGTCTCCTGATTACCTCTGGCCCAGTCGGCAATACCTTTAAGCTTGTTGCCCACCATGTCGGTAAAGCTTGAGAATGCACCATATTCGGCTTCGCTATATGCCGTTTTGAGCTGTTCTTTTTTGAACCCGGAGCCTTCGGCCACAAATTGATAATTATTGTCTACCGCACCGGCGGCATTGGCTTGTCCTTGCTGCAGTCGTGCGGCTTCTTGCTTGTTGTTGATTAGCGAGAGCAACGCCATCAAGGCTTGGCGGTCTGAAACCAACCGGCCGACAGCCGTACCGTCAACCAAAGCTTTTTGGTTTTCCAGTAAAGCCAACTTGGCTTCATCGCCTTGAGCGGCGGCCATCTGCTTCATTAATGCCGCGCTCTTTTTATCCTTGCTCACGATTTCACTGACAATATCGACCAATGCGTCCAGCGAGTTCATGCCTGCTGCCTGACGCTCATTCATCTTGTCCGTAAAGTCAAAACCCTTTTTTCCGTTTAGGGTGATTTTGTCAGCTTTGGAGACAATATCCTGACTGTTGATTTTGGCCAGCAGGTTGACTAAGTTGTTGCCGGCTTCATCGGTACTGCCCGCCGTCATAAACGACAATTGGTTGGCATTGAGCAGGCTGGAAAAATTATCCAGCGTCGCGCCCATACCGGCGTTTTTCATCGCCGCCATCTGTTGCGGCAGCCATCGCGCCATGTCTTTCAGCTCAAAGCCACCATCCGCGCCCGATTGCATGGCGCGGTCGAGCAATGCGGGAATATCGGCTTCTTTAAACCCTGCCTGCTTCGCTTTGGTCACAATATTGGCAATATCATCGGCATCGGCATTGGCGGCCAGTGCTGTTTTCATTACGGTTGGCAACATCTGCTTTACGGCAGCATCACTCAACGAACCACTGGCCACCATGGTATTCATCGCCTGCAAGGCTGCTTCCTTAGATGTTCCACCCAAATAAGCGGCATCGTTTACCGTTTTATTAATTTCCTCCATGCCTGCGCGTTTTTCCGCCAAAGTCTTGCCCGCATACATGGTATTGGCCGCGTGGCGCAGCTCTGTGTCATAGTCCATTGTCCGGTTGACCGGCTGAGCCAATACATAAGCCCCTGCCGTCACACCGGCGGCAACCGAAGCCGCGCCGCGCGCCAAACTTTTACCGCCTTGGATCATTCGGTTGAAACGGCTGCCGCTGTTCATTTCGGCATTTAACTCACGAATACGGCTGCGCGTCTGTTGGGCGGCCCGCGCCAGCTCATTGTGTGAAGCACGGCCGCTTTTGGCCATTGCGTTGTAGGCCGCTTGAGTACGTTGGATTTCACGGCGGATTTCACGCTCCGTGCGGATGCCCAAACGGGCGGCAGCTGCATGCATCAGCTGTTGTTGCCTGCCGGAAGATGATGCCGCACGGCTTTGAATCTGCATCGTACGGTTGGCCTCGGTTGCCAAGCGGCGCAGGCCGACACTTGCGTCATCTCGGAACTTGGCAACTAATTCGACTGTATTACGGCTCATTTTTTCTTCCGTTTACTGATAAAGGTTTGAGTGTGTCCGCCGGATGCAGCCGGAGCCGGGGTTTTAGCCGACGGGGCAAACCATGGCAGCACCACGGGAGCGGCACGGCCTCGGTCAATCAAATCAGCCTGTTTAAGCCATCCCTCAAGCTCCGGCTGGGTCATCTTGCCGATATCGTCGGCAGAGATACCGTAGCTCCCCAGCTTTAGGACTGCGTATCGGTAGCGGTCGGCACGGGCTGAACGGACAGACGCTTTTTTGCCAACAGCTCTTGGGCGAAATAAAGCGCGTCAAAATCGGTGGCGACCAACTCATCGGCCAAGAAATCGGGCGTTAAAACATCAGGTTGGATCGTACCGATATGGTCGAGAGAGGCTGAATAGGCTGCCAACATACGTGCCTGACCCTCCAGCGTCGGGTCGATAGCCATATCTTCGCGTACGGTCAGCAGGTGCATGGAAAAATCACGATGAACAGCACCATCAACAGAGATACCGTACTTCAGACGGCCTGAAACGGTTTTCAGGTCGGGAGAAACAACCAGCTCATACTCTTTTGCAGCATGTTCGAGTTCTTTAGAAATTGAAGACATAATAAAAGCCTCTAAACGGTTAATCGGATAAAAATCCAATTATCGTTTAAAGGCTGTTTAAACCGTCTTTAACAGATGTCAGTTTCGGATGGTTTACTCAATCACTTTACGGGTTGCAAAGCCGGTCACATCAATGACCAATTCGTTGTCCACCGTATAGCTTTCACCGGCTTCCTTCGCGCAAAAACCAAGATAGGAGGTTGGGCGTGCGCCATTGATATCAGGGACCAGCGAGATTTTTGCGTCTTCGATTTTATCCCAATCGATAACCGTACCGTCTGTCGGCACGACGGCGGTAAAAGAAATATCATACTGGCCGACACCGCGCGTAAAGCCTTTGACGCGGCGTGTGCGGTTCATGGTTTTAACTTCTTTTTTGCCTGTGATGTTTTTCACATCAATCTTGGTGACCTCCACCTCGGTCGCACCGACATACAGCGTTACGCTGCCTACATATTCCGTACTCATGTTCTTTCCTTTTTACAGATACAGGTCGATAACCATGCCTACTTGGTGCAGGCCGTTAACCACATCGGATGGCACACGGCAGTTGAGCATGCCGGTGTTTTGTGCATCGCGTTCCACAATCAGGTTGGCCAAATTGTTTTCAACGTCTTCGACGATTTCCAATTCTTCGCATTTCATCAACACGTCGATCAATTCGGAGCGGACACGGGCAATGGTGCGCTCGGTCATTTTGTCGCGCGGGAAACGCAATGCGATACGGTCGGCACACGCGCCTGATACATAAATCAATGTGCGTACGGTAGTCATATCGAGCAGGCTTTCGTCTGCCGTGCCGTTGGCGGTTTTGGTATAAGTCGAAATAGCGCGGACGATTTGGGCGGATGTTCCGTCCGGGCTGGTTTCAATAGGGGTAACGCCGTTGTAGAGCGCGTTTTCCTGTTCGGTACGCATCGTCTTGTCCGCACTGTCGCACACACCGATGCCGTTGAGCTTCAGGGTATTGAGCGGACGAGCCGGATCTTCCTCGCCGGCCACTACGGCAGCAAACGCGGCCGCCAGCTCGCACGGCAGGCTGGGCGTTTTACGATACCAGGCCGAATACAGATAACCGCTGTTCAGACGGCCTGCCTGTGTCGTTGTCTGCGCCAATGCTCCGGTTTGACCGTAAATACCCAATGCCCAGCGTTTTTCTTCGGGTGCGCCGACAGTGTCCAAATGTGCGCGCAACTTCAAGAGGTTCGCCTCATCGGTACAGCCTACCGCAATCAAATTATGACCTTCGGCGATCACGGCATTTAATGCGGGGCCGATATCGGCATCCGCATCGCCGCCGCTCATCGCTTTGACTGCAACGGTAATCCCTTCGGCGGTATTGCCGGTACGGATACGGATATGGTTGCCGTGCGTGCCTTTATTTTTAGCCGTCAGCGTTACCAAGCCTTCAGAGGCTGTCGCCGTTACCGGCAATGATGTTTCGGCATCAATGGCGGCTTTGACGGCAGCGGCTACGGTTGCGGCGGTTGCATTGGCAGCGACACCGACGGTCAGCGTATCGGCATTGCCGATGTTGACGCGTAAAACGCCTTGCGTATCGGCAGTGCCCGTAATCGTGATACTGCCGGTCGCGGCAACGCCTGCTTCATTATCGGCAACAGTAATCAGGCTCAAATCTGCATATGCGTAAGCCTTGATAGCGGCCAATGCCATCAAATGCGCCTGCGAACCTGCACCATACACAGCTGCGACATCGGCTGCAGAATAGATATTTGCCAGCGCAGACAGTTTGCCCGCTTTGGGATTGCTGTGTTGCGCAATGAGCAGCACACGTTGCTTGTTGGTTGGCAGGTTGCGCACGGCAAGCTTGGTGTTCCATTCGACGTAAACGCCGGGCTTACGCGTACTGGTCTTAATTTTGTCGAAACTGACGTTTGCGGAAGTCATGATTTGTTGCCTTTCGGTTTGTCCTCAACAATAACCAAGTCACCGTAGTGAATACAGCGCAGGTAATACGCGGCATTCGGCACTTCGACCGTTTCTTGGTCGGTAATATATTCATGTGGCTTGCCTGCCATAGGTACTTGCAGACCTGCGGCGGCACGAACTTTAATGGTTTCAGTCATGTTTTACCTCGGTTTTAACGGTGGCCGCCATATCGGCGGGTTGGTTTGGTTTTTTGGGCGGGATACGCAGCTCAAGGTTTGCGCCTTTCAAGTCAGGATGTTCCGGGTCGGTACGGCCTTGGTATTCGGATACATCGGCATATACTTGCGCCTGTTGAGCATCTGAAACCGCAGGTCGTGGCCAATCGCCGTCTCGCAGTGCGTCTTCGAACCAATGCGTTTCAAAATCCAGCGCGAATACGCTGATTGCGTCCAACTCCATTTGTTTAGAAAACAGGCTTTTTGCTTTGCCCGGCTTCAGACGGCCTATACACAAACCCATAGTCTGATTGATCAGCAACAGGCGCACGGTCTGCATCAGCCGGTAAGTACCGACATCATTCCGGTGCAAACCGCCGAAGCGGCTGTCTGCCTCGCTGCCGCTGGCACGGTCGCCGACTAAGACAGTAAAGCGGCCGGTGACTTGGTAGCGTGTACGGCGCGTATCATGGGGCTCGCTGTCGGTGATGCCGGCAAACATGATCCAAACGGCGGGGAACCGGTTGACCACTTGAGCCAAGCCTTCGCCGTCAAATTCACCGCCGTAGGTATGCACACCGCTGACCATTTGGCCAAGGCCGTCTGAAAGACGCTGTTTGATGGCTTGTTCAATAGACGCTATCACGGCCGAACACCTTTTCCTTGGCGGCAAACATCACCGCATCACCTTGCACGGCCGGCTTGGGGTCGGCATTTTCAGCCACACCCAAACCAGCTTTGCCTGATGCCACCAATTTGAGATACGCAATCGCCGCCTCATATCGGTGCACCATATCTTCCGTCAGTTGGCGCTTGCCCGTTGCCAAACGGTAAACGGCAATGTCGCAGCAATAAAGGCTCAACAGGCGCACAGGGGCAGGCAACGGCAATTCATAGCGCGATGCCAGATAGCCGTCGATTTCGGCGGAGGCATCATCCAAACCTTGTTGCGCAATTTCGGCATTCACGCTTCCCACGCGCGTCAGGTCGGTCAGACCTGCAATCGTCGGCTCGGTATAACGCGCCACCAAATCGGCAACCGTTGCGTAAGCCATTAATCCTGCTCCACAGGCAAGGCTTCACAAACAACAGCCATCGGTTCGGCCAGCAGGCGCTCCCACGCTTCGGGCTCAAAATCGGCACGTTTCACAAAGGTAAAATGCGGCTGAACGTGATACCCGCTGCGCCAAAACGCATGGCCATGTTTGGATTTGACGGCAACCACTTCGGCATCGGCCGCCGCTTCACCGCCTGCCTGATAGCGTTCTTGCGCTTCTGCCGCTTCAACGGCACCTCTTGAGGCCTGTTCCAATTGAGCTTCCAATTCGGCGATACGCATACGTGCGGCTTCAAGCTCGGCGTTCAATTTTTCGACTTCAGCCTCAAGAAACGCCTGCAACTTAACGTCTTCGGGGTTTACATTCACAGTTGCGCCAACCGTTTGCTCGGTTTTTTTCATCGTGTTTCCTTTTCGGTTGAAACCCCGCCCTTTAGGGCGGTAGAATCAGACTTTATTTGGGAGGGGCGTAACCCCTTCCGAATCAGGGCAACATATAGGGCGACGCTTTATGTGTCGTCCTGTGTGTTGAAACGTTTTTTACTTTCGCCATTTTTTATCCTTTCGGCGGGCAAAGCCCGCCTATCTAAAGGGTTACAGCAACCAAGGAGATACGATTACCTTGCATTTGCCTTTGTTCGGGTTGTACGCACCATTCGCCAGGCGGTCGCCTTCCACCAACTCTTTGGCGGCGTTTTCCAAAGAAGGAGGAACCAGCAGCACATTGGGGCGGATACCCAGCGGTCGGCCGCCGTCGCCTTTCAGGCTGACCATTGCGTTGTAAGCCTTTTCAAAACCTGCGGCATCCAGTTTTTCTTGCGACTTAGCCGCCATTTGCCAGAAGCCCAAACCAACATTACAACGGCCGTCCACGCCGTAGCGGTATTCGTTGCGCATAAATACGCCTTCGTCGGTAGCGGCGGTCATGGCAGTGAACTGCTTAGGTTTGCGCTCCTGATAAATCAGAGGTTTCAGGGCGCGTGATGTATCCAGCAAATACCAAGCGGTATCGGCACCGGTGAAAATATTGGATACAGTGGTGGATTGGCCGGTGCCATCGACTTTTTCATATACCGGGTGGTCGTTGTCGAAGAAGTTCTGACCGTCATAACACAACGTAGCGTGCGCGTTTTTCAGCAGAGCAAATACCAATTCATCTGGATGAACAGCGGAAGCACGGCCCATTTCGGTCATCATCGGCGCGTAAATGCCGACATTGTCGTCTTCGATGTCGTTGCGGTTGACTTTGACCGAACTTTCAAAATGCTTGTTAGTGATGGCATAGCCGTGTGCCTTCATATCTTGGAATACGCGGTCGCCCACCCATTCGCGGAAGGCAGGCCATTGACCGAGCCAGCCGTAAGTATTGGAAGCAGTAGAGGACGGAATAACAGTGGCAATTTCCTTGTATTGGCTGTCCGCCATTTGCAAGCCGTCTTGGAAGTTTTTCTTAAAGCCGGTAAACAGCGCCTTCAGGGTATCTGGAGTGATAATCATGGTTTAATCCTTGTTTAAAGCCTTATTTGGCTTTTTGATAATCTGCGGCCGAAATACCCAATTGCTTGGCTACTTCGATTTCTTCCGGAGTCAACGCAGGCTCACCGCCTTGGGCGCCTTTGCCACCGGTTTGCGTTTTACTCAACGCGGCCAACTTCAAACTGCCTTCCATCAGATTCTTAAATGCCTCCGGGTCTTTAGCAGCCAATTGGCGTGCAGATGCTTCTTGGTGCGGCAGCAGGCGGCCGTCTGAGAGTGCTGCACGGATCAGGCCGTCTGAAGTGCCGCCCACTTCCATTGCAATCACTTTCTTACTCAACGCAGCTACTTGGGCTTTCAGCTCGGCAACTTCGCCGTCTTCGGCATTACCGCCTTGCGGATTATCTTCGGGCGTGCCGGCATCGCCTTTACCGCCTTCGCCGCCTTGCGGTTCGTTTTTGTGTTCGGCCAGTGCTTCGGCCAGCGTTTTACCGCCCAGCTTTTCTTGTGCTTCGGCCAAAGCCGCTTCAATGGCTTTATCGTCGGCATCTGCCGCCAAGCCCAAGAGCTTGATTAAAGCTTCCTTGTTCATACTGGTTTCCTGTTTTGGGTTGATAGAGTTTTGGCGGCTCAATGCAGCCAGAGCCATGCCGTCCAGCGCAGGCGAATTGGTCAACGCCACACTGTGCAGCCCGCGCACATTGCCCAATGTGTCGTATTCGAGAACCGGCGACAGATAGCGGTATTCGCCGCTGTCTATCATGTCTTTTGCGCGTTGTGTCCATTTCACTTCGCCCATCAGACCGTGATCGTCATCCCACACATATTTGCTGATCCAACCGGCGGCAGGATTTTGCTGTCCGGTTTCTGCGGCTTTCAGTGTGGCGTGTTCGTAGTCCACAACAAGGTCTGTTTGTCCGGCATCAAAGGCGGCAATGATTTGCCGTGCCAAATCGGCAGTCATCGTCCAGTGCGCCACGCCTGTATCGGTGCGTCCGTCTACCGGTGCAAATTGACCTTTGGGTACGATTTTGATAAGGCCGTCCGTATTTCCGACTTTGGCGGCAGATAAGGCGGCAAGAAAGGTTTTTGTATCCATTGCCGAATGATGCGCCGTCAAGCCGGCACAAGAGGCTGAATCACTGTCAGTAAGGAACGAAAATAAGCAATATCGGGGAACGGGAAAGAGAATATGTTTAAAACCGTTTCAGAAGCCTTTTAAGCCCCTCGCAGATTGATTTAAACGTTTCAGGAAAGGGTAGATAAGGGAAAGGTGTATAAAAGCCGTCTGTGTGCAATTTCAGACGGTTTTTGTTTTAATTGCCGAGAGCGGCATCCAAATAATCATTTACCGCATCAACTAAAGCCTGTTCGTCGTCAGGTTGGAGAACCATAAACGGACGTGCGGGAATCTTACTGCCGGAGTGATTGACGCGTTTGGCAAACCGTCCGCCGAATTTTAAGGCTTTGCCGTTTTTCGGCAATATCGTATGCGGTGCAGTTTGTCCGCCGAAGTGATGAATGGCCGCATATTCCACATTGGTACCGACCACCGCTTCCGTGGCCGTACTGCTCGGCGTAATCGAATTGCGCAAACGCCCGCTGTCCTGCAACAGCCCCGACCCTTCACGCGCGGACGGATACTTGCGCGGAGCCCACGCGGGGCGGCCGCCAGCCTCGAAGTTGTCCAGCACGGCATTACGCATGATGCGGGCAAGCTGCGTCATCAACGGCCGTGTGTTGCTTGTACGTTGCGCAATGTTATTTAAGCCGTTTTGTAGTGCATCTGTGTTGATTTTTATCTCGATCATCAGTATATTATCCTCAATGCCAAGTTGTCGGCGGGTCGCCAACCGGAATGGCCTCGGTGGTTTATCTGCTGTTTTATCCTGTTCGAATCAGGCAAAGCCGCCAACTTGGTTATTTCTCCCCATCAGTATATTGTCCTTAATGCCGTAAAACTCGGGTTTCCTACTGGAAAGGTTACGGCCACGTTACCGTGTCGCGTATTATCCTGTTCGAATCAGGCAAAGAGTTTTATGGCTTTTTCCATATTGTTTCATACCCGTACAGTAAGCTATCCACCTGTTTATCCGTTTCGGCAATCATGCCAGTGTTGACCATATTCAAGGTCAGATGTTCTTTCTTACCTGTAAACGGATGTCGGGTTTTCACATCATAGTCCAGCGTTACCACCAGCTTCCCCTTGCCTGCCGGCAGCGGATACACAAATGCCAAAAACTGTTTGGCATCGTCATTTCGTCCCGCCTTGCCTAATAAAATCTGCTCCGGTTCTTGCAGCAGTTCGGGTATCTGCTCCCAAAATGACACCGGCAGCGGCTTGACCTTCTTGTCGCGCAAAGCGTGCAATACCCGTTCGTCGCTCATCGAAATCACGGCGGATTGCGGATAGATTTGCCTTACCGCCAATGCATCTAACACGGGTAGGGTCAATGTGCCCACATACAGCGTTTTCCCGCGCGCTACTTTTTCCGCATCTACCCGCCGCACCATTTGCGCCGCCTGTTGCGACACCGCCCGCATCAAATCGGGCTGTTTTAAGGCCGTCTGAATCGCCACGCTTGCCAGCTTCGGCGGCAGTTCCACTGCACGCTGCATCTGCAATTGCCCCAAGTTGGCCAAATGGCTTTTACCCACATTGTTCTGAAAACCTGCATCAGTATAAAAGCGGCTGCCGTCGGCCAGCTTCACTGCCTTGGCCGGGCGGGTGTCGCCCTTGCGGTTGACTACCACTTCCGTATCTTCCAGTTGTGCCTTTTGCGGCAGCAGATTGCGCCGCTTCAAATCACGGTCTGAAAACGCCCGTACGGTACAGCGGCAGTTGAAGCCGTTGGGCGGGTAGAAGTAATCCCAAAACGGGTCGTCGATGTGATACACCGCACCATGCGCCGCAGCGTGGCTCTGCCGGGTGCGGCTGTCCAAAATGGCCGAGTATTGCAGCCACGGCGCATCATCCCGACCATCTTCAAGAGCCTGCCAATGCCCGGCCATATAGGCCGACTGCATTTGCGTACGGAAAATGGTTTCCAGTCGATGCCGCGTGATGCCTTTACCATCTACTTCTCCGGTGTCAACATTCACAATGTCTCCATCTTTCAGCAGCTGCCAATCATGCTGTTTCAGACGGCCTGCCACATCATCACGGAATTTCTCAAATGACGTACCGTTTTTCAGGCTTTTGTACAAAGCACCGTGGATTTGCGCGGCAATATCCTGCTTGTGAATGCCCGCAATCGCCCGTGCCTTAGCCTGCGCTTCGTTCCACATTACTTTCCAATCGGACGGCACATTAAAGCCCAGTCCCTCAAAATACTTGACGGCCTGTTCAGGCTCAAGGCCGAATGCGTAGCTCAAATCAGCCATTCATCCGTCCCCATAAGTCCGACACAAAAACCACACGCGCCAAGGCCGTCTGAAATTGCTCGGCAGTCAGGTCGGGATAAACGCGCAGCAGGCGCTCCTGCACATCCTCATAACTGTCGCCTTCGGCCAAAGCCTGGCCCAAGCCGCGCAAAAACGGCTCAATCATTTCCGGCAAGGCCACCTTGCTCAAGTCCGCATGATCTAAATCCGCCTGCGCCGCGCCGACAATCTCGCCCGATTTACTCAAAGCCACACGGCGGTAGCTTAACGGAGCACTTTTTAAATCCGTTTTAACATCTGTTTGAAAAGCCAATACCGGCTCGTCTCCGGAAGCTAAAGGAATGCCCAATTTTTCCTGCGCCCACGACAACGGAATTTTCATACCGATTTCCACCAATTTAGGCAAAGAGTCGGAGTACACCGTCAAATCTTCAGGCAATTGCGTATCGAACACGAAGCGCGGCAACCGTGAAACATCGACATTGCCTTTATTGAGTTGCAACAATGGCAGGATCAATTGGTGCGTCAATGTGCCGGCCAGTTGCTTGGCATCGGATACCAGCAAATCATGACGTACCTCGTTATGGACTTTCCCCAGCGCATTAGTGGCAGTCTTACCGTCTGCCTGACTGGTCAGCGTGCCGCCTAAAATCGCCTTTGAAGAGGTTTTATCTGCCCAATCAATCATTGCCTGAAACGGATCCGCACTGCCATTGGCCGCGTTGAGCAGCTCAATCTGCATGGTTTCAGGGATAATGCCCGCCGCGTTATGGCCGATTTCGCGCACCGCATTCAAAAGGGTGAGCTTATCTTTGTCGTCCGCACCGGAGGAATATTTGCCGATTCGGGTAGGCAGGCCGTAAATCTCCAAAAATTCGGCCAAATCACGCACCGAGTAATTCTTGAACAAATAAGGCCACACCAGCGTGCGCATCAAACCGCTTCTTGCCAAAATACCCGAACGGCTGCGGTGCTTATGGACAATCCAGCCTAAATCCCACAGCTTTTCGCCATCTGGGCTGCCGTCTTTGCGCAACAACACCTCATCCATTGCGTTGACCTTAAACCAAGCCTGTGGACGATGATGGAATGCCTTGGGCAACCATAACGACCCAAGGTTTTCCCATTCGATTTCCACGCAGGAGAAACCGTGTCCGACCGCGTCCAAAAGGTCGAACATCATATCCTCCAAATCGGTCAGCTGATTCAGCCAGCCGTCTACTTCTTCGGCCAATTTGCGCTCGGCTTCACTGCTGTTCGGAGGAGGAACAATATTCCAATCCAAGCCGATTACCGCGCGCTTGCGTTTACTCATCTCCGAAAAGATATGGCCGTCCTTCTCCTCAATATCGACAAAGAGTTCGGACTGCGCCTGAATATCGCCGTTTTCCGCATCTTCCAAAATCCGATGGAGCGACTGCGGGGTCAGCCCTTTGCTCGGATGCTCATGGGTAGTGCGGTTTTTAACGATATTTGCCGTTTGGGATTGTTTATCGGGCGTTTTAGGTGCGGCTTTACTAAACAACGCACGGAGTAGGTTTTTCATGACGTAAAAAAGGGCAAGTTAAACTTGCCCCATTTTCAGCCGTGCCACTCCTTCGCAGGCTGTATCCCGTGTCAGTTTTACCATGCGCCGCTCCCCATCCGTCCGGACAAACCGTGCTCTCTAGGCACGGCAATATAGCCGCCGACAGTCGCGCTGCTTTGAACCAAGCCCCACAGCATATGCACGGCATCAGGGCCGTCGTCATGGTCTGCCATCGGAAAATGGCGGAATTGGTCAATCAGTGTGCTTTGGCCGGCGTGCAAACGGATTTGACCGTTTTGCATATACGGCTGCAGGCTTTCAATACGGAGCAACTTGTCCGCACTCGGCTTAATGCCACGTGCCGGAATCGGGATACCGGCAGCCGCGCCGCGTTTGACCAGCTCAGTCTTTAAAAACTCCTGAAACTGCACCGTCTCAATGCCCCACAACACACAGCGGTATCTCCGTTGCAGTTCGATAATGTCGGAAATAATCTTGTCCGGCAGGCGTTTCTTAATCAGAGCCTCCACCACATCCAACACACCCGTGCGGCGGTTGTACCCGCCGATACACAACGCAGACGGGTCACGGCTGTTGCCGGCCTTGCCCAAACTCGGGTCGCAAGCGCCATAAAAAATCCAATCCGAATCACGATTGACCCAAAAATTCAGGCTGTTCGCAAACGGCGCGGACTCACCGGCAACGGGATCGTTTTGATACTCACTGTCAAACGTCGCATGGCCGTCACGCGCACGGATTTTCATCAGTGCCAACACACCGCGAGCTGCCCAAGAAGTGACCGCGCCGCGCCCCATCTCGTCTTTGTTCGCCTGATAAAACGCCTCGGCCACCATCTCGCCGTCGTTTCGGAAAAGTTCCTCCCAGCGGTCCCACAAATCCATGCGGTCGGGCCAGCGTTTCATCGCCTTAAACTTAATACCGTGCCAAAACGGGTTATTCAGAGTGCGGTTAAGCACACTGTCGTAATGCAAAATCGTGCCGATATAGATCACATCGTATTTTTGCCCGACACCTCCGAGTGGCAATACCGTTTTAGTCAGCCACGCATTGAGCTTGTCGCGCTGTTCGGGGTTGCGGACTTGTTCGTCATTCTCAATATCGTCCAAAACAGTTAAGTCAGGACGGTAAGGGCCGTGACGCAAACCGCGCAGCTTTTTACCGCTACCGGCCACTTGGACTTTAACGTCATTGGCCGTCACAATCGTACCGGCCTGCCATACACGGCCTTGCCCGCATACTTCCGGAAAGTCGGTTTTCAAGCGCGGGTTAAATTCAAGTTCCGCCTTGATTGCCTCCAGCATGGGATAGGCTTGGTCTATGCTGTCCATCACAATAACGGCATAATGTTTTTGGCCGGTCACAATACACCACAGCGTAAACAACTGGGTAACCTGCGTCGACTTACCCTCGCCACGCGGCGCACCCACCGCCTCATTTTCCCCTTTTGGGGAGCGGATAATCTCCGGCAGACGGCTGAATAAAAACGCATGCAGTTCGGATTTTTCAGGCGAGCGGATATAATGGGGGAAGTAGGTATTTACGAAATATTCGTAACCGCCTACCGGGTCAAATACCTTGGCACGGCGTGCAGCAACAGCCTTGGGCGACGCATCGAAGCCGTCCACCTCTGCCTCAATAATTTGGCGGAGTTGGGCGGCATATTCGGCAAGTGACTTTAAAAACTCTTTGGACTTCATTCAATTACCTTATGCAGTTGCTACCTGTATTTCTTTTCAATTTCCACACCCAACGGCTCGACCAGCTCGACATAAGCCTGCAAGTGTTGCGGGTATCGCTCCTTGACCACTTCGCCGAACAATTCCAACACCTCGATCGCCGTCGCCAGTTTTGACGTTTCCGGCATCACTTTGGCGTTCGCCGCTACGGTCTTGGTAAACGCGTCGGACAGGCTCGCCAACAGTTTGGCGCGCTCGGACGGCATCAGCCCTTCAATCGACGTATCCTGCAACATCGTCATCGTCGATTGGTACTGCACCAAAAACCCCGCCAGCAGCGAACGGCTCAAGTCTTCGATGCCGCCGCCCGCCAAGGTGTAGGCGGCGCGTACTTTGTCCCAATCGTCGCCGCTTTCCTTGGCGGCGCGTTTCCAGCTGCGGGCGGTCGCAATCGGGATTTCGCACATCATCGCCGCGATTTCGAGCGTCTGCCCGTCGCTGACGTACAATCGGCGCAGCTTTTCGCGGATTTCTTTCGGATGCGCCATATCAGCCCCCGAACTTGGCTCTCAGCAGCTCCCAGCCGGTCGTTACAATCACACCGCCGAGACCGCCGTAAACCGCCGCAGATTTCTTGCAGTCTTTCTTAATTTGCTGCAATTCCTCGTCCATTCGAGCCTGATTGGCGAGCATGTCATCCTGCTTGGCTTCAATACGCGCCAAGGCTTCCAAAATCGGGTCGCTCATGATTTGTCCGCTTTCCTGTCCAGTTTTTCGTTTACTTTTTCCAACTTGTTTTCGATGCGCTCCAAAGACGCTGCGATATTTTTGCGGTCGGCTTGGGCATCCTGCTTGGTGTGGTACGAGAGCTTGACCGCGTGCAGTTCCTCTTTAAGGTCGTCGATACGCTTGTCCGCCTCTTTCAGACGGCCTGAAATGCCGTTGACCCAAAACCAAAATGCCGCCGTCGCAATCGGCCACAGGCTTTTAAAACCAAATTCAAAGTCCATTTAAAACCCCTTTAAACCGGCACATCGCCGAATACGATACGGACGGAGTAGCCGTCAGGGCGACGACTTGCCACTTCAAATTTTCCATTTCCTGAAAAAATCAGGTAATAAGGCGACACCGCAGAATAGACAGCTGCTTGCGCGTTGCCGTCAAACTCCACACAAAAGGTCGTCTGAAAATCCTTATCCATGCGTACCGCGTACTCAATGCCTGCCTTATCCAGCAGGCCGGAAACATGGATGACAAACGGCTCTTGTTCGCGTGCGCGGCTTAAGCCCAATTCCAAGTCCGCATGGCGGCAGGCGACCATGCGTTGCACCAAATCACGATAAGTCGTCATCGCGTGCCCTCCGAACCGTCAACTGCTGCTTGACTGTTGACCCAATCGCGCCAAGCCTGATTTTGGTTTTCCAGCTCCGAAACATAGCCGCCAAACTCAGCGGCGTGTTCCAACAGCGTTGCCGTCTTGCCGTCTTTCGGCGGATTCGGGCGTACCGGTGCGACCATCAACGCAGCGGGCGGTGTCGGCATAACCGCCTTTTCGACAACCTTAATTTCCGTAGCCGAGGGCGCGCTTGTAGAGCTGCAGGCCGTGATGGCCAAAGCCGTCAATACAACCGCCGCCTGCATTTTTACGGTCTTGAGTAAGGACATTTTCGATTTCCTTTTTATTTTCCGTTTTCAGACGGCTGACTTCCGCCTGTTTTTTCGCCAAAGCCATGCCGACGGCGTGCGCCTTGACTTCATATTTTTTAGCTTCCGCACGCGCCCGTTCCAGCTCGCGCGCATAGTTTTGAGCTGACAACAGCAGGGCTTGCGCTTTGTCTTTTTCCATCTTGTCGATGACCTCCTGCTGCTTCGCAAAAGCCGACTTGTAGCCTTGATGGTGCGACACAGCCAAGCCCGTGCCGACAAGCGCGATGATGGCAATCGGTTGCCAGTTATTCACCAGCAGTTTCACGAGATTCATTCTCGACCTCCTGACGTTTGACGCTGACAAACGAACGTGCCACCGCATAGCCGCCGACAATGCCCAAATACACCGCCCAAATCTCCGCCGACGGGTCGGGCAACATCACAAACTTAAACGTTCCAGCCGCGCAGGCGATATTTGCCCACAGCTTAGAGTGCGACACATTGCCTGTCGCCGGGTTTTTAAAAATATCCAAAATACGCATTGCTATTCCACACTTTTGGTTTGCAGGTGCCGTTGCAGCATTTCCCGATAATTGGCCAGTTCGCCCTCCGCAAATTCAAACGCAGGCAAGTCTGCCTGTTCGCTTGCCTCACGGCTTTTGCGCGACCACAGCTCAATCATCTTTTCGTAAAACTCAACTTGACCCATGATTAACGACGATTCTTGCGTTTACGCGCCGCAAGGTTCGCAGCCGCCACGCCCGACTTGCCCAGGCGCATAGACGGATGTTGTTTCAAAGAGCCAATACTGGCAGGCTTAATCTCAAATTCAGGCAGCTGCGGTTTCAAGACAGACAGAGCCAAAGCAATCAAAGACTTTTTCATACCTTCGCCGCTCCCAACTCCATCGCAATCGCGTCCGCAATCGCGCGGCAGATGCCCCATTTAGTAGATTTAAACAAGGCTAAATCCGCATCGTTTGAGATAAAAAACGGCTCAAACACAACGCCGCCGGCCTGCGCATAAGCCAGGCGCGAATGCTGGCCGGCATTGTCGGGTTTAAAGCCGTCTTCGCCGCGCAGTTTCCAGCCGGTTTTCTTCGCAACAGCCTTGCTCAACACCTGACACCAGCGTTTGTTTTTCGGCGTACTCAAAGCCTCAATACCCGTCGCCGTTTTTGCAACCGCCGCATTAGTGTGAAATTCAATCGCCACATCCGAGCCGCGAATCAGTTTGACAGCCTCGCGCAGCGGCATATTGCCTTTGCCCGTGCCGTCGGTTTTGACGGTCAAGCCGTAGTCATCGCGCAAAATAGATGCCACGATGTTGCGCATATCCTGCGCCAAGTCCGCCTCACGGTCGCTTCCGTTGACCGCGCCCGGGTCGGTGTTGCTGTGTCCGGCAGTCAGACAAATAATTTTGCTCATTAAAGCCTCCCTCAAAATCAGATTAAAATGCACTTTCAGAGGCTTGCATTTTCAAACGGCATGGCTTTTGCAGCGGGCGAAACAGTGTCAGTAGGCAACAAAAAGGCCGCCTGTTGTTCAGACGGCCTTGGCATGATTCAACCTTATTTGATTTTCATCGGACAAGTAAATGTGTCAAATGGTTCATCTCCGGTCAACACGACTAAACAATCATTTATAGGCAGATTAATACCTTATAAAACGTTTTCATATTTTTCTCCAAAATAAAATGCCATACATCTGCATGGCATCCCATTCTAAAACAAATTCTCCTGCTCCGCTTCCTTATCCGCCTGCTTCAAAATCCGCCACACATGGCGGTCGCTTAGGCGGTGTGCCAAGGCCAAATCGTTAACGGCCTCATAAGCAGGGGTACCGCCTGCCGTCTGTCGGTCAAACTGACTGCGGATTTTACGGTTACGCAGCTCATACAAGGCCGTCTCGCAACGGGGTACAAACAGATTGCACGGAGCCATTGCCTCCACCAGCCGACCGGCCGCCTCACTGCCGATAATCTCCTCCAAGTATGCAACACGGGATTGACTGTTTTTCGTATAACCCTGCCGCAACGGATAAGTCGTACCGCCCATCAGGCGCACCAACTCCAGCGTTTCATTAAACCCGATGACCGTAATCAACGCCTGTACACTATCAGGAAGCAGATGCTTGACCGCGCCAAAATCTGCCGTCTCATACATCACATAGCCCCTTTCTTACGGCGGTTCGCAGCAATCTGCAACGCCGCCACCAGCTTGTGCATATTGCCGTCTGACAGCCATTCCACGCGATCGACCTTAAACATCTTTTTCGCCGTGCCGTGCGCATAATTCCAAGTCCAGCCGTTATCCAACAGCAGGGCTTCGATTTTGCGCATCATCGGATCGGCAGACTCGCGGCGGTTCGGGCGACGGCCTGCCGTTTTCTTCGGCGCAAATCCATGCCGGCGCAAATCCTCGACCACGCGCTCCAGCTCAGGGATACTGCACTCCGTACACGATCGCTTACCCGTCACACGCTCCAACACCGCGCGATACGTCGCATCATCCAAACCCAGCTCCTTTTGAGCGATTTTAATTTTCGCAATCAACGCCCGGCGCATTATCTCTCCAATACAACATATAGTATATATTAGCATATATTATACCAATGAAATACAATATATAGTATTAAGTTGATGTTTTTTTACGAAACTGACAGACATAAAAGGCCGCCTGAAACAGGTTTTAAACCCCATTTCAGACGGCCTTTAATCAAGCTTTAAAAATCCCAGCCTTCAGAATCCATCCCAACCCTCCATTATTCCTGCCAACCTCCCAGTAAATCCACCAACTCACCAAGAATCACACTCAGTGCAGCCGCCATCAGTAGCTGCGTGGCATAAGCCATACTTCCCGCATCATCGCAGCTGCCTTCAGCTTCTTCCTGTACAACGTCCAGCCATTGGATACGTTTCAGTGTTAAATCCTGTGTCAGAATAAATGCTACGCGGTCATTCCAAATCAAGCCAAGTTCGGTTACTTTCATGCCGTTTTTGGCGTGTTGTATCACATCTTCGGCGGTAAGGTCTTTGCGGCTGATTTTAACTTTGGGAGCAACATCGCCCGCGCCGACCAGGGTAACATCACTATCCAACACAAACCGGCCTTGGGCTTCGCCCTGCAACAGCCAGTTGGTCATCAATGATGCCGGCGATTGACGGGTGATAGGCTGTTGAGCAGGCAGGCCGCCAAGGGCTTCGCGCAACTTGGTCAACAGGTTTTCGGCCTTGCGGCGATTTGCCGTATCAACGAATAACCACTCGCCAGCAAATAAACCATAAGTACGGCTGCTTTTAATCAACGCTTTAGGCAGCAGGTCGTCGATAATTGCTTCGCGTAATTCATGCTTTTCTCTGCGGCCGACATTACGGTCTTCGGCAGTTTGGATCTTAACAACCTGTTCGTCCAATTTATGTTTGATGGCCGCACTGGGTAATACTTTTTCTTCTCGCATCAAACTGATAAGCATAGTTTTTTGAGCTTCAAAAATAATAGGGTTCCCAAATGGCACCGGAGAACAAAAGCCTTCACTAAACCAGTCTAATCCGGTAGGAGAACAAAACCAGTTTTCTGCAATTGCTGTTTTGAGGCGTTCAGCTTCGGGCAACTCAAACACACGGAATGGAGTAACTTGTTTAAACCACATAATATAATCCTTTATAAAATCTACTTATTACCAAAGAAGAAATAAAATCAACGCAAGAAAAAACCAAACCACCCCGAAGCAGTAATAAATAAAGGCTTTTTTTCGGGCGCGCATAGCCTCTTTTTCTCCTTCTTTCACTTTTCCCCACACGAGAAAAGCGGTTTCCAATTTTCGGTTGGCATTTTCGACTTGAGCGTGGATGTAGAAGGAATCGCGTGCGGCAGTTCTTAAAAATTCCAGCTCATCAGTATTTAAATTTCCGTTTTCCATCATGACAACTCCTGCTCCGTCGGCTCAATCACAAAATCCTCAAGCCCCGACACAATCTTAATCCCCGGCACTTGGCCGTCTGAAAAACGCTCTTTTTGATTCAGGATGGCGTCTTTGTCGATTTCCTTTTTAGTGCGGACAAACTCGGCAAAGGCGGATTTTTCCGAGAGCCACGCCAAGACGGCGGCCACGCCTGTTACCTTGACGGATGGCGGACGGATGCGCCATTTGATCAGGCCGGTGGTAAAGTCCACGGTTTTGGTTTTACCGTTTTCCGTCAGCTCGTCCTTATGAGCCTCGCAGTAGGCGGCCACACGTTCGGTCAGGCTCATGATTTCGGCACACATCGGCGCGGCTTTGGCGGCATATTCTTCTTCGATAACCGCTTTTTTGTCTCCGGCTTCGGTTTCCAGGCGTTTGACTTCGCGCTGCAAGTCGCCGATTTGGCGGATAAACGCAGTAACTTCCGCTTTGTCTTGTGCCGCTTCGATAGCGGGCTGTTTGATTCGGGTTTTAGCCATTTTTTCTTTCCTTTCAGGTTGGGTTTAACATTTCGGCTTGCTCAAGCCTTGTTCGCGTTCGCGTTTGGCAAGTGCTTCAACTTTCGCGCGGTGTCTCAAAATCTGCTCGGTGGCGGTTTCAGCCGGAGGCGGTTTCAGTGACTTGCTTCTTAACACCTCTTTAATTACGCCCTGTATGCGGTTTAAAGCCGATTTCCCCTTCGCTTTTCCCTTTGCCGTAGGGTGGTAGTGGTGCTCCAGCTTCAACGGCTCCGGTGGCGGCGGCAGCTTGTCCAAAAAATCTTTCGGACTCGGCCAGCGGCTCATTTCATTCGCCATCACCATAAAGGCCGTCTGAAAGCGCGATACATCTCGCGCTTCGTCCCACGCCCGGCCGTGCGCCAACACACGGCTCCATGTTTGCGCAGTGGCGGCTACAGTGTCGGCAGCCGGCGAACCGGTCAGACGCAGGGTCAAAAGCATGGTCAGGCCGTCGATCATGGCGTTATGCAGTTGGGTAGGCAGTTCTTTCATTTCTTCAATCCTTGCAGCGATGCGGCTGCGGTAAGGGTTTGGCTGGGGTTGGCCGGCAGTGCGGCGCGGCGGTTTGGTTGGTTTGTCTGATTCCCTGCGCTTGGCTGGCCAACCCGGCCCGCAAGGATTTCATACAGGTATCCGTGCGACTTCAGCGGCGTTTTCAGACGGCCTTGGTCGCGGGCATTAACGGTTCCATTAAAACCGTGAATCCAAGCCTCGGTAGGGGCAGGAAAACAAACCCCGTCACGCACCGCCTCCTGCGCCTTAATCATCGGCAGCAACTCATTCAGCAGTTTCGCGGTACGCGCCCAAGAGAGCTGGGACTTGGCGGGGCGGAACAAACCGATATACCGTATTGCCGCCTTGCCCAATTCCACATCCATCTCCAACACAGCCTTTAATACCGCTGAAGCCTCCGCATCATTGATTAAGGTGTCCAGGCTATGCACCGCACCGCAGTTCGGGCATTTCACGTTCATTTGATTACTCCGGACAACACCATCATCGACAGCCACGCGGACAACAAGCCAAAAGTGATTCCTGCCGCGCCTAATATTTCGGCCTTCAGCGGACGGCGGCCATTAAGGAAGTCCGCCATACAAACCAAAGCAATACCCAGCCCCAAAACAAACACCGCACCGAAATAAATCAACTTAAACATCACACCTCCTCCCATAAAGTTATCGCCCGCGCCAAAGTTTCCGCTTCCGCCGTTTTCCACATCCCGTCCGGCGACCGCGCAGCGATTACAAAGCCTTCGCCGTCCTTCTTCATGACCATCAGCTCGCCACGGTCTTCGAGCCATTCTGCAATTTCTTTTGCATTCATTTCTTAAATCCTTTTAAATCAGTACCTTATATTTTCAATAAGGCAAAAAAATATAGAGCAACATCAACGGCTTACCGTTTTAATTGTCGTCATCCCCGCCTCCGCCCCCTCTCCTGTGGGAGAGGGTTGGGGAGAGGGCAACCCCGCAATCCATCAACAGACCAAATCATTTTTTCTCCTCCTTCTTCTCGGCAGGCCGTTCAAAACGCGCCTGATATTCCTCGATTTCACGCGCCCGGCTTTTTTGCGCCGGTCGCGCCGTCGCACGCCTGCGGTGTTGTCCCCAAGCCTGCCAATCCGTATTACGTCGTCCGAAACTCATTTCACACATCCTTTCACAATCGCCTTATCGCCATATTTCGCGCGGATTTCCTTAAGCGCACGTTCCAAAGCCTCTTGTTTCGCCGCAGGACTCAATGGCTTATGCAATCCCTTTCATTTTTTCTTCCGTACTCATCGCCTCGTATTGTTCGATCCGGGCTTTTGCCTCCAAATCCGCCAGAAGCTCGCGGCGCGACATTTCCAACTTTGCCGCCGACACATTGGGCTTAGAGCAGCTGTGCAGCATCGTGCCCACCAAAACCGCCCCAAACAACAACAACCAAAAAGCCAAACCGATCCACTTGGTTTTTCGTTCGCAAAACAAATGAGACATTTTTATATTTCCTTTTAAATCAATTAATTAATATTTTCTTAAGGCAAAAAAATTATTGCGTACCCAATCCGCCCTAACCGGCGCGCCCCCTTCGCTCCCTCTCCCTATGGGAGAGGGTTGGGGAGAGGGCAACTCCGAACCCTGCCGTCTTCGCCGCATCCGCCCCCTCTCCCCGTGGGAGAGGGCCGGGGAGAGGGCAAGCCCGAGCCGCATATTCGTGTCTCATTTCAGACGGCCTTATATATTGCGTCCCCAATAAGGGACGATTAACAAAAATTAACGCCCTTTACTTTCTACAAGTAACAGGGCTTTTTTTTGCCCGTTTTTGAGGATTCGCACCATGGAAGATAAGCAAGGGATGACAAAGGCGGTTGCCGGCGTGATGACGGACGCTTTAGCGGACGGCAGGAAGCCGGCAACCGCTTCAAATCTTCCCCCCTTATCTAACAGGGGGGGTACAGAAACCGAAACGGCGGGCAGGGTTCAGGAAGTCTTCGAATGTTACGAAACGTACATAACGGACGGCAAAGGAAACCTGTTAGGCGTTCCTCTTAGGCGCGGTGTATCAGATTCGGCTTTCATCGACCAAATCAGCTTTTCATTTCATGAAAAAACCTTTTTCGATAAATACGGCGTTCGTGTAAGTCTTTTGGAAGACGAAGATTTCATTCGTGCCGCGTCCATGCTCGCCGAAGAAGTTTTCGGTTTCGGTATATACAAAGAATCCAAAGGTTCGGGCGGTCGTTTCTATGAGCGTTGTTGGTTGATGGGTTCGGAAGATGCACTATACGGTCGCGTCCATTTTGGCGGACAAAACAATACCATTCTTTTCGAACTGACCGGCACCGGTTGCGGCGTCGCAAAAGAAGGTTGGGAATCCCGACTTTTCGCATTCCTGACTAATGCAATCCGCCCAAAAATCACACGCGTTGACATCGCAAAAGACTTTTTCAACGGCGAATACAGCCCGAACCAAGCCCGTGAAGACCGAAATAAAGGTATGTTTACCTGTCATCACGTCAAACCAAAAGGCGAATGTTTGGGGTCAGATTGGGAAGAAGATGATGAAGCCAAAATGACCAAAGGCAAGACCTATGGTATCGGCTCCCGTGAATCGTCCAAATATGTCCGCGTCTATGAAAAAGGCAAGCAGTTGGGCGATAAAAAAAGCACATGGACGCGCTTTGAAATCGAATTCAAAGCAAAAGACATCGTTATCCCTTTCGAAGTTTTGCAGAATCCGGGCGAATATTTCGGCGGTGCATATCCGATTTGTGAAAGCTTTGCCCAAAAAGCAACGCGCATACACGCGCTTAAGGAAGATAAGGTTATTTCAGCCGACCGCTACCTTGAATGGGTTAAAAAACAGTTTGGACGTGCGGCAAACGGTCTGAAATTCATTTTTCCCGAACTGGACAAAGCCAAACTGTTTGAACTGATTGAGCCGAGTCATCACAAGCTGCCCAAGTCTTTGGCTCCCGAATCCTACGACTGCGCCTTTTTGAAAGCCCAAGCCATTCATGAACAGCCCGCATTCAAACCGTACAAAGACCCTTACAGTATGTACGAATATTACGAGAATCTTGAAAAGCAGCTTGAACAGCAAAAACACGTCAACAATGAAGAAAGTTACTACGATTTCATGTATGACAAATACGCAAATTTATCAGTTTTATGGGCTTAAAGCGTCTGCCCGAAAGACGTTTAATCACACAAGGAAACCAAAAAATGAACATCCAACTTCAAGGCCACATCGTCGGCGTTAAAAAATTCAACGGACAAATCGAAGGCAAGAACTTCGACTATTGCCGCTTGATTGTCGCCACACCCTTAGACAGCTCCCAAGGCAACGCATTGGGCAGCTCTACTACTGAATATGATTTCGGCGGCTCTGCCAATTTCGAGCAGTTCCGAAACGCCCAATTTCCGATCGAAGCAAACCTGAACGTAGAAATCGTCACTACGGGCAAAACCCAAAAACTGAAAGTCATCGGTTTTCAACCCGTTAAGAAAGGCTGATTGAATGCAGAAAGTCTATGTTGTCCAGTCCGTATCAACAGGGGACTTTCTGTATCTCTCTCCTGAAACGGGCGACATCGGACATACCAAATTAATCACCAATGCCGATTATTTCTACGACTTCGAAGAAGCGATTAACGCAGGTTTGGAAGAAATCGGCAACCAATACGAATTTGTCGTATTCGGATTTTTGAAAGACTGATTTTCGGACGTTCGGCGGTCGTCTGAAAAACTCTCCATCCATTACCGCCAAAAACTTTTTAAAGGAAACATTATGAATATCATGAATGCTTGCCGTAAATACGGCGCAAAACTGGCTGTAGTTGCTGCCGCTCCTCTGGCTTTGGCCGCACATGCAAACGCAGTATTGCCCGAATCTGCAAAAACCGCTTTGGATAACGCAAAAGCCGACGGTATGGAAGCCGGTTGGATTGTAGTCGGCGTTTTCGCTGCGCTTTTTGTCTTTTCCATCGTTAAAAAAGTGATGAAGTAAAACGGTAAAACGGCATGTACTACCAAGTCGGAAATAAATGTCTTGAGAAGCACCAGGCTGAAAACCTTTATTTCAGCTTGGTAGTACCAAGAATCAAAGAAAACGGACAGATTGTCAGGCCGGAATATAACGGCAGCCTGTGGAAGATGTCGGACGGTCAGCCGCTAAGGCTTTTATTGGCGGAATGCAGTCCGAAAGACAACCTGCAAAGCGGTCTTGAAACAGGTTGGATAGTATTCGGCATCCTCGCGTCCGTTTACTTTGTTTCCCTGCTGAAAAAGGTTTTGAAATGATGGATTTTTATTTTTATCTCGGCGTTTCCGTACCCGTATTAATCGGGGCGGTTCTGTTTAAGAATTGAGCGGTGGTAGAATCGGATTTTTAGAGTGATTTTAAGAGGTCCGAATTATGTTTATTTCTGAATATCATTTAGTTAAATTTCAAACTGATTCACATATTTATAGAGATTTACCACAAGCGTTAATTTATTATAGGGAATTGATTAGAAAAGGGGTTTTTAAATCTTCGTTTTCATTTGATATTTTTAGAAATTTCTTTCATCGTTATGATAGAGATTTTATAGAAATTCAATTCCCTGATTCTTCTACATTATTAATTAAATTAGATGAAGCAAAATGTTATGTTTCTTATCCTAGGGCGAAATTTTTTAAAGATTATCCTATGCTTTAGTTTTTTTGTACCTAAATTTGCATTGGCATCAGTAAATGTTCCGGGTAAATTTGATAGGGTTGAAGTTTATGATGATGGCAGATATTTAGGTATTCGAGGTTCAGATGACAAAAGAAGAAGAATTTGGAAAGGTGTATTTGATAGAGAATCGGGAAGATATTTAACTTCAGAAGCTCAAGATTTAAAAGTTAGGCATGTATCTACTGGAGCATCAAGTACGGGTAAAGTTAGTTCGGTTGTATCTTCATCAGTTTCCCGCGCT
>AEPI01000078.1 GCA_000193795.2 Neisseria lactamica NS19 | reverse complement strand
ACCGGCAGGAATCCATCCGTTCGGTTTTTTTAAGTTTCGAGCAACTTCTGACCCGTCATTCCCGCGCAGGCGGGAATCCATCCGTTCGGTTTCGGTTTTTCCGATAGATTCCTGCCACGCTTGGGTTTCTGGATTCCCACTTTCGTGGGAATGACGAAAGCAGTGGAAATGACGGCGGAGGGGGAACGGTTTTCCGATTGGGTTTAAATACAATCAAACAAGTCCTGCTGCCCTTGTTCTTTGGTTACGCGCACGTCGGTTTCGCCGTCGGCAAAGGTAATGTGCAGCTTCTGCCCCTGCTTCAAAACATCGGCGTTGCGGATGACTTGTCCGCGAGTATTTTTGACGACGGAAAAGCCGCGCTCCATAATGTGCTGCGGCGATACGGCTTCGAGCAATGCGGCTTGGGCAGTCAGGCTTTGACGGCGCCGGGCGAGCAGCTGGTGGAAGGCGGCCGGCAATGCCGTCTGAAGGCGGGCGATGTCTTGCCGGTAAACGGAAATATCGGGGCGGCAATGTTGCAGGGCTTGGGTTTGGCGTTCAAAACAGGCGGTATGGGCGCGGAGGTTTTGCATCATCGAGTAGGACAGTATTTGCGCCAGCTTACTGATTGAGGTGCGCTGCTCGTCAAGTTTTTGGCGCGGGTGGCGGATTTGCCGCGCGAGCCAGTCGAGTTTTTGGCTGGCATCGAAATAGCGTTGTTCCAAAACGGTTTTCAGACGGCCTTGCGCTTGGGCGAGGCGGTGTAACGATTCTTGGCGGTTGGGGCTGACCAGTTCCGCCGCGCCGGTCGGTGTGGGCGCGCGTACGTCGGCGACGAAATCGGCGAGTGTGAAATCGGTTTCGTGCCCTACGCCGCTGACGACCGGAATCGCGCAGGCTTCGATGGCGCGTACGACCGGTTCTTCATTAAACGCCCACAAGTCTTCAATGCTGCCGCCGCCGCGACAGACAATCAGCACATCGCATTCGGCGCGTTGCGATGCGGTTTTAATCGCTTGGGCGATTTGCAACTCGCTGCCTGTGCCTTGTACAGGCGTCGGATAAACGATAATGGGAATTTCGGGCGCGCGGCGGTTTAAGGTGGTTACGACATCGCGCAATGCCGCCGCCGCCAGGCTGGTTACGATGCCGATGCATTGCGGGCGGGTAGGCAACGGTTTTTTGCGTTCCGCCGCAAACGCGCCTTCCGCCTGCAGCTGCGCCTTCAACCGCTCGTAGGCTTCGTAAAGCTGCCCCAAGCCCTTGAGCCGTACCTCGTTCACGGTAATCTGAAATTCGCCCCGTGCCTCGTAAATGCTGATTTTCCCTGATACCTCGATATGGTCGCCTTCTTTCAAAGGCTTCGCCAAACGCGCCGCCGCACCTTTGAACATCGCGCAACGCACCTGCGCGCGGCTGTCTTTGAGCGAGAAATAATAATGTCCGCTGGCGGCACGGGTCAGATTGGACACTTCGCCCGCAATCCACAAACCGGCAAGGTGGTTTTCCAAAAGACTTTTGGCAAATGCGTTCAACTCGGAAACGGACAATACGTCAGAATGAAAAAAATCAGACATCGAATCAATCAAATAATAAAAAATGTGAATATGTTTTGAAGCCTAAGGCGGCATTAAACCGTCTAAATTGTCAACAATATTATAACACGCGGCATCTTGCCGCCCGCTTTTTTCCATATGACTTTTTTAAGCAGAGAATAGAAAAAATGTTCATAAATTTGCCCGTAATCTATTCAAATCGAACCGCCGGCAAGCTATGATGCGGATATTTTCGACAGGAGGAAAAATGGATACGCAAGCGGTTATCACACATATTGTCCGATGGTTGGACGAATACGCCGCTCAGGCAAATGCAAAAGGGTTTGTCGTGGGCGTTTCCGGCGGCATCGATTCCGCCGTCGTCTCCACACTCGCCGCCCGCACCGGACGCACCACGCTGCTTCTGGATATGCCGATACGCCAACACCCCGACCAGCTCGAACGTGCAAGGCGGCACATCCGCAATCTGCAACGGCAATATGCCAATGTGAGCGCGCAAACGGTCGATCTGACCGACACCTTCCAGACCTTTGAGCAAACCGTCGGCGTACATCAGACGGCATTTGCCAATCAGCCGCTTTCCCTCGCCAACGCCAGAAGCCGCCTGCGTATGCTGACCCTGTACTACTACGGGCAGATACACGGACTGCTGGTTACGGGGACAGGTAACAAAATTGAAGATTTCGGCGTAGGATTCTTTACCAAATACGGCGACGGCGGCGTGGACATCAGCCCGATTGCCGACCTGACCAAAACCCGGGTTTACCGGCTTGCCGAAGCATTGGGCGTGGACGAGGCGATTCAAAAAGCTTTGCCGACCGACGGTCTGTGGGATACGGAACGCACCGACGAGGAACAGATGGGCGCAAGCTATCCCGAACTGGAGTGGGCAATGGGCGTGTACGGCACGCATAAACCCGAAGATTTTGAAGGGCGGCGGCGCGAAGTTCTGGAAATCTATACGCGGCTGCACCGCGCCATGCAGCACAAAATCAACCCGATTCCCGTGTGCCGCATTCCGCCCGAATTGCTTGGCTGAAACATGAGAATGCCGTCTGAAGTGGAAAACCGTGTTTCAGACGGCATTGAAATATCCGGCCGCACTCCTTAAGAATCGAGTACGCGGGCAAACAGAATATCGTTTTCCAAATGAATGTGGTCGTTCAAATCGTCCGCCATTTCTTTCGCCAAAGCATAAAGCCGCGTCCAGCTTCCGCAAGCCACTTCGGGCGCTTGGAAATTATCGGTCAGCTCTTTGAGCCGTGCGATGGCGCGGTCGTGTTCTTCATGTTCGTGCATCATCACGCTGATGGGCATCGCCGCACCCCTGCCGACACCCTGATTAATCATCGGAAACAGCATTCTTTCCTCTTTCATCATATGCATCAGCAGTTCGTCCCGCATATCGGCAAGCAGCCCGGCAATTTCCGCCGGAAAGGTATCGGCATGGACTTGGGCCACTTTCTGCGCCAGCGGCACCAATTCTTCAAATTGGGCGCGGTGGACATTGTGGTAGCGTTGCAGGATATGATCGACGGTTGCGCCAAAGGGGGCGGTTTCCCAAACGGTAAAATCAGTCATGGCAGGGTTCCTTTTACAGGGTTTCGGGTTTGGTTTTGAATATTCATATTCCGAGAATCTATTTAAACGGAGCATACACCGCCCGCGCGCTTCTGTACAGCCTCAAACGCATTCCTTACATTTTGATAATAAAAGTAATTTTCAGAAATAAAATACTGTCCGAACCGTTTTTTAGAATTTGCAAAGGCGATTGGGGCGGTACAGAAAAACTATTATCCCGCCCACCCACTTGAAATTTTTATGTCCAAGCCCTATCCTGCACGCTATCGTGCCAATCCCAACCGAAAAGGAAAAATAATGAGCAGCGAATTGATCGTACACACCGGCGATGCCGCCTTCGAGCAAGATGTTTTGAAATCCGACCTCCCCGTCCTGCTGGACTTTTGGGCTCCCTGGTGCGGCCCATGCAAAATGATTGCCCCGATTTTGGACGACATTGCCGCCGAATTTGAAGGCCGTCTGAAAGTAGTCAAAATCAACATCGACGACAACGAAGCCACCCCGTCCCGTTTCGGCGTGCGCGGCATTCCGACCCTGATGGTATTCAAAAACGGCGAAGTCGTCGCCACCAAAGTCGGCGCATTGGCAAAAGGTCAGCTGACCGCCTTTGTCGAGGCTTCTATCGCCTGACGGCAATATAGAAAAAAGCCGCCGGAAGATTCCGGCGGCTTTTTCGCACCCTTAAGATTTGTGGCGGATTTCCCAACACCGGTGGATTTTTTTGTTGCGGAAATCGTCGGGAACAGATTGTTTGGAAATGTCTTTGACGGCGTATTGTTCCGATACCGAATCGTCCAAGGCAAAACTACGCAAGTTATTGGAGAAGTACAAGATGCCGTCTGAAGCGAGCAGGTTCATCGCGCCGGATATGAGTTTTTGGTGGTCGCGCCGGATGTCGAGGATGCCGGGCATCTTTTTGCTGTTGGAAAAGCTGGGCGGATCCATCACGATGAGGTCGAACCGTTTGCCTTCGGCGGCGGCGTTTTGCAGGTATTGGAACACGTCGGCGCGGACGATTTGGTGTTGTTCGGGGCTGATGCCGTTGAGCGCGAAATTGCGTTTCGCCCAATCGAGATAAGTGTTGGACAAATCGACGGTTTCGCTGGATGCCGCGCCGCCGGTGGCGGCATAGACGGTGAAGCTGCCGGTGTAGGAAAACAGGTTGAGGAAGCGTTTGCCCGCCGCGGTTTCGCCGACTTTTTTACGCGTATTTCGATGATCCAAAAAAAGCCCCGTATCCAAATACTTATCAAGATTGACCCAAAACTTGCGCCCGTTTTCGATGATGACGAAATCGTCGCCGGTTTTGCCGGTTTTTTCGTATTGCTGCAAACCTTTTTGGCGTTCGCGGCGTTTGAGGCGGATTTGTTCGGGCGCAAAGCCGGTAACGAAGGCGACGGCTTCCAATACTCCGGCAAGCCACGCTTCGTATTCTTCGGGCTGCATCAGCCAGCCGGTATCGTATTCCTGAAGGTGGATTTGGTCGCCGTAAACATCGATGGCAAAAGGGAATTGGGGGATATCGCGGTCGTACATGCGCCAGGCTTCGATGCCGTTGCGTTTCGCCCATTTCATAAGGTGTTTGATGTTTTTGCCCAAGCGGTTGGCAAACGGTGTGATGTCGGTCATTGTTTTCAGGCGGAATAAAGTGGAAAACGGCAATTTTACTGTAATTAACGCCCGATTGCTTGACCGTTTCGGGCAAACCCTATACCATCCGCCGCTTATCTTGTTATACGAAGCCATCGCCTTCCAACCTAAACCGCCCTTCCGGGCGCGTTTCTTTTGTTGCTTTGATTTTGCAAAGCCTTTCTGTGCAGGTTGTCGTCGATGTAAACCACAAGCAAGCCGCTTGCGACAACCCTGTAACTTCACATTCCCCGTATCGTTACCCTTCCCTGCTTCAGGCCGTCTGAACCTTTCGGACGCGGGCGTTGTTGTCTTCCAAGGATAGCTATGTCTATTAAATTTGCCGATTTGAACCTCGATAAAAACATCTTGTCCGCCGTCAGCAGCGAGGGTTACGAAAGCCCGACCCCGATTCAGGCGCAGGCGATTCCGTCTGCTTTGGACGGACGCGACATTATGGCTTCGGCGCAAACCGGCTCCGGCAAAACCGCCGCCTTCCTGCTGCCGACTTTGCAACGGCTGACCCGCCGCAGCGAAAAACCGGGCAAAGGCCCGCGCGCGCTGGTGTTGGCCCCGACCCGCGAACTGGCGGCGCAAGTCGAGAAAAACGCGCTGGCGTATGCGAAAAATATGCGCTGGTTCCGCACCGTCAGCATCGTCGGCGGCGCGTCTTTCGGCTATCAAACCCGCGCCCTGAGCAAACCGGTCGATCTGATTGTCGCCACCCCCGGCCGTCTGATGGACTTGATGCAGAGCGGCAAAGTCGATTTCGCCCGCTTGGAAGTGCTGATTTTGGACGAAGCCGACCGTATGCTGGATATGGGCTTTATCGACGACATCGAAACCATCGTGGAAGCGACACCGAGCGACCGTCAGACTTTGTTGTTTTCCGCCACTTGGGACGGCGCGGTCGGCAAACTGGCGCGCAAACTGACCAAAGACCCGGAAATCATCGAAGTCGAACGCGTGGACGACCAGGGCAAAATCGAAGAACAGTTGCTTTATTGCGACGATATGCGCCATAAAAACCGCCTGCTCGACCACATCCTGCGCGACGCAAACATCGACCAATGCGTGATTTTCACGTCCACCAAAGCCATGACCGAAGTCATCGCCGACGATTTGTATGAAAAAGGTTTCGCCGCCAACTGCCTGCACGGCGATATGCCGCAAGGCTGGCGCAACCGCACGCTGATGGACTTGCGTAAAGGCCGCTGCAAAATTTTGGTTGCCACCGACGTTGCCGCACGCGGTATCGACGTGCCGACCATTACCCACGTCATCAACTACGACCTGCCCAAACAGGCGGAAGACTACGTTCACCGCATCGGACGCACCGGCCGCGCAGGGCGTACCGGCATTGCGATGACTTTTGCCGAAGTGAACGAATACGTCAAAGTGCACAAAATTGAAAAATACATCGGCCGCAAATTGCCCGAGCTGACCATCGAAGGCATGGAACCGACACGCAAACGCAAACCGGCCGGCGGCAAACCGAGAGGCAAAGGCGGCTGGGGCGAACGCAAATCCGGCGGTTGGCGCGGCGATAAGAAACCGGGCAAAGAAGGCTTCGGCGGCAGGGCGCGCGGCGAAGGTTTCAAGAAAGACGGTTTCAAAAAAGGCGGCGAAGGCTTCAAAGGCAAACGCAAAGCCGGCGATTCTTTTGCAGGCAAAAGCGAACGCCGTTACAAAGACCGCTAAGCCCCAACCTGCCGCATAAACCGATGCCGTCTGAAACCGATTTTGAGTTTCAGACGGCATTTTTGTCATGTTTCAACACCGCCCGGCTTTGATACCCAAAGGATCAGGCTGCAATAAAAACTCTTTTCCGCTTTGTCGATGATTGGAAATTTACGTAAATTCAAACAGCTAGATTCCTTCCTGAGCGGGAATGACGCGGAAGGGTTTCAGATCGGGGGGGGAAAGAATGCCTGCCCTACGGCTTGACGATTCGATATGATGCCGTCTGAAAACCCGACGGCGGCATAACAATGCCGCACTGCCAACGCACGCAGGTCAGAATTGCCATCCCGACATCAAACGCTTGGAAACAAAATGCCGTCTGAAAATCAAACAGCAACATAACAATGCCCCTAACAAATGCAAAAATGCCGTCTGAAAGCCCTTCAGACGGCATTGGCGCGCCGGATTTACCTCCTCCTGCCGAAACCGCGCATAGCGGGGCGGCGGTAATTGGCGGGCGGGCGCGTTGTCGGACGGTAACGCTGCGACTGCGCCGCCTGTTGTTTTGCCCGGAGGCTGCGCGTGTTCAAATCCCTGCTGGTGCGCGCATTGGGGCGTGCTGACTGATGGTAGGCGGCACGCGCGCGCCGGGCGACGGGGCTGTCTTGGTTGCCCGCCCGTGTGAATTTGTTTGCCAGCGCGTTGCCGATAAACGCGCCCGCCGCCGCGCCGACCAGGCTTTGCAGCAGCCAGCTTCCTGTCGATTGGTCGTAAATATACTGCTGTCCGTCTTTGCCGGTAACGGGCTGCCCGTTATTGCCGTTTGCCTGCGCCTCGGCAGGAATGGTGTCTTTGACTGCTTCGGGAGTCAGTTGGTAAACCGTATCGTCTGCCTGCTGTGCAAGCTGCTGTTGCAGGGCTTCAATCTGTTTCTGCTGCTGCTTGAGCCGCGCCTGCGTGTCGTCTTGGCAGGCGGTCAGTGCGAATGTTGCGATAAGCGCGGAGGCGATGATTTTTTTCATGTGTGTCCTGTTTGGGTGGAAAATCGGTTTTATTGTATCGCCGTCGGGAATTTTGGCAAGCACCCTCGCGGAAAAACCCCTCCGCCAAGCCATATTCACAAAGGCAAAACGTCCAGCCTGCGTGCAAACTCGATGCTGTTTGCGACAAGGCCGCCCTTGTTTTCCGCCTCAATTTTGGTTTCGACCGTCAGCAGGCGGCTGTTTTTGCATTTGTTCAAACTCAATTCGGCTTCGGCGGGAACGAAAAACAGGCGGTGTTTTTCGGCAAAGCGGCGGGCGCGCTTGTTTGCAGTTTTCAAAATTTGCAGCAGCGATACGTCCAGATGGAAGCGGCGCACGCCTAAAACCAAAATCCGTGCGGCAAAAAAATCGGCGGCATCGGTAAATTCGGCGGGGCTGCTGCGGCTGAAATCGTGCCGTTCGGCGGCAATCAGGGCGGCAACGGTGCGGATTTGCGGAATCATCGCCTCGCTGATTAAAGTGTTGCCGATTGCATCTTGAGGCAGATTGGGGGAAGTTGCGGCGGCATCGGTTAAAATAGTGCAAGTGTGCCGTGTTTCACTTCGCCGGGCGGTTTTGGGGAGGGCATTCATAATCGTATTCCTGATTTCTGATGATTGTGTTTGTTGTCAGAATCGGGCGGACTAATTGAAGCCGACAAAAAAGCCGCCCTGTTCCGAGCGGCCTGTTTTGCGTATGGGATGGATTTCAAGCAAGCGCAAAAAAGTACCGCACGTCTGTGTGGTACCAATAGCAGTAAGCGGTTGTAAACGTTTTGCCTTGCATAACGAAATGCCGTCTGAAGATAAAAATATGGACGAGAGTCTAAATCAAAACGCCGCCGCGCCTCAAGCATTTTATCGAAATTTTTTTGATTTTTTATCTATCCGGTTGAAAATATTTCGGTTTATTTTTACCGCTGCCCGATATTGTCGGCAATTTCCCTTTATCCGCCCTGAAAAACGGTGCATAATCCCGAGCAAAACCACAATCAGGAGCAATCATGCAAAACTATCTGACCCCCAATTTCGCCTTTGCCCCGATGATTCCCGAACGCGCTTCAGGCAACCGCGTTTGGGATACGGAAGGGCGTGAATATATTGATTTTTCAGGCGGTATCGCCGTTAACGCGCTGGGACACTGCCACCCTGCCCTTGTCGATGCCTTAAACGCGCAGATGCACAAGTTGTGGCACATTTCCAATATCTATACGACGCGGCCGGCACAGGAATTGGCGCAAAAATTGGTTGCAAACAGCTTTGCCGACAAGGTTTTTTTCTGCAACTCAGGTGCGGAAGCGAATGAGGCGGCGTTGAAGCTGGCGAGGAAATATGCGCGAGACCGTTTCGGCGGAAGCAAAAGCGAAATCGTCGCCTGTATCAACAGTTTCCACGGACGCACGCTGTTTACCGTATCCGTCGGCGGCCAGCCGAAATACAGCAAAGATTATGCACCGCTGCCGCAAGGCATTACGCACGTTCCGTTCAACGATATTGCCGCTCTGGAAGCTGCCGTCGGCGAACAGACCTGCGCGGTCATCATCGAGCCGATACAGGGCGAAAGCGGCATCCTGCCCGCCACTGCGGAATATCTGCAAACCGCGCGCCGTCTGTGCGACCGGCACAATGCATTGTTGATTTTGGACGAAGTTCAAACCGGGATGGGGCATACCGGCAGGCTGTTTGCCTATGAACATTACGGCGTCGTTCCCGATATTTTGAGTTCGGCAAAGGCATTGGGCTGCGGCTTTCCGATCGGCGCGATGCTGGCGAAGGAAGAAGTTGCCGCCGCCTTCCAACCGGGTACGCACGGCTCGACTTTCGGCGGCAATCCGATGGCGTGTGCGGTCGGCAGCCGCGCCTTCGACATCATCAATGCGCCGGAAACCTTGCACAACGTCCGCAGGCAGGGACAGAAACTTCAGACGGCATTGCTGGATTTGGGCAGGAAAACGGGCTTGTTCCCACAGGTTCGCGGGATGGGGCTGCTGCTCGGCTGCGTATTAGACGCGCCTTATCGCGGACGCGCATCCGAAATCGCCGCCGCCGCGTTGAAACACGGCGTGATGATTTTGGTTGCGGGGACGGACGTATTGCGTTTTGCGCCTTCGCTGCTGTTGAACGATGAGGATATGGCGGAAGGTTTGGCGCGTCTGGGAAACGCGCTGACAAAATTTACCGCAACATCAGACAATCCGTAAAACTCAAATGCCGTCTGAAAACCAATGTTCAGACGGCATCAGAAACAAAAAACCGCTTCGGAAACGTGGTTCGGTGTTCCGAAGCGGTTTTGTTTGCCATCAGGACTCGAACACCAATTCCGGTTCTTCGCCCTTTTCGATAACCTCCTTGCCGACCACCACTTTTTTCAAGCCTTGCAAATCGGGCAGGCGGTACATCGTATCGAGCAGGCAGCGTTCGACGATGGAACGCAGTCCGCGCGCGCCGGTTTTACGCTCCATCGCCTGACGCGCGATGGAACGCAATGCGCCTTCTTCAAATTCCAACCCGACATTTTCCATACCGAACAAAGCTTGATACTGCTTGACCAAAGCGTTTTTCGGTTCGGTTAAAATATTAATCAGCGCGTCTTCGTCTAATTCTTCTAAAGTTGCAATCACGGGCAAACGTCCGATTAATTCCGGAATCAGACCGAATTTAATCAAATCTTCCGGTTCGACCATACCGAACAGCTTGGTAACGTCGGCATCTTCGTCTTTGCTGTGAACGGACGCGCCGAAACCGATACCGCCTTTCTCCGTGCGCTGGCGGATTACTTTTTCCAAGCCTGCAAACGCCCCGCCGCAGATAAACAGGATGTTGGTGGTATCGACGTTGATAAATTCCTGATTCGGATGCTTGCGGCCGCCTTGGGGCGGAACGCTGGCCACCGTACCTTCAATCAGTTTCAGCAAGGCTTGTTGCACGCCTTCGCCGGATACGTCGCGGGTAATCGACGGGTTGTCGCTTTTGCGTGAAATTTTATCGATTTCGTCGATATAGACGATGCCGCGCTGGGCTTTTTCAACATCGAAATCGCATTTGCCCAAAAGCTTGGTAATGATTTGCTCGACGTCTTCACCGACATAACCGGCTTCGGTCAAAGTTGTGGCATCCGCCATCACGAACGGCACATCCAGTTTGCGCGCCAAAGATTGCGCCAGCAGGGTTTTACCCGATCCGGTCGGGCCGATAAGCAGGATGTTGGATTTCGACAATTCGACATCATCGCCGGCTTTCGGATGGCGCAGGCGTTTGTAATGGTTGTACACCGACACCGCCAAGGCTTTCTTGGCTTGTTCCTGACCGATAACGTGGTCGTTGAGGTTGGCGACGATTTCGGCGGGCGTGGGCAGTTTGCCGGATTCTTCCGGCTCCCCTCCGGCACTTTCCGGAGGCGTGCCGTCATTTCCGTCTTCATACAATATTTCAATACAATTTGAGACGCATTCGTCGCAGATAAAGGCGTTTTCGCCCTCAATCAAATGTTTGACGTGTTGTTTGGATTTTCCGCAAAAGGAACAGGTACGGTTTTCGTTGGACATAGCTTTCTTTACAATGTGTGCGTTGCAGAAACGGCACGCGCCGTTCGGGTTGCCAAGTATAATAACTATATCCGTGCTTATCAATGTATTACCTTAAAATCCCGCCGATTCGGCTATAATACGCCCCTTTGCAACCGCTCCGGCGGCAGAAATGCCGTCTGAAACCAGATCTGAGGATATTTATGAGAAAACCCCAACGCGGCTATGCCCGCCAAGACCGTGTCAAAGAACAAATCATGCGCGAGCTTGCCGAACTCGTCCGTACCGGACTGAAAGACCCGCGCGTCGGCTTCATTACCGTCAACGAAGTCGAAGTTACCCGCGATTACAGCCACGCCACCGTGTTCTACACCGTTTTGAACCAAGATGCGCGCGAAATTACGGAAGAAGTGCTGGAACACGCACGCGGACACCTCCGCAGCGAATTGGCCAAACGCATCAAGCTGTTCAAAATCCCCGAACTCCATTTCAAATACGACGAATCGTTGGAACGCGGTTTGAACCTGTCCGCCCTTATCGATCAAGTAGCGGCGGAAAAACCGGTTGAAGACTGATACTGCTAGAATGAACAATCTGATTCCCGAACATTTAGCCGCCTATGTACATAGTGATGGCCTGCAAATTGAAGGCGGGCATCGTTGCTTTTCATTATCCTGCCAAGGTAGAGATACTTTCCACATCCGTTACTATGGAGAGCCTTTTGATGGATTGATTACCGATACTGATAAGACTCCGGTAAAAATTGTGGCGGTAGAAGCTGTAAGCGGCGATGAAATCGTATTGTTTGATGGCGCGGAACATGGCTATAACGCTATGTTTTGCAACAAATATAGCCCAAATCAAAAGCAAAACAGAACATTAACTGATTTGGATGAGTATACTTACCGAGTTCTGATTCATCTTTATTACAATATAGACTATGAAGATGAATATGAAGATTTCGTCAATTCTGAAGGACAAGTTCCCTTAATTGATGGTCGCGTCATTAGTTTTGACTCATTAAAACGAAATGGCTTTGATGCAATCAGCATTAATCTAATTGATGAAAAACACTCTGTTCGTGAATTATTGAATGAAGAATTAAGCTAACACGCAGGCCGTCCGAACCCTTTCAGACGGTCTGAACATTAATATTCCCTAATTAATATGACCAATAAACCCGCCAAACGCCCGGTCAACGGCGTTCTTCTTCTCGACAAACCCGAAGGCCTTTCCAGCAACACCGCGCTGCAAAAAGCGCGGCGTTTGTTTCATGCCGAAAAAGCCGGACATACCGGCGTGCTCGATCCTTTGGCGACCGGACTTTTGCCCGTCTGCTTCGGCGAAGCGGCCAAGTTCGCCCAATATCTGATTGATGCCAACAAAGCCTACACCGCCACGCTGAAACTCGGCGAAGCCAGCAGCACCGGCGATGCCGAAGGCGAAATCATCGCCACCGCACGCGCCGATATTTCCTTAGCCGAATTTCAGACGGCATGCCAAGCCCTGACGGGCGACATCCGCCAAGTGCCGCCGATGTTTTCCGCCCTCAAACACGAAGGCAAACCGCTGTACGAATACGCGCGCAAAGGCATCGTCATCGAACGCAAAGCGCGCGATATTACCGTTTACGCCATCGATATTGCTGAGTTTGACGCGCCCAAAGCCGTGATAAACGTACGTTGCAGCAAAGGCACCTACATCCGCACCCTCAGCGAAGACATCGCCAAACACATCGGCACATTCGCCCACCTGACCGCCCTGCGCCGCACCGAAACCGCCGGCTTTACCATCGCCCAAAGCCACACGCTCGAAACCTTGGCAAACTTGGACGAAACAGAACGCGACGGCCTGCTGCTGCCCTGCGACGTATTGGTTTCCCACTTTCCCCAAACCGTTTTAAACGATTATGCCGTCCATATGCTCCGCTGCGGACAACGCCCGCGTTTCGAGGAAGACCTGCCTTCCGGCACGCCGGTACGCGTTTACACGAAAAACGGCCGCTTTGTCGGCCTGACAGAATATCAAAAGGAAATATGCCGTCTGAAAGCCTTGCGCCTGATGAATACGGCGGTATCCGTAGGCTGAGCGGCGATTAAAAATATAATGCCGTCCGAACCCTGTGTTCAGACGGCATCGTATTTTTCAGTATCTAAACTATTTCCCTACCCCAATCTTTACCCCTTAAAATCGAGGCATCGACATCTTGAATATCGCGGTGTCCCGTAAACGCCATCGACACATCCATTTCCTTATACAGAATTTCCAGCGCACGGGTTACGCCCTCTTCACCGTATGCGCCCAAGCCGTACAGGAACGCACGTCCGATCATTGTGCCTTTCGCACCCAAAGCCCACGCCTTCAAAATATCCTGACCGCTGCGGATGCCGCTGTCCATCCAAACCTCGATGTCGCTGCCGACTGCGGAAACAATATCGGGCAATGCCTTGATGGCAGACACGGTATCGTCGAGCTGGCGGCCGCCGTGGTTGGAAACAATCAATGCGTCCGCGCCGCTTTTCGCCGCCTTTCCCGCGTCTTCGGCTTCCATAATGCCTTTGATAATCAGCTTGCCGCCCCACAAATCTTTAATCCGCGCCACATCGTCCCAGCTTAAGCGCGGGTCGAACTGTTCCGCCGTCCAAGAAGAAAGTGAAGACAAATCGCCCACATCTTTTGCGTGTCCGACAATATTGCGGAAGGTACGGCGTTGCGTGTTCAGCATTTTCATACACCATTCCGGTTTGGTCGCCAAATTGATTAAATTGGCAATGGTCGGTTTCGGCGGTGCGGACAGTCCGTTTTTAATGTCTTTGTGGCGTTGCCCCAAAACCTGCAAATCGGCAGTCAGCACCAACGCCGAACATTTGGCATCCTTCGCGCGCTTAATCAGGTTTTCCATAAACTCGCGGTCGCGCATCACATAAAGCTGAAACCAAAACGGCGCAGACGTATTCTCGGCAACGTCTTCAATCGAACAAATAGACATCGTGGACAGCGTAAACGGAATGCCGAACTTCTCCGCCGCCCGCGCCGCCAAGATTTCGCCGTCGGCGTGTGCCATACCGGTAAAGCCCGTCGGCGCAATCGCCACCGGCATTTTCACATCCTGACCGATCATTTTGGTTTCGAGGCTGCGTCCCTCCATATTGACCAACACTTTTTGTCGGAAGCGGATGTCTTTGAAATCCGAAGTATTTTCACGATAGGTCGTTTCCGTCCACGAACCCGAATCGATGTAATCGTAAAACATGCGCGGCATTTTGCGTTTGGCAACGCGGCGCAAGTCTTCGATACAGGTTATTTTGCTCAAATCACGTTTCATTTGTCGCCCCCTGAATACCTGAATAACTTTATATGAAATCGATAATGTATATCAATATTGATTACAAGGCAAATCATTTCAACATTTGCCGCACCCGCCGCTGCTCCCAACTCAAGCGGCACAAGGTTTAAAATTCAAAAATAACAAATTAAAATCAAAATATTAAAAATCAATCAATCTGCCGATTTAAACAGCCAATCACACAATTCTTCCGCATACTTGACTGAAACACTCAGATATTGGACAATTCCGCCCACTATAAAAAAGCCGACACGGGCAACCACCACCATGAGACTGACCACCAAAGGACGTTTCGCCGTTACCGCTATGCTGGATTTGGCGATGAACGCGCAAACCGGCGCCGTCAAACTCAGTGCCATCAGCGAACGCCAAAACATATCCCTCTCCTATCTCGAGCAATTGTTCGGCAAACTCCGCCGCGCCGGACTGGTTGAAAGCCTGCGCGGGCCCGGCGGCGGCTACATCCTCGCCGCACCGGCGGCACGCATCAACATCGCCCAAATCATCGCCGCCGCCGAAGACCGGCTGGACGCGACCCAATGCGGCAGCAAAGCCAACTGCCACCACGGCGCGCCCTGCCTGACGCACGACCTTTGGGAGAATTTAAACAAAACCATCAACGACTACCTCGGCAGCGTTACCCTGCAAAGCATCATCGAACAGAAAAACAGCGGCGACGGCAGCCGCGTCGTCCAATTTACACACATCCATTAAATAACACCCGAAAAAGAAAGAGCAAACCATGACCGTCAAAACTCCCGTTTACCTCGACTACGCCGCCACCACACCCGTTGACAAACGCGTTGCCGAAAAAATGATTCCCTATCTGACCGAAACCTTCGGCAACCCCGCCTCCAACAGCCACGCTTTCGGCTGGGAAGCAGAAGAAGCCGTCGAAAAAGCCCGCGCCGACATCGCCGCCCTGATTAACGCCGACTCCAAAGAAATCGTCTTCACCAGCGGCGCAACCGAGTCCGACAACCTCGCCATCAAAGGCGCGGCAAACTTCTACAAAACCAAAGGCAAACACCTCATCACCGTCAAAACCGAACACAAAGCCGTTTTAGATACAATGCGCGAACTCGAACGCCAAGGTTTTGAAGTAACCTACCTCGGCGTTCAAGAAAACGGTTTGATTAATTTGGAAGAACTCAAAGCCGCCATCCGCGACGACACCATCCTCGTTTCCGTAATGTGGGTGAACAACGAAATCGGCGTGGTGCAAGACATTCCCGCCATCGGCGAAATCTGCCGCGAACGCAAAATCGTCTTCCACGTCGATGCCGCCCAAGCCTGCGGCAAAGTGCCTGTCGATGTCGAAGCCGCCAAAATCGACCTGCTCTCGATGTCCGCGCACAAAGTGTACGGCCCCAAAGGCATAGGCGCGCTGTACGTCCGCCGCAAACCGCGCGTCCGCCTCGAAGCCCAAATGCACGGCGGCGGCCACGAACGCGGTTTCCGCAGCGGCACATTGCCGACCCACCAAATCGTCGGTATGGGCGAAGCCTTCCGCATCGCCAAAGAAGAACTCAAACAAGATATGGCGCACTACCGCAAACTGCGCGACATCTTCCTCAAAGGCATCGAAAGCATCGAAGAAGTCTACATCAACGGCGACCTCGAACACCGCGCCCCGAACAACCTGAACGTCAGCTTCAACTTCGTCGAAGGCGAAAGCCTGATTATGGCAGTGAAAGAACTCGCCGTATCTAGCGGCTCCGCCTGTACCTCCGCCTCGCTCGAACCAAGCTACGTCCTGCGCGCATTGGGCCGCAACGACGAATTGGCACACTCTTCCCTGCGTATCACCTTCGGCCGTATGACCACTGAAGAAGAAGTGCAGTTTGCGGCAGAGCTGATTAAATCCAAAATCGGCAAACTGCGCGAACTGTCGCCGCTGTGGGAAATGTTCAAAGACGGGATTGATTTGAACTCGATCGAATGGGCGGCGCATTAACCCGCTGCCCCGCAATGCCGTCTGAACCTTCAGACGGCATTGCGGGAAACAGACCGTTCCAATCCAATCAAGGGAAGAAGATGAAAGATCAAGATTTCGATTTAGACAACCTCGACAAGCTGCTTGACGATTTCGACGGCGTTACCGTGGAAGGCGGCGTCGATTCGGAAAACGACGACGGCTGCGAAAGCGGCGCGTGCAAAATCTAAGGTGGCTTGGGTCGTCTGAAAAAAAATTAGAGGCAAAATAAGGAATCCTTATGTCCCTACAAATTCAGGAACAGCATCATTATCTAAGGTGGCTTGGGTCGTCTGAAAAAAATTAGAGGCAAAATAAGGAATCCTTATGTCCCTACAAATTCAGGAACAGCATCATTTGCCGCAAACGACACATTCTATTATCGGTTCGTGGCGGATGGAGCAGTTGAACATCAGCCGGGAGACCATACGCGATATGCAGCATTTGGCAGAAGGCAAAATCAGCTTGGATGAGGCTTTGGACGGCATCAAACAAAGAATGGCGGCAAAATAAGCAAATACGGCGGAGAAGGCATTATCTATTGTATCGGCAAAATATCTCCGCCGAAGAAATGATTCAAGCCTGTATTCAGGCATACCATGCCGATAGCAGTTTATTGGCACACCTGATTTTAGACAATTTAGAACAATCGTCTTTTTCAGACGACTAAAACATCAACAAACCACGATATTTTAAGGAAACCACATCATGGCATACAGCGATAAAGTAATCGACCACTACGAAAATCCCCGCAACGTCGGCACTTTCGACAAAAACGACGAGTCCGTCGGCACCGGTATGGTCGGCGCGCCCGCCTGCGGCGACGTGATGCGCCTGCAAATCAAAGTCAACGGCGAGGGCATCATCGAAGATGCAAAATTCAAAACTTACGGCTGCGGCTCCGCCATCGCTTCGTCCAGCCTGATTACCGAGTGGGTCAAAGGCAAAAGCCTCGACGACGCGCTGGCAATCAAAAACAGCGAAATTGCCGAGGAATTGGAATTGCCGCCGGTAAAAATCCACTGCTCCATTTTGGCGGAAGACGCGGTAAAAGCGGCCGTTGCCGACTACCGCAAACGCCGGGAAAACAGATAAAGCCCTTCAGACGGCATCGTCCCGCAATGCCGTCCGAACCGCCCGCCGCTTCGGTTCTCTCCGGGGCGGCACAACAAGGAAGAAATATGATTACCCTTACCGAAAATGCCGCAAAACACATCAATGACTATCTCGCCAAACGCGGCAAAGGCTTGGGCGTACGCTTGGGTGTGAAAACCAGCGGCTGCTCGGGTATGGCGTACAACCTCGAGTTCGTCGATGAAGCCAACGGCGACGATCTGATTTTTGAAGGACACGGCGCGCGCATTTATATCGACCCGAAAAGCTTAGTTTATCTGGACGGCACGCAAGTCGATTACACCAAAGAAGGTTTGCAGGAAGGTTTCAAATTTGAAAACCCGAATGTCAAAGACTCCTGCGGATGCGGCGAGAGCTTCCACGTTTAAGGCATAAAAATGGCGGGACCGTATCAAAACCGTCCCGCCATTTTTTCGCTTCCTGCCTGTTGTAGCTGCCTTTGCCTTTTCTTTTCCGTTCCACCTTGTGCCGGAACAAATCGGATTTCACTAAGGCTTTTAAAGCATTGTCGCGTATTTTGCCTTTATTGTGCTGCACTTTGCCGCCCATATTCAGTCCTTTCGTTTAAGAAGCGGCAGATTATAAGGCAAAAACAGTTTTCTGCCAAAATCTTACATTTATCATTCTACTATGTCCCAATATTTCACCCTCTTCCGAATTGAACCCGCTTTCGATATCGACACCGGAAACTTGGAGCAAACCTACCGCGCCTTGGCCGCCCGTTTCCATCCCGATAAATTCGCTTCAGCTTCCGCTTTCGAGCAGAAACAGGCAGTGATGATGTCTTCCACCATCAACGATGCCTACCGCACATTGAAAAATCCCATCGACCGCGCCGCATATCTTCTGAAAGCGCAGGGCATCGATGCCGACTCGCCGGAACACACCTCTTTCGCTCCCGAATTCCTTATGCAGCAAATGGAATGGCGCGAAACGCTGATGGAGGCACGGGCAGAAAGCGACCTGAAAACCCTGGAAAATCTGAATGACGAAATCCGCACCGAACAAGAAAAACTGTTCTGCGGGCTGAAACAGGCATTCACGCGCCAAGATTACGACACCGCCGCACAACAAGTCCGCCAAGGCAGGTTTCTCGACAAACTCCGCAACGAAATTTCCTCGGCATTATAATCCGCACCGTGTTTCAGACGGCATAGCCGTTTCGTCCGCTATGCCGTCCGAACATAGCGGCTACCCGCCCGCAACAGACAAAAGCCGTGGAGGAACATCCAAAAAATAACATTTGTTGCGGGAGGCAATGCCGAATCTCCGCCCGCGCTCGCCCAATGCCCTAAGCAAAACCTTCGTAATTTTAGAACGTTCCTCAAGAAAGCGGCTCCAAAAGAAAATATACTGCGGCTTTGCGGAATCCTCCTCCAACCACTTCGCCAGACTGACATCGTCCGACACCCTGTCGCGCCGCCCGGCATAGTCCGCCCATACCATTTCGGCAAATTCGCACTGACTGCCGCAATCTATTTTCCTCCCCTCCAAACACAAACGCGCCATAATCAGGTAAATCGAGAACTGGCGGGGCGACAGCCCGTCGACAACGACCGAACCGAAACGTAAAACACCATTTGCCGCATCAATTTCCACATCCACATCGTCCAACATTTCCTGAGTCCGGGAAACCGCTTGGGAAAACGTCCAATCCTCACCCAAAGCCCAATCCTCACGCCGCTTCCTCATCCGCACAAACGGAATTTCAGCCAACATAACCTGCGCCTTGGAGGCATCCGCCATACCGTACCGGATCGTGTTCAAAAAATGAGGTTTTTTCGGAGGGTAGAAAAATTCCGGATGCGTTTCAAAAGCCTCTTCCACCAAAATATGAGACATCCTGTCCTGCCTTCGTCCGAACAGCGAAAGCGCGTAACCGATATAAAAACCCATAGACTTGCGTCCACCGGCCAAATTATTCAACATCGACAACACGACACAGCACCTTTTCCTCCATTTCACTTTACCGGCAGAACCGATTATGCCCCGATGCCGCCTGAAATGCCGCTTGCACAAATTTCTGGAAGCCGGACACTTCCCGCCGCATTTTGCCCACACCTTTCAGACGGCATAGCCGCAACACCGTTTCGCGTCAAAATATGCTAAAATAAGCAACAATTTTTTGCCATACGAAACATTGAAACCATGACCGACGCAACCATCCGCCACGACCACAAATTCGCCCTCGAAACCCTGCCCGTCAGCCTTGAAGACGAAATGCGCAAAAGCTATCTCGACTACGCCATGAGCGTCATTGTCGGGCGCGCGCTGCCGGACGTGCGCGACGGCCTCAAGCCGGTACACCGCCGCGTGCTTTACGCCATGCACGAGCTGAAAAACAACTGGAACGCCGCCTACAAAAAATCGGCGCGCATCGTCGGCGACGTCATCGGTAAATACCACCCCCACGGCGATACCGCCGTATACGACACCATCGTCCGTATGGCGCAAAATTTCGCTATGCGCTATGTACTGATAGACGGACAGGGCAACTTCGGATCGGTTGACGGGCTTGCCGCCGCCGCGATGCGTTACACCGAAATCCGTATGGCGAAAATTTCCCACGAAATGCTGGCGGATATTGAGGAAGAAACCGTCAATTTCGGCCCGAACTACGACGGCAGCGAACACGAGCCGCTGGTGTTGCCGACCCGCTTCCCCGCCCTGCTCGTCAACGGCTCGTCCGGTATCGCCGTCGGCATGGCGACCAACATCCCGCCGCACAACCTATCCGACACCGTCAACGCCTGCCTGCGCCTGCTGGATGCTCCCGAAACCGAAATCGACGAGCTGATCGACATCATCCAAGCCCCCGACTTCCCGACCGGGGCAACCATATACGGCTTGGGCGGGGTACGCGAAGGCTATAAAACAGGCCGCGGCCGCGTCGTCATCCGCGCCAAGACCCACACCGAACCTATCGGTAAAAATGGGGAACGCGAAGCCATCGTTATCGACGAAATCCCCTATCAGGTCAACAAAGCCAAGCTGGTCGAGAAAATTGGCGAGCTGGTCCGGGAAAAAACGCTGGAAGGCATTTCCGAGCTCCGTGACGAATCCGACAAATCCGGCATGCGCGTCGTTATTGAGCTAAAACGAAACGAAAACGCCGAAGTCGTCTTAAACCAACTCTACAAACTGACTCCGCTGCAAGACAGTTTCGGCATCAATATGGTGGTTTTGGTCGACGGACAACCGCGCCTGTTGAACCTGAAGCAGATTCTCTCCGAATTTCTGCGCCACCGCCGCGAAGTCGTTACCCGGCGCACGCTTTTCCGATTGAAAAAGGCACGCCACGAAGGGCATATTGCCGAAGGCAAAGCCGTCGCACTGTCCAATATCGATGAAATCATCAGGCTCATTAAAGAATCTCCCAACGCAGCCGAGGCCAAAGAAAAACTGCTTGCGCGTCCTTGGCGCAGCAGCCTCGTTGAAGAAATGCTGACGCGTTCCGGTCTGGATTTGGAAATGATGCGTCCGGAAGGATTGGCTGCAAACATCGGTCTGAAAGAGCAAGGTTATTACCTCAGCGAGATTCAGGCGGATGCCATTTTACGTATGAGCCTGCGAAACCTGACCGGCCTCGATCGGGAAGAAATTGTCGAAAGCTACAAAAACCTGATGGGTAAAATCATCGACTTTGTAGACATCCTCTCCAAACCCGAACGCATTACCCAAATCATCCGCGACGAGCTGGAAGAAATCAAAACCAACTATGGCGATGAAAGGCTCAGCGAAATCAACCCGTTCGGCGGCGACATTGCCGATGAAGACCTGATTCCGCAACGCGAAATGGTCGTTACCCTGACCCACGGCGGCTATATCAAAACCCAGCCGACCACCGACTATCAGGCGCAGCGGCGCGGCGGACGCGGCAAACAGGCAGCGGCCACCAAAGACGAAGACTTCATCGAAACCCTGTTTGTTGCGAACACGCATGACTATTTGATGTGTTTCACCAATCTCGGCAAGTGCCATTGGATTAAGGTTTACAAACTGCCCGAAGGCGGCCGCAACAGCCGCGGCCGTCCGATAAACAACGTCATCCAGTTGGAAGAAGGCGAAAAAGTCAGTGCCATCCTCGCCGTGCGCGAGTTCCCCGAAGACCAATACGTCTTCTTCGCCACCGCACAAGGGATGGTGAAAAAAGTCCGGCTTTCCGCCTTTAAAAACGTCCGCGCCCAAGGCATCAAAGCCATCGCGCTCAAAGAAGGCGATTACCTCGTCGGCACCGCGCAAACCGGCGGTGCGGACGACATCATGCTGTTCTCGAACTTGGGCAAAGCCATCCGCTTCAACGAATACTGGGAAAAAACCGGCAACGACGAAGCGGAAGATGCCGACATCGAAACCGAGATTTCAGACAACCTCGAAGACGAAACCGCCGACAACGAAAACGCCCTGCCGAGCGGCAAACACGGCGTGCGTCCGTCCGGTCGCGGCAGCGGCGGCCTGCGCGGTATGCGCCTGCCCGCCGACGGCAAAATCGTCAGCCTGATTACTTTCGCCCCTGAAACCGAAGAAAGCGGTTTGCAAGTCTTAACCGCCACCGCCAACGGCTACGGAAAACGCACCCCGATTGCCGATTACAGCCGTAAAAACAAAGGCGGACAAGGCAATATCGCCATCAATACCGGCGAGCGTAACGGCGATTTGGTCGCCGCAACCTTGGTCGGCGAAACCGACGATTTGATGCTGATTACCAGCGGCGGCGTGCTTATCCGCACCAAAGTCGAACAAATCCGCGAAACCGGCCGCGCCGCCGCAGGCGTGAAACTGATTAATTTGGACGAAGGCGAAACCTTGGTATCGCTGGAACGTGTTGCCGAAGACGAGTCTGAATCCGACCCATCCGACGCTTCTATAATTTCCGGCGCAACAGAACCGGAATCCGGAAACTGAAAATCATCTCCCGATGCCGTCTGAAGATTCAGACGGCATTTATTTTCCCCTCATCCGTCATCCGGCTTCCCACAATCAAATTTGAAAACAGCTTTCAGCTTTGAACTTATCAAAACATATTGCATCCTTTTAAAACATTATAGAAAAACAACATTGTAAGGATATAAATAATTGTTGATAAAACAATATGTTGACAAAAAAGAGCGGTCAAATCCGTTAAAATCGGCCACAGCGTACGCGACCTCTACGCCAACCGGCAGCCTTTGGTTAAAGGCAATATAAACGCCAACTTTGCCGTCAACAACATCGGCAACAAAAAATACCGTTCGCACAGCCAACGCTTTCCCGACGGTGTGGCGCACGTACCGTTCTACGAACGCGGCAGGGAGTTCCGAACTACCGCTTCTAATTTAAAGAAATGCCGTCTGAAAGCCTTTCAGACGGCATTTTTCAACGCTTCGGGGTTGTTACCAGATATAGCCCACGCCGACACCGCCGCCGGCTTTGCTTCGGGTATTGACGTTGAGCTGGCCTTTGACCACCCATTTGCCGTTGTCGCTGATGCTGGAGTAGCCGACGGCGAGTGCGCCTGTCGAACCGTATGCGCCCGTTGCGGCGGAAATCATCGATTTTCCGGGCAGGTACGATTGCGGCAAGGCGGCTGCGGCATTCGCACCGGCGGCAACACCTTCCAATTCGCGTTTCAACGCCCTGACCATACCGACGGCCTGATCGGCGATGCCTTTGGTTGCCGCATACAGCTGGCTGCCGTTAATCGCATCGGTGGAAGTGGCAGAAATTTCGCCTGCCGCGACGTTTTGGATACGTCTTTCTTCGCCACTCGCGCCGACAGAAACCGCACCGTGCGCCGTCGCACCGGCAAAGCCGTTTACCGTACCCGTCGCGCCGGCGGTTGTGGTGTTACCTGCCGTGCCGTCGGATTTCAGGTTGTTACCCGGATTTTCTGTCGCGGTTGAAGCATTACCGAGATAAACGGAATTTTCTACGGTTTTACCTAAGGCTTGCGGTACTTTTTCCGTTGTCTTATTGCCGTCCTTTCCAATAATTTCTTTTTCTTCAGTCAGCACATTGCCATTTGCATCGCGTTTTGCATTAACACTATTACCCAACACAAAAGTGTTTTTAGAAGTAATACGGTTATCGTTACCGAAAGCGTAGCTGCCGCCGGCTTTATCTTCGATGTAGTTCGGATCGCCGAATGCGCCGGATTTTTCCGCATTCACAACGTTGCCCGTACCAATCGCCACCGTGTTATCGCGCAAGGCTTTTGAGCCGTAGCCGAAGGCAATGGCATTTTCGCCTGCCGCATCGGCTTTCGCGCCGATTGCCGTTGCAAATTTGCCGCTTGCGCTGGAATCGATTTCATTGCTTCGTTCGATTCTGCTAGTCGCTTTGCCGTCGTTGGAGTGGAAGAACTTAATCCCTTGCTCATTCATATTGTAGATGGCTTCAACCACCGAATTGGTGATAACTTCTTTTCTGCCTTCCACATTATAAGTGGTCAATAACGGGGTTTTACCGTCTTCGCCCACCACGACGTTGTGATACGTTTTGTTGGTATCGTTCGCGTTTCCGGCTGTGCCGACGTTTACCGTTTTACCATCCTTATCTACCGTGATACTCGTGATATTCGGTGTTTTGTTGCCGGTCAATGCGAAAATCTGGCTGCCGTTTACCGCCTGTTTGCTGGTTGGTGAAATATCGCCATTAGCCACATTGTCAATCACGACACCTTTGCCTTTCGATTGATCATTTGGATCAAGGCTGACAACGTGTTTTTCATCGGTAGAAACTTTATTACTCTCCACTTCCCCTTTATCTTTATCCGCAGTACCGTCAGCTTTGGCGTGATACCATTTATCGTTGTCTTTCACAACTTTCTTGCCGTCTGAATCCACGTTACCGAGGGTAACTTCTTTGGTCATATCAGTTGAGCCGTCAGCATTCAGTTCATACCATTTATCGCCATTTTTAACGATTTTCTTACCGTTTGCATCAGTATTGTAGATTTGCGTTAAAGGCAATTCCACATCGGTTTTCACAAAGGTTGTGGTTACTTTTTCGCCGTTTGCATCGATGCTTTCCACCGTTGCCGCGCTCACTTTGGTATGTTTGCCATCGGCAAAACGGACTTTATCGTTGGCATTTACAGTTTCCGCTTTAGTATCAGACAAGGCTTTTGTCTTATCATCAAACGCTGCTTTCGCATCAGCTTCATTTGCCAAACCAAGCTCAAAGCCTGATTTCGCAATCGCCTCTGCCACTTGGTTACCTGTTACATAACCGGAACCTTTGTTGTCTGTTGACTTAATATCTGTAGATGAAATTTCCTTATCTAATTTAGGCTTACCGTTTTCATCACGTTCATAGTATTTCCCATCGATAACAACCGCTTCAACAGTAGAATTATCGTTCTTGGTTACACTGACTTTATTGGTTACTTCGCCTTTAGCCAATTCAAAGGTAATTTCGCGCGTACCGTTATCCAATGTTTTACCGGAAACACTGATGCCGTTGCCGCTTTTGAATTTCACTTCGTTCGCATTCCGCACCTGAGCGTGATATTCCTTTGAGCCGCCTGTGGTTTTATCCGCAGAAATGACCCAGCCCAAGCCGCGCAAATCGCCCACGGTTGCGGCGGTATTGTCGGCAACGGTCGGATTATTATCCGCGTCTTTTTCATCCAAATTGGTCAAGCCTTTATAGGCATCGTCGGCATTTTTAGTGATGTTATCTAAATCTTTACCGACAATCGTATTCGTATCACCAAATTTCTTCAGTCCGCTCACAACGTTTTTAACCGCTTTATTACCCGCGCTGATGCCGTCTGAAGCCACTTTAATCTTGTCGGCATCAGTCGCCGCCGCACCATTCGCACCGGTTGCCGGCGTAATGGTCAAGCCGTCTTTGGTAATCTTCGTACTTGCACCGTTTGCACCATTCGCCGTGTCTTTAAACTCCACGCTCTTCACGCCCGTCAATTCATCTTTGAGCGCGTAAGTGAAGTTTGTACCGTCTTGTTTGACTTTCAGATTGTCGCCGGCTTTCAAAGTTACTTTATCGCCCGACTTCACTAAAGTCTCGTTGGATGTGCTTTCAGTTGCTCCCGTGCCGTCAGTGCCGGTGCCGACTTTCCAACCCAGTTTGTTCAGGCTCTCAACCAGTTTTCCAGCCTCAACCAAACCAGTGGTCGTTTCTGTACCCTTTTGGATAGTAGCCTTACCGTCTGCGCCAACCTGAACAGAACCCTCTTTCGGCGTAAAGGTAACCGTGTCGCCGGCCGCACTAATTTTCAACAACTCGCGGTCTGCGGATTTAAATTTAAAATTCAAACCATTGCTTAAAGTTTGAGTTGCTTTGCCGTCGTTGGTATCTGCACCGCCATTGGCATAAGCATTGCTCGCAGTTAAAGTAACCTTTTGGTCTTGCAAGGCTTTCAACTGCTTAAAGCTGACCGCATCGTTGTCATCCTTACCTTCCGCAACATTGGTGATTTTCACCAGACCTGCACCGCTTGCCGATACCAATTTCACTTTGGTTTTCGCCAGCTTGCCATTTTCGACTTGTTTATTCATATCCGCCGAACCGTCTTGATTGGCTTCGTAATACTTGTTGCCCACTTTCACAACGGTTTTGTCGTCTTCCGTAACATATTGGACCGGCAAGCCCGTTACATCCACACGGACGGTTGTTTTTTTGTGAGCCGTATCGGTTGCAAGGATCACATTGGCATTCGCACCCCCGACAAATTCAACGGTGTCATAAGGTGAAACAAAATCAACATTATCAACTGCACCGCCAATCGTTTTTTGCGCCGCGAATATTCCAACCTGCATTTAATACATCGCCCACGCTTGCGGCACGATTGCGTTCTGCATCATTGATTGTTTTGTCCAAGTGTGCAGTTTTTCCACCTACACGAGGGTCATCCAAAGTCGAAGCAATACCGTTTAAGTGGACATTGCCGTTTTGACCATTCGTACCCGGTTTCACCAAGTTCAAACCGTTTGCATCACTGGTAATATCAACTTTATTCGTGCCTTTACCAATCGATAACTTCTCACTTAAAGTTGCGCTTTCTGTCTCAATGCTTTTTGCCAAAGCAAAGGTAACGGATTTGCCATCCTTATCCAGCTTGGCTTTTAAGTTTTTGCCTGCTTTAAAGGTTAAGGTGTCGCCTGCTGTGAGAGCTTGGTCGTTAGTATCATTCGTTTGGTTGTCATCTAATTCTTCATTAGAGTTTTCCACTTTCACGAAAGTTGCGGCATCGTTGATTGCTTTAGCAACATCGCCGACAGTCGCCACTTTATTCTTGTCAGCGTCGCTTGGTTGCCCGCCATTTGCAGCAGCATCTGAAGCCTTAACAACCACTTTACCGCGATTAGCATCCGCAGTTTGACCTTGCGTAGGCGCATTAGTGTTTACGTTAGCAAAGCTACCTTTGGCAACAGACGCACCGTCAGCATCTACAGTTAATAAATTATCCTCGCCAGTTTTAGTTTTAACCTTGAGTTTGATTTTGCCATCAGCAGTATCTTTCTCAAGACCATCGCCAACTTTGGTTTCTGCCACATCAATGGTAATGGTGTGTTTGCCGTTTGCAGAAGTAGAAGTAACCTTCGCCCCGCCTTTGCCTTCAAACAACACTTCATCCGCCTGTTTGACTTGTTGGCTTGTCTCATTCATCGTACCGTTTTTGCTAGACAATACCCAACCCAATTTACGCAAATCGCCTACGGTTGCCGCCGTATTATCGGCAATCAGGAAATTTGACTTATCCGCACCTTTTTCATTCAGATTTAATAAACCTTTATAAGCTTTTTCAACGTGTTTTTCTGAATCCTCTACTGAATTATGGTTTAAATTAAAATTGTCAGCACCATAAGCATTCAAACCGCTTGTAATATTCTTAACGGTTTTACCGCCGACGCTAATGCCGTCTTTGGTTACGCTGATGGTGTTTGCGTTAGGCGCACCTGTGCCGCCCGCACCATTAGCTGCCGGAGTGATGGTTAAGCCTTCGTTGGTAATTTTGGTACTTGCGCCAGTGCCGCCGTTTGCGTCTTTAAACTCTACGCTGGTCAGGTTTTTCAGGTCTTTTTTCAGTGAGTAAGTAAAGTCTTTTCCAGACTGTTTCACTTTCAAGTTATCGCCCGCTTTAAAGGTTACTTTGTCGCCTGCTTTGACTTCTTGTTCGGTCTCACTCTCTGATTCGCCATTGTCATCTTTACCGGCTTTTGCCGTCCAGCTTAAGCTGTTTAATGCAGTGACCAAATCGCCTGCTTTAACAAGTTTATTCTTGTTATCTTCTGTAACATCAGCCACTTTACCTTTCGGTTTAGTCGCATCGCCAGTAGCACCATTCACAGTAAGTGTGGTCGTATCTGCAACGATTCCTTTAGTTGCATCCACTTTTAAGCCATCAGCAGCTTTTACATCATACTTAACAGTAATTGCACCGCTTGCTGTATCTTTAGTTACTGATGCAGTTGTACCATTGCCATTATCAAAGGTTACATTTGTGCCTGATGCAACGGTTTCAAAATTATCTCCGGCTTGACCAGCCTGACCATTGGTAGCGGTTGTTTTAATTCTCCAACCAGCCTTGTTTACTGCGTCAATCACAGTTTCCGCAGTTACTAAGCCTTTGCCTTCGTCTGCATCTTCTGCTGTGTTAGTTGCTGTACCAGTATTTGCTTCTTTTAACTGCTTACCTGTGAGCAACTTACCATTATGGTCTTTGATAACAGAGGTTTTCGCACCGATTTTAACTTTAGTGGTTTTTCCATTATCTTCACTATCTACTGTAACCGTTGTGGTTTTCTCACTTCCGCTTAAAAACTCAACAGTGTCGTAAGTGCGGACGAAATCAACATTTTCTGACTATTTAGTTGCCGAGTTAGATTTAACGCCCTTGATATTCCAACCTACATTTAAGACATCTCTAACACTTGCCGCACGTTTTTTCTCGTCGTCAGTAACATTACCGTTTAAATTAGTTGTCACTCCAGTATTAGACAACGTATCGTGCAAAGTAGAACCGATACCGTTCAGATGAACCGTAGTGTCGCCGTTTGTCCCCGCCGTTTCTTTCGCGAAATTCAAGCCTTTGGCATCGCTTGTGATATTGACTTTATTGTCGTTCTCGCCAATCGATAATGTTTTGCTCAAAGTCGCGCTATCTGTCTCAATGCTTTTCGCCAAAGCAAAGGTAACGGATTTGCCATTCTTATCCAACTTGGCTTTTAAGTTTTTGCCTGCTTTAAAAGTCAAAGTATCGCCTGCTTTGAGGGCTTGGTCGTCGGCAGCGTCCTTGGTTGCCGCATCATTTTCAATATCCTCATCTGAACTTTGAACTTTCACGAAAGTTGCAGCTTCATTAATCGCTTTGGCGACATCAACCGCTGTGGCGACTTTTTTCTTGTCGTCATCGATCTCTGTGCCGTTTACGCCTTTTACTTTCACTTTACCGCGATCGGCAGTGTTCGTACCTTGACCTGCTGTTGTATCAGTGCTTGCAACTTCAAGCTCGCCTTTAGTAACGGATACGCCGTCAGTGTCAACAGTCAACAAATTATCATTGCCTGTTTTTACTTTCAGCTTGAGCTTGCCGTCATTGGTTTTCTCGATGCCGTCTGAAGCCTCGATTTTGGTTTCTGCAACATCAATCGTTACGGTATGTTTGCCGTTTTCGGTTTTTGCGGAAACGGTGGCTTTGCCTGTGCCTTTGAACTCGACTTCTTCGGCGTTTTTAACGGCAGCGTGGAATGCCGTATCGGGTGTGCCTGTGTCGTTTGTGGTTTTATCAGACGAAAGCACCCAGCCGAGTTTACGCAAATCGCCTACGGTTGCGGCTGTGGTGTCGGCTACGGACGTGCCTGTGCCTGCCGCTCCGGTATTCGGTTGGCTCAAGTCAATCAGTCCGTTTTTGGCGGCGGCAACGGTGTCGGTATTGCCCGCTTGTCCTGCCACATTGGCTTGATTGTCCCCGTAGGTTTTCAAACCGCTTGCAACGTTGGTAATGGCTTTATTACCTGCGCTAATGCCGTCTGAACCGATTTTGACTTCGGTAGCCGTACCGCCATTTGCCGGGGTGGTAGAAACAGTTAAACCATTTTCAGTAATTTTGGTCGTGGTTTTGCCGTTTTCAGCCGTACCCAAAGCAATACTTGTCAAACCCGTAAGTTCGTCTTTCAGCGAATAAGTAAAGTCTTTTTCAGACTGTTTCACTTTCAAGTTTTTGCCTGCTTTGAAGGTTACAGTTTCGCCTGCTTTGACTTCTTGTTCGGTTGCTGTTGTTGGGTCAACTTCGCCATCGGTATCCTTGTCAGCTTTTGCTTTCCAGCTTAATTTGTTTAACGCATCAGCCAAACTGCCTGCATCAACAAGTTTCTTCGTATCGCCGTTAGTGCTATTAGGGGCAGTAACTTTACCGCCTGTTACGGTAAGCGTGGTCGTGTCTGCAACGATTTTTTGGTTATCCAGCTTCAAACCGTCGCCAACACTTGCAACAACTTTTTCGTCCTCAACTTTCAAGCCGTCGCCGGTGGTTACATCGTATTTGACGTTGATTTTAGTCTTGCCATTTTCGGTTACTTTGCTTACGGTTGCTGTGGTCGCATTGCCGTTTTTGAAGTTCACGCTCGTGCCGGATGTAACGGTTTCAGCAGTGCCCGCATTCACGGCGGTTGCACCGTTTTCGGCAGTCGTACCCTCGCCGCTTACCCTCCAACCGCTCTTGTTCACGGCATCAATCACGGCTTTTGCAGTAACCAAGCCGGTGCCGGTGTCATTGTCGTTAGTTGCATCAGGTTTGGCATTATCTTTACCATCTTGACCTGTAACCAACTTACCGTTTTTTTCTTTGATAACAGAAGTTTTCGGTGTGAATTTTACTTCGGTTGTTTTGCCGTTATCTTTAGCCTTCAATACAACATCAAGCGTGTTTTTATCGCCTGTAATAAACTCAACATTGTCATAACCTGCCACTAAATCAACATTCTCGGTATTACCACCTGCAACTTTAGCCCCTTTAATGTTCCAACCTGCATTTAAAACATCTTTCAAGGTAGCCGCTCTCGTTTTTTCAATCTCACTAGGCGAGAAGGTTACTGAAGTTGATGAACCTGTATTTGTAGTTACATCAGGCAAGGTTGAAGCCAAACCGTTCAAATGAACCGCAGTATCTCCGCTAGTACCTTTTGATAACTTCAAGCCGTTTGTATCACTGGTAATATCAACCTTATTCGGGTCTTTACCAATAGATAATTTCTCACTTAAAGTCGCGCTGTCCGTAGTAATGTTTTTCGCCAAAGCAAAGGTTACATTTTTACCGTCAAGTTTGGCTTTTAAGTTTTTACCCGCTTTTAAGGTTAAGGTGTCGCCTGCTTTGAGAGCTTGGTCGCCAGCGGTGTTTCCGTTTGCAGTATCATCAATTTCAGTGTCATCACTTTCCACTTTCACAAAGGTTGCAGCTTCATTAATCGCTTTGGCGACATCAACCACTGTGGCGACTTTTTTCTTGTCGTCCGTACTAGCATTCTCAAGATTTGCTACATCTTTCACAGTTACTTTACCGCGGTTGGCAGAGTTCGTTCCTTGACCTGCTGTTGCATCAGCACTTGTAACTTCAAGCTCACCTTTGGTAACGGACACGCCGTCATTACCTACGGTTAATAAGTTTTCTTCTCCTGCTTTGGATTTGACTTTGAGCTTAATCCTGTTACCGGTAGTAGTATCTTTCTCAAGACCGTTGCCGGCTTCTACTGTTGCCACATCTACCGTTACGGTATGTTTGCCGTTTGTGGTTTTTGCGGACACGGTTGCGCCGTTTTTGCCGACAAACTCAACTTCCGTTGCGTTTTTAACCGCTGCGTGGAATGCTGCACTGTTATTATCATCTGTGGTTTTATCAGATGAAAGCACCCAGCCTAAGCCTGCCAAGTCGCCTACGGTTGCGGCTTTGTTTGCCAAAGCGTTATCTGTAGCAATACCGCCAGCTGTAGGTGTAGTAACGCTACTTAAATTAACTAAGTTTTGTTTAGCTTCTTCAACTGTAGTAGCCGCAGGTTGAGGCTGAGGTTGAGCTTGCGCGCCATTATTCGCACCATAAGTTGTTAAAGCACTCTTAACATTGGTAATTTCTTTATTACCCGCTTTAATGCCGTCTTTGGTTACACTGATTGTGTTTGCGTTAGGCGTACCTGCGCCTGCCGCAGCACCATTCGCTGGCGTGATGGTTAAGCCGTCTTTGTCAATTTTGGTGCTTGCACCAGTGCCGCCGTTTGCGTCTTTAAACTCTACGCTGGTCAGGTCTTTCAGCTCTTTTTTCAGCGAGTAGGTGAAGTCTTTGCCGTTTTGTTTGATTTTCAGGTTGTCGCCGGCTTTGAGGGTAACTTTTTCACCTGTATTGACTTCTGATTCGGTTGCGTTGTTTGCAGGGTCGACTTCGCCCGTGCCTTCTTTGTCGGCGGTGATTTTCCAAGCGCCGCCTTTGATGGTAACGGTGTGTTTGCCGGTAGATGTATCAGTTGTTGAAGTTACGGTAACGCCGTCTTCGCCTTTGAACTCGACTTCGTCGCCGCTTTTGACGGTCGAGGTCGCGTTAGTGTCGGCTGCGGCAGCACCGTTGGTGGTTTTAAGCTGCCAGCCTAGTTTGTTTAACTGGGTTGCCAAATTGCCTGCGTTGACGAGTTTTTTTGCCGTTGCCATTAACATCGCCTACTTTGCCGTTGGTAACGGTAAGATTAACGGTGTCGGCAGCGACTTTATCGCCATCAATTTTTAATCCGTCGCCGGTGTTTACGCGAAATTTAGCTGAACGTCCCTCTTGATCAATGGTAATTCCGCCGTTTTCGCGGAGGTAGAGGTAGCTGCTTTTCAGTTTGGGGCGAGCCGTTGAACTTTCAGTCACCTCTACTGAGATAGCGCGTTTTCCCTGTTCTTCGTCAGAGGCATTTTCAAACTCTTCATCTTTTAACTTCCCATCCTTATCAACGACAAGCAAGCCAAATTTGAGTGTATCGTTACTACTTTCATCCTGTAATCCAAATTCATCTGTAAAAGTCGGATGTTCAGGGTCAAAGTTTGTACTTGGCGTATCATAATCCGACGCACCCGTACTCGCCTGAGCCGTTGCGGACAAGAGGGTCGCCAATACGGCGGTTGCCACGGTCGCGGAGGCGCGTTTGGTGTGGTTGCGTGTGAGCTCGGATACGACGACCCAGGCGTTGAGGGCGCTATTCCAAATGATGCGGTATATTTTGTTCATTTTGTTTTCTCTTTCGGTTTGTTTGAATGGTTAAATCGGGGTTTGGGCGGATGGTGCGGTATCCGACCGGTTTTTTTGGGGGTTCGGTTTTTCCGATGGATTCCTGTTGCGTTGTGTTTCTGGATTCCCGCTTTTGCAGGAATGACAAATCCATCCGCACGGAAACCTGCATCCCGTCATTCCCACGAAAGTGGGAATCTAGAACGTAAAATCTCAAGAAACCGTTTTATCTGATAAGTTCCCGTGCCGACAGGTCTGGATTCCCGCCTGCGCGGGAATGACGCGGTTGGGGGTTTCTGTTTTTCCGATAGACTCCTGTTGCGTTGCGTTTCTGGATTCCCGCCTGCGCGGGAATGACGCGCTAGGGGGCGTATAACGTGGGCCTTAAGGGGCTTCGCTTGGAATATATCATTTTTTGCGGGGGGGGGGGATTTTACATTATTGGACGGGTTTGAGGGAGAGGTTATTAGACGGGCTTGGGGGAGAGGGGTGGTTTTATGGGGTGGGGATGTGTTTTTTCTGACAAATTCCCTCAACTTGAAATCCCGTCATTCCCGCGCAGGCGGGAATCTAGTCTGTCCGGTTTCGGTTTTTTCCGATAGAT
>AEPI01000079.1 GCA_000193795.2 Neisseria lactamica NS19 | reverse complement strand
GCCGTCTGCCAGTTCGCGGTGGATCAGGTTGCCGAAGCGGTCGTAGTAATAGGTTGTGCCGTTGTAGGTTTTCAGGCGGTTGTCGGGGACGGCGGCGCGGCCGTCTGAAAGCGGTGCGGTCGTTTTGCCCTCTCCAACGTCAGAGGGGGCAGGGTATGGTTTGACCTTAGGGCGGAAGATTTGTGCGGCTATGGCTTGTTTTGAATGTGCAGGCTGCTTTTGAGCTTTTTTGGAGCTTTGAAAGCAGCCTGCACTTTTTCAGGTAGCCTGAAGGGGGGCGTGGGCAGCACATACCCACCCATGTAGGCTACGGCTTACTCAACATTGTAATAAATTATATTTCATTTGTAGAAAATATATTATCTTCTATATAGCAGTTTTGAAAAGAGCAATTAGATATTAAATTATCTTGTATATGCATTGATCTGAATACACAATTAATAAATGTGCAATTAGTAAATTTTGTATTACAAACCATTGCCGTAATAAAAGAACAATTAATAAAATTACAATTAGTAAAGGAGCTATAGCTTATGAAAGCACCACGAAATGAACAGAAAGAAAATTTGAGACTTCCAATTTCCCTATGGGATATTTCGTATCTGTGAAAATCAATATTATCTATATGGGTTAACTGTCTAGAAATTAAGACATCTAATTCTTTTGTTTCGATTTTAATTAGAGACTTTGTAATATTTTTAAGTAATTCTTGAATGTCATTTGATATCATTTTTATTACCACCAATCTATAGGGTCTGGTTGTATATCTCTCAAAGGTATTCTTGGTTTAGATAATGGAGCAGTTCCTGGGGTACTAGTAGGTATTTGATTACACAATAATCCAGCTACCATTCTATGGTTACCATCTACAATAGTATTTCCATCCATTTTAACTGGAGGGGCAATGCTACCTCTTTCAATCAATGCTGTGTATCTCGCAACAGCAGGGATGGAAACACTTTTTTGCAATGTTAGATAAGATGTTTTTGCTGTAACCATTTTAATATTGTCTACTGTAGCATCTAAACATTTCTTACGTTTTTTTTCTTCCTGGCATTTTCCTGTACATGTATCGCTTTCCGATAATGCAACGATACCTGTTGCGGCAGCTCCAAGCACCCCATATGCAATCCATTTAGGCCATGCAACATCACTGGGGTCTGGAGTCATTGTATCAATTGCAATCATAGACAATACCCCTTTGGCTACGCCAACAGCGTTCAATCCCCAAGGGTCTATCATATTTTGTGCATTTGTCGAAAATTGATAGAAGTTACTACCACCTTTCAACCCAATCGGATCCTGATTCACAAACCTCCCGGCATCAGGTTCGTAATACCTGAAGAAATTATAATGCAAGCCCGTCTCAC
>AEPI01000080.1 GCA_000193795.2 Neisseria lactamica NS19 | reverse complement strand
CCAAAATCCCGCCATTCCCTCAAAACAGAAAATCAAAAGCAGCAACCTAAAGTCCTGCCATTCCCTCAAAAACAGAAGCCTAAAAACAGAAGCCTAAAAACAGCAACTTAAAACCCCGG
>AEPI01000081.1 GCA_000193795.2 Neisseria lactamica NS19 | reverse complement strand
ATGTGTCGTCCCGTGTGTTGAAACATAAGGCTTATCATACTTTAAAAAACACATTTTGGCACATTGCGCCCGCGCCGTCTGAAAATGCACCGCCCCGGCACTTGCCAAACGGGGAGAATGCCCCTATATTGATTATCATTGCAAACTCCGTGGAAAATGAAAATGCAGGCCGTTACGATATATACAGGTCCGTTCTGCCCCTACTGCACGATGGCGAAAAGGCTGCTGCAGGCCGCCGGCGTGGAAAACATCGGCGAAATCCGCATCGATGCGGATCCTGAAGCCTTTGCCGAAATGCAGCGGCGTTCCGGACAGCGCAGCGTGCCGCAGATTTTTATCGGAGACACGCACGTCGGCGGATTTACCGACCTCTACCGCCTTCAGCAGGAAGGCGGTTTGGACGGACTGCTGAACCCTTAACCCCCAACCAGGAAAACAAAATGAGCGAAGAACTGCAACCCGTATTCAGCATCGAGCGTCTGTATGTCAAAGATTTGTCTTTGGAAGTGCCGCACGCGCCGCAAATCTTTTTGGAACAGGGCGAGCCCGAAGTGGATATGCGCGTTTCCACCGGCAGCCAAAAGCTGGAAGACGGCTACTACAACGTGGACGTTACCGTAACCGTTACCGCCAAATTGGATAATGAGCGCACGATGTTTTTGAACGAAGTAACCCAAAGCGGCATCTTCCGTTTGGAAAACATCCCCGAAGAAGACGTGCAGCTGCTCTTGGGCGTGGCGTGTCCGAACATCCTCTTCCCTTACGCGCGCGAAGCCGTTTCCGGCACGGTAACGCGCGCCGGCTTCCCGCCCGTCCTGCTCGCGCCGATTAATTTCGAGGCGATTTACCAGCAACAGCAGGAAGCCGGAGCCGCCGGGGCTTGATTCCTGCCCGTCTGATGCCGTCTGAATCCGTTTCAGACGGCATTTTTGTTTTCGGATAAAATAAGCGCGTCCAAAGGAATCTGCCTATGATGTCGCCCGAAACCCAAAAACAGCTCAAAATCACCGATGTTTCCGCCAAGAAACTCGAAAAACTCAAGCTCCATACCGCGTGGGATTTGGTGTTGCACCTGCCGTTGCGTTACGAGGACGAGACGCACATTATGCCGATTAAGGACGCTCCGGTCGGCGTGCCGTGCCAGGTCGAGGGCAAAGTTATCCATCAGGAAGTAACTTTTAAGCCGCGCAAGCAGTTGATTGTCCAAATCGCCGACGGTTCCGGCAGCGTCCTTTTTCTGCGCTTCATCCACTTTTACGCCGGCCATCAGAAGCAGACGGCGGTCGGCAAGCGCATCCGCGCCGTGGGCGAAATCAAACACGGGTTTTACGGCGACGAGATGATTCATCCCAAAATCCGAGATGCCGGGGGCGGCGGTTTGGCGGAAAGCCTCACGCCGGTTTACCCGACCGTAAACGGTTTGAACCAGCCCACTTTGCGCCGCATCATTCAGACGGCGTTGGACGTTACGCCACTGCACGACACCCTGCCCGATGCCCTGCTATGCCGTCTGAAGCTGCCGCACCTTGCCGAAAGCCTGCGCCTTTTGCATTCGCCGCCGCCGAGTTTCACGATTCATCAGCTTTCAGACGGCACGTTGCCTGCGTGGCAGCGGCTCAAATTCGACGAACTTTTGGCGCAACAGCTTTCTATGCGCTTGGCGCGGCAGAAGCGCATCGGCGGCTCGGCGGCGGCATTGCGCGGCAATGGCGTATTGACCCAAGCCCTGCGCCAAGCCCTGCCGTTTGCCCTGACCGATGCACAAGAAAACGTGTTGGCCGAAATTCAAACCGATATGGCGCAAACGCACCCGATGCACCGCCTGCTGCAAGGCGATGTCGGCAGCGGCAAAACCATAGTCGCTGCTTTGTCTGCTTTGACCGCCATCGAATCCGGCGCGCAGGTTGCCGTAATGGCACCCACTGAAATTCTTGCCGAACAGCATTTCATCAAGTTCAAACAATGGCTTGAGCCGTTGGGCATTGAAGTTGTCCGCCTTTTTGGCAGTTTGCGTAAAAAAGCCAAAGACGAAGCCAAAGCCAAACTCGCCGACGGCAGCGTCAAAATCGCCGTCGGCACGCACGCCTTGTTTTCAGACGGTGTGGCGTTTCACAATTTGGGCTTGACCGTCGTGGACGAACAGCACCGTTTCGGCGTTGCCCAACGCCTCGCCCTCAAAAACAAAGGGCGCGAAGTCCATCAGCTGATGATGTCCGCCACACCCATCCCGCGCACGCTTGCGATGAGTTTTTTCGCCGATTTGGACGTGTCCGTTATTGACAAACTGCCGCCCGGGCGCACGCCGGTTAAAACGCGCCTTGTCAACAACGTCCGCCGCGCCGAAGTCGAAGGCTTCGTCCTGAATACTTGCCGCAAAGGGCGGCAGGCGTATTGGGTCTGCCCATTGATTGAAGAAAGCGAAACCCTGCAACTGCAAACTGCCGCCGAAACCCTCGCCCGGCTTCAGACGGCATTGCCCGAACTCAATATCGGACTGGTGCACGGGCGTATGAAGGCCGCCGAAAAGGCCGAAGTGATGGCGCGGTTTTCTTCGGGGGAACTGAATGTCTTGGTTGCGACTACCGTTATCGAAGTCGGCGTAGATGTGCCCAACGCCGCCCTGATGGTCATCGAACACGCCGAGCGCATGGGCTTGGCGCAGCTGCACCAATTACGCGGACGGGTAGGGCGCGGCGCGGCGGAAAGCGTGTGCGTCCTCCTGTTTGCCGAACCTTTGGGCGAACTCGCCAAAGCGCGGCTGAAAGTGATTTACGAACACACCGACGGCTTTGAAATCGCCCGCCAAGACCTCAACATCCGCGGCCCTGGCGAATTTCTCGGCGCGCGTCAAAGCGGCGTGCCTATGCTGCGCTTCGCCAAGCTCGAAGAAGACTTACACCTTTTAGAACAGGCGCGCGAAACCGCCCCGATGCTGATTGAACAAAACCCCGAAATCGTCGAAGCGCATCTGGCAAGGTGGCTTTCCGGCAGGGAAGGTTATTTGGGCGTGTGAGCGAAATACCGTCTGAAATATTGGAAAAAAGTGCAACGGAATCTGATTTTTCGCTATTTTTGACACATTTTCATGATTTCAAATCACGTTATTCCCAAGTGGGCGGAAATCCGGTCCGTTCGGATACGGTCATTTCCGATAAATTCCTGTTGCTTTTCATTTCTAGATTCCCACTTTCGCGGAAATGACGGGGTTTTAGGTTTGTGTTTTCGCGGGAATGACGATTTGGAAGTTTACCGAAACGCCGAAACAACCGAAACTTAACAAACCGGATTCCGTCTGCGTGGGAATGATGGGTCAAAAGCCGTCCGAACCAAAAAACCGCCGCGTTCAGACGGCATCAAAAAACGCAGGCACGATACCTGCGGTTTGCCGTTTGCGCTTCAGGGGAGCAGGGGGATTGCGTCCAAGCCGTGTGTTTCCTCCAGTCCGAACATAATGTTCATATTTTGGACTGCCTGACCCGCCGCGCCTTTGACGAGGTTGTCGATGACGGAAAGGACGACCCACACATCGGATTGCGCCGCCTGTTGGATGCTGATGCGGCAGAGGTTTGCGCCGCGCACGCTGCGGGTTTCGGGTGTCGAACCGGCGGGCAGGATGTCCACGAACGGGCTGTCGCGGTAGTAGTCGCGCAAAACGGTTTCGGGGCAGATGCCGTCTGAAAGGTGGAGGTAAACGGTGGCGTGCATACCGCGTATCATCGGCGCGAGGTGCGGCGTAAACACCAAACCCTCCGCCACGCCCTCCTGAAGCCCGGCGACGGTCTGTCTGATTTCGGGCAGGTGGCGGTGTCCGGCTATGCCGTAGGCTTTGAAGTTGTCGCCGGCTTCGCACAACAGCGAACCGGCAGCCGCCTTCCTGCCCGCGCCGGACACGCCGGATTTGCAGTCGGCAATCAGCGGCATACCGGGTTTCAGACGGCATTGCCGCAATAACGGTACGAGCGGCAGGGATACGCAGGTCGGGTAGCAGCCCGGGTTGGCGACGAGGCGCGCCTGCCTGACGGCTTCGCGGTTGAGTTCGCTCAATCCGTACACGGCTTGGGAAACGAGGCCGGGGGCGGCGTGGGGCATACCGTACCAGTGTTCCCATACCGGGATGTCGCGTATGCGGAAGTCGGCGGAAAGGTCGATAACGCGCACGCCCTGTTCCAAAAGGCGCGGCGCGTCTTTCATCGCAACGCCGTTGGGCGTGGCGAAGAAGACCACATCGCATTTTTCCAGCCCTGCCTCTTCGGGCGTTTGGAAACGGAGGCGGTACGCGCCGCGCAAATTCGGAAAGTAATCGGCAACTGCGGTTCCGGCTTCGCTGCGGGCGGTGGCGGCGGCAACTTCGACATCGGGATGGGCGGCAAGCAGGCGCAGCAGTTCCACGCCCGTGTAGCCCGTCGCGCCGACAATGCCGGCTTTGATTTTTTTGCTCATGGTTTTTCCTTTGTGTGGTTGGCGGGTATGCCGTCCGAACGCTGCGAAACTGTGGTTCGGACGGCATTCTGTTTTAAAACATACGCTGCCATTTGCGGTTGAGCAGGAAGCCGTGCCCGCCCGAATTGGTGCAGAGTACGCCGTTTTCGAGGCTGCCGCACTGCCAGCCTCTGCCTTTGATGCTGCTGCCGTAGGCGAGGACGGGCGGTTCGGGGCTGTACGGGTAATCGCTGTAACAGCTCATATAGGCCCTCCCTTTGTTGTCGATATTGAACACGTTGCCCCAGTCGAATCTGCATCCTTTGGGTTTCGGTATGGCGGGTTTGGTATTGTCGGTTTCGTGGATGAAGCAGGATACGCCGTGCCACGGTTCTTCGCCTTCCGGCGGTCCGGTGTCGCCGCCGCAGACGATGTTGCCGCTCGGGGATTGGAAATTGACGGTAAAAACGCCGTCGGGCGCATCGGCGCGTGCCGAGGCAAAGGCGGCCGTGGAGATGAGGATGAGGAGGTTTTTCGGCAGCATCGCTTTATCCTTCGGACGGCGGTCGGGACGGGGAGGGGGCGTTTTGCCCGGTTTGCGCGCCAAACTCCGCCAGCGTTATATTTAAAGACCGGAGGCAGGGTTGCACCAGCCTGCCGGCGGCTTGTCCGACAGGGTTTTGATCGGCAGCGGAAGGGCGGTACACAAAGCGTTTGAAGAGTGTGTCTAATTTAATGGCATCCGCCCCTGTTTTTAAAACCCAGCCCTGCCGCCCGGAATAAACATAACCGTAGTGCGCCAGTTTTTCCAAGAGTGCGCCCAACTCGTCGTAGCCCATGCCGATATGCTGTCTGAACTGCCGGACCCGCAGGGCTTTGCCGTGTTTTTGCGCCGCGTCGAGCAAGAGTAAAATGTTCAACACATCGTCAAAGCCGCCGCGCGCGTCCGCATTTTTCCGAAACGCCCCGCCCTGCCAATACGACAGGGAGGCCGTCAGCACCGCTCCGCCCAAGACCAGCGTCCACAACAGGTTCAGCCACAACAGGAAAAACGGCACGGCGGCAAACGCGCCGTAAATCGAACGGTAGCCGTCGAAACTGCCCATATACCACACAAAAACCGCGCGCGCGCACCACAGGCACAAAGCCGTCGCCGCCGCCCCGATCAAGGCGTGCCGCGCGGGTACGAAACGGTTGGGGACAAAGCAGTACAGCCCCCACAAAAGCAGCACCGTTCCCAACGGCATTGCCAGAGGGCGCAGCAGCCACGATTCCCCCCATCCCGCCGTCAGCGAGATGCCCACGCCCAAAAACAGCGGCCCGCAAGTCAGCAGGGCCCAATAAACGAGGAACTGCATCATCCAAGGACGCTGCGCGCCGACGCGCCAAATGCGGTTAAACGCCTGATCTATCGTCCGAACCAGCATCAGCGACGTGACGAACAGCATCACGCTGCCGATGGCGGTCAGGCTGCCTGCCTGCCGGCGGAACGCGTCGAGGTAATCCAGCACCTTGTCCGCCCCTTGCGGCACGACGGTTTGTTTGACGAAGGACACAAACGCACCCGACCAGTTCTCAAATACCGGAAAGACCGATACCGCTGCCACTGTTACCGTCAGCACCGGCACTAAAGCCAGCAGCGTGGTAAACGTCATACTCGCCGCCGCCTGCGGTATGCGCCCTTCGTTGAAACGGCGGGCGACAAACAGCAGGAAGGCCACGCCGCCGTTTTCCATACCTTTTTGCCAATACTTTGAAAATACCGTCATTTTTATATGCCTGTACCGAACGGAAAGCACAAATTGTAACCGAAACCGCCGCCGTCCCCAAATCCGGCATCCGTTGCGCCGCAGGTGCGGGACCGGATAAAGGCAGGCCGGATTCTTTGCAGGCGGGACTTTATGCCCGGTATCGTTTTCAAAATGAATAAGCCTGCCCGGTTTCTTTTATTTTGTGTTTCAATACTGAAAAATAATTGCCTTTTCCCCGACGAGTTGGAATCGGCGGATGATTCAAATTCCGCGAACGGGCTGTTTTGCGGAGATTTCAAGCCGCACCGCTTTCCGGCCGGATGTCCGGCGGCTTCAGACGGCATCGGCGGCGGTACGCAATCCGCATCCGGAGTTTGTTATAATCCGATTTTTCCAACTTCGCGGTTCGCAAACCTCCCGCGTTACCAAAACTAGGATTCAGTATGTCAAACCAACAAGCCCTGGTCATCTTTTCGGGCGGTCAGGATTCCACCACCTGCCTGATTCAGGCAATCCAAACCTACGGGCGCGAAAACGTCCAAGCCATCACCTTCCGATACGGGCAACGCCACGCCGTCGAGCTGGAACGCGCCCGCCGGATAGCGCAGGATTTGGGTGTCAGGCAAACCGTACTCGACTTGAGCCTGATGCGGCAGATTACGCACAACGCCCTGATGGACGAAACCGCCGCCATCGAAACCGCCGACAACGGCGTTCCGAATACCTTTGTAGACGGCCGCAACGCGCTTTTCCTGCTTTACGCCGCGATTTACGCCAAAGGGCAGGGAATACGGCACATTATCGCAGGCGTGTGCGAAACCGACTTCTCCGGCTATCCCGACTGCCGCGACGTGTTCGTCAAATCGATGAACGTTACCCTTAATTTGGCGATGGACTATGATTTCCAAATCCACACGCCGCTGATGTATCTGACCAAGGCGCAAACTTGGGCGTTGGCGGACGAAATGGGCGCGCTGGACTATATCCGCGAGCAAACCCACACCTGCTATAACGGCATTGTCGGCGGCTGCCACGAATGCCCGAGCTGTATCTTGCGCGAACGCGGGTTGGCGGAATATTTGGAAAGTATAGTGGATTAACAAAAATCAGGACAAGGCGACGAAGCCGCAGACAGTACAGATAGTACGGCAAGGCGAGGCAACGCCGTACTGGTTTAAATTTAATCTACTATAAAAAGACCGTCTGAACACGCGCAAACCACAAGGAATACGATATGCCCAAGCTCCATATGTTTTACCTCGGCGGCAATGCCGGCAGGTCGAATATCGAAGTGCACGACATCCAATTTGCCGTGTGCGACGACTACCGCGAAGCCGTCCCCGCACTCAAAGCCGCGTGGTTCGGCGATGCGGACAAAATCCACATCGACGGCTGGCAGATTGTCGAATGGGCGGACGGTTACGATGTCTGCGTGAGTGAGGCGGAAGAACATACCGCAATGCCGTCTGAACACGCCCCGCGCCTGTATTTCGCCAATGTCGGCGGTTATCGCGCGGGTCAGCTTGCCGAAGCGCACGTTTTCGGGCTGTTCGCCGCCGCCACGCCTGCCGAAGCCAAACAAAAAGCCCTGCAAACCCTGCTGCCCGACAGTTATATGCAGCGGCATAAAGACAACTTAAAAGACGTGGACAACCTGCTTGCGCTCGACCGCATCGGCAAGCACGTTATCCGCCTCGTTCCGAATCCGCACGGCAAACCCGCCGAAATCGGCTTTCAGGGCTATTTGCCGATTTAAAGTGCACACCATGAAAATTACCAAAATCTTCACCTTCGACTCCTCGCATATGCTCGACGGGCATGACGGCAAATGCCAAAACCTGCACGGGCATACCTACAAACTCGAAATCACCGTTTCAGACGGCATCGTCAGTGGCGGGCCGAAAGACGGAATGGTGATGGATTTCTCCGACCTCAAAGCTATTGTGAAACAACACATTACCGACCCCTTCGACCACGCCTTCATCTACCACGGCGGCAACGGGCGCGAATCTCAAATCGCCGCGCTTTTGGAGGGCTGGAACATGAAAACCCTGCGCCTGCCCTGCCGCACCACTGCCGAAAATATGGCGGTCGAAATGTACGGCCGTCTGAAAAACGCGGGGTTGAACGTGTGCAGCGTGAAATTGTGGGAAACGCCGACATCGTGTGCGGAGTATGAAGGGGGGTAGGGGATAGTTTGAACGTATCGATATAGTGAATTTGAATGAAACTTGCACTAAGCCGTCATTCCCGCGCAGGCGGGAATCCAGACCTTGATTTATCAGGAATATTTAAAAATTGCAGCAATTCCAAATCTCTGGATTCCCGCCTGCGCGGGAATGACGATGTGGGGCGTCCTTATTTGAATCTGCTTTATAGTGGATTAAATTTAAACCAGTACAGCGTTGCCTCGCCTTGCCGTACTATCTGTACTGTCTGCGGCTTCGTCGCCTTGTCCTGATTTAAATTTAATCCACTATAAAACGGTTTTTTTCCAGTAAGGATTCCCCCGTTTTTTCAGACGGCATTCCATCTCAAACGTACCCATTAAAAGGAACACCCATGAAACTTCTCTCCACCCTCTTAGTCCTCCTCGTCGCCGCCGAACATTTCTACATCGCCTGGCTGGAAATGACGCAGATTCCCGGCGAAAAGGCGGCGGAAATATTCAAGCTGCCTTATGAATTTATGGAACAAAAGCAAGTGCAGACCTTGTTCAGTAATCAAGGGCTGTATAACGGCTTTCTCGGCATCGGGCTGGTGTGGTCGCGGTTTGCCGCGCCGGACAACGCCGTTTACGGCGCGACGATTCTGTTTCTCGGTTTCGTATTGATTGCCGCCGCGTGGGGCGCGTTTTCGTCCGGCAACAAAGGCATACTCGTCAAACAAGGTTTGCCCGCATTTTTGGCGGCGGCAGCGGTGTTGGCGGCATGAAAAAAATCAATGTCGCCCCCGAAAATCCGCAATACCGTATCGTCGAAATTTTCGAGAGCCTGCAAGGCGAGGGCCGGAACACGGGCATGCCTGCCGTTTTCGTCCGCTTGGGCAAATGCAACCTCGCCTGCGGCTGGTGTGATACCGATTATTTGGCATTCGGAATGATGAGCCTGTCCGACATTTTAGGCCGTCTGAAAACCTATGCCGCCCGCAACATCATCATCACCGGCGGCGAGCCGACCATACAGCCGCATCTCGATACGCTGCTGGACGCGCTCAAAGCCGAAGGTTATTTCCTCTGTCTCGAAACCAACGGACTCAATCCCGCGCCGCCGCAAATCGACTATGTCGCCACCAGCCCCAAAGCCTGCTATGCCGCCAAATACGAAAAAAGCTGTATCGAAACAGCCGACGAAGTGCGGATTGTTGCCGACGGCGATGTCCTTGCGTTTTGCGAAAATATGGAACGCAAAATCCGCGCGCGCCATTACTACCTTTCGCCCTGCGAACAAAACGGCGCAATGAACATCTACGACACCATCCGCCAAATCGGTATTTTAAACAGCCGCCCCGACGCGCCGGTGCATTGGCAGTTGAGCGTGCAGACGCACAAATGGGCGGGAATAGAGTAGTTTAAGCAGTGCAACTCAAAGGGACGGCGTACCGTTTTGCCGATGTTTGACATATGGGGAAAGTGTACCGCTTCCGCGTGAAACTGCCCACATTTCTGCTGCCCAATCAGGACGGAGCCTTACTGAATAAGACGCCGCCGTTGGGTACAAGCCCGGCTTCCTAAATTCCGATGGTCTTTTGAACCTTGCCGATACCCTTTGTCAGTGCGCGCAAATGGCAGGATTGGGGAAAACGAAATGCCGTCTGAAACAGAATGCTGTTTCAGACGGCATTTTTCTGTTGCCGCCAAAAGGAAAAACCGCCCCGGCAATGGATGCCGAGGCGGTTTGGATTTGGTCGGAATGAGAGGATTCGAACCTCCGACCCCTTCGTCCCGAACGAAGTGCGCTACCGGGCTGCGCTACATTCCGAATTGATTGGAACGGGATTATAACGCAAAAAGTGCGGCGTGCCTATATTTGTTTTGCCTGTTTGCCGCGTATCGGACGAATTTAAAAGGCCTCTCCGACTTTTACGCCGCCCGCCGTGTCCTGCGGCGAGGCCAAACCGGCAACAAAGGCTTGTGCCGCTTGGAAATCCTCCGTCTGCATCACGGTTTGCGCGGCGGCACTGCCGAGCGTGTTTGCCATATATTGCCAACGTCCCGCCAAATCGGGATTGTCGGGAATGATGAAGCCGTCGCGCAATTCATCGACCAAGTCGGGACGGTTGCAGACCAATACGATGTCGCAGCCCGCTTCAAACGACAGCCGGGCGCGTTCTTTGATGCCGCCGGCCCCGCACGCGCCCTCCATAGTCAAATCGTCCGAGAAAATCACGCCTTTGAACCCGATGTCGCGGCGCAAAATCTGTTTGAGCCAAATTTCGGAAAACCCGGCGGGCTTGGTGTCCACTTGCGGATAAACGACGTGGGCGGGCATAACCGCCGCCATACCTTCGCGGCTCATAATGAGGAAGGGGATAAGGTCGGCGGCTTCGAGTTCGGGCAGGCTGCGCCCGTCTTCCGGCAAGACCAAATGGCTGTCCCCTTCGACAAATCCGTGTCCGGGAAAATGTTTGCCGCAGGATTTCATACCGCTTTCTTCCAAACCTTTTTGAAGGGCGAGGGCAAGGCGGGCGACCGCTTCGGGGTTGCGGTGGAAACTGCGGTTGCCGATGACGGGGCAGTTTCCCCAGTCCAGATCTAAGACGGGGGTAAAGGACAAATCGATGCCGCAGGCGGAAAGCTCGGTTGCCAAAACCCGGCCGACTTGTCCGGCGGCGGTTTCGGCGGCAGACGCGCCTTCCTTGTCCCAAATTTGCCCTAAAACGTTCATTGCGGGCAAGCGGGTAAAGCCTTCGATAAACCGTTGGACCCTGCCGCCTTCGTGATCGACGGCAATAATAAGCCCGGGTGTGCGAAGTGCTTTGATTTCGGCGGTAAGTTCTTTGAGTTGTACGATATTTTGGAAGTTGCGGCGGAACAGGATGACTCCGCCGACGGCGGGATCGAGAAGGCGTTGCTTTTCCTCTCCGGTCAGGCGCAAGGCGGCAATGTCGGCCATTACGGGACCGCGCGGAATATGGGGAACAGTCATTTCGGTTTGCTCCAAAAAGCTTCAGACGGCATATGCCGTCTGAAAAGGGAAAGGGGTCAAACGCCGGCGCGTTTTTTGTCTTTCAAGATGAAAATCAGCACCGCCAATACCGCACCCGTCGTGCCAAAGCCCAACAGTGCGGATTTTGTCAGACCCAATGCGAGGTAGCCCGATGAAGCGGCGGCGGCAACGGTTAAGGCGTAAGGCAGTTGCGAGGTAACGTGGTCGATGTGGTTGCAGCGCGCGCCGGTGGAAGAGAGGATGGTCGTGTCGGAGATGGGCGAGCAGTGGTCACCGCATACCGCCCCCGCCATCACTGCGGACATACACGGGATAATCAGCGCGGGTTCGACTTTGACCGCCATGGCGGCGGCAATCGGCAGCATAATGCCGAACGTCCCCCAGCTTGTGCCGGTGGCAAACGCCATCACGCTGGCGAGCAGGAACAGGATGACGGGCAGAAAGCCGGGATGAATGCTGTCGGCAACCAGCGTGGAGAGGTAGTCGCCGGTGTGCATTTCGCCGACAACCGTACTGATGAGCCAGGCGAGGATTAAAATGGCGATTGCGCCGAACATAGATTTCGCACCCTGCCAAACGGCTTTGGGATAATCGGACGCTTTGATTGTGCCGAATGTGCAAAAGACGACGGCAAGCACGCCGCAGCTTCCGCCGAAGACCAAAGAGGTGTTTACGTCCGTGTTTTCAAACGCACTCAAAATGCTGAAGGTTTCGCCCGCCTGCGCGCCGGTATAAATCATGGCGGCGACGGTGGAGGCGATTAAGATTAAAACAGGAATAATCAATGCGTAAACCCTGCCTGCGATGCCGTCTGAAACGGCGGCTTCATTATGGGTTTCGTTCAAGGCCGCCTGCTCGAAGCGTTCCATCGATCCGATGTCGAAGGAGAACCAGGAGACGACGAACACCATAATCAGGGCAAACAGCGCGTAATAGTTCATCAGGCTCATGGCGACAAATGTCCCCATCGGCGTGTATTCGGTGATTTTGTAGGTAACGAGCAATCCGGCAAGCGTGGCGATAATCGACGCGCCCCAACTTGAAACCGGCATCAGGACGCACATCGGCGCGGCGGTAGAGTCGAGGATGTAGGCGAGTTTGGCGCGGGAGACTTTGAATTTGTCGGTAACGGGGCGGGCAATCGCGCCGACGGCAAGGCTGTGGAAATAATCGTCGATAAAGGTAACGAACACCAGGCAGGCGGTCAGCATTTTCGCGCCGCGCCGGTTTTTAATGTGCCGTTTTGCCCAGTCGGCAAACGCCTGATTGCTGCCGGAAAGGGTCAGTAGCGAAGTAAAGATGCCCAAGAGTATCAGGAAAATCAGGATTTTGAGCTTGCCGAGCGACCATTCCCCGTCTGCCCGTACCAGCCCTTCTGCCATATCTTTCAAATGAATCAGACCGTTTGCGGGGTTTCCGCCGACCAGGAAGGCGGTGCCGACCAAAATGCCTATGCTTAAGGACAGCAGCACGCGCCGGGTAACGACGGCGAGAGCCAGTGCCAAAAAAGGCGGGATAACCGAGAGAAATGAATGTGAATAATCAATAAGCTGCATAATGTGCGAGGTATCAGTGTCCGGATGGCGGTTTTTGTCCGCAACGGTTCGGGTTTGTTGGCAAAACGGGCGAAAGTATTTTCTGTTCTGGAAAATACTTATTTAAAATCAAAGAATTGATTTCTTTAAAATGCCCGTCGGCGGGTGCAGGCGGGCATTTTACCATTTAAAGGACATTTCGGGCGGATTATGCGGTTTAAGGCAGGGTCAGCGCAATGAACAAAGTGCCGCCCCGGCGCATAACCAGAAGGGGGATGTTTTTCCCCGCCCTGTCCAGTGCATTGCGGAAACCGGTTTCGTCATTGACCGGAATTTGTCCGACGGCGAGGATTTCGTCGCCGCGCCGCAGGCCCGCGCGTTGTGCCGCCCCCGAAACCCGCACGACGACAAGCCGTCCGCCGTTGCCGTCTGTATCGGTTTGGAGGGTAATGCCGGCAGATTCGACCGAGAACGTGCCGGATTGGTGTTCGGCATAAGGGGCTTTGTCCGGTTCGGACGAGGAAGCGGTTTGTTCGGAAGCATTGCCCAGTTTGACGGTAACGGTGATTTCCTTGCCTTTGCGCCATACGCCGAGACCGGCTTCCTTACCGGGCAGGATGGCGCCCACCATAACGGGAAGGTCGCCGGAAGAACGTATTTCTTCGCCGTCGAGGCTGAGGACGATGTCGCCCGCCTGCAGGCCGGCACGTTCTGCGGGGCTGCCGGGCAGGACTTTGGCAATCAGTGCGCCGCCGGCTTTATCCAGACCGAACGACTGTGCCAAACCGTAGGATACTTCTTGAATAATCACGCCCAGTTGTCCGCGTCGGACTTTGCCGGTGTTTTTCAGTTGTTCGGCGACATTCATGGCAACGTCGATCGGGATGGCAAAGGAGATGCCCATGAATCCGCCGCTGCGGCTGTATATTTGCGAGTTGATGCCGACGACCTGTCCTTTTAAGTTGAACAGCGGGCCGCCGGAATTGCCCGGATTGATGGCGACGTCGGTTTGGATGAAGGGCGTGTAGCTTTCATTGGGCAGGCTTCTGCCTTTGGCGGAGACGATGCCGGCGGTAACGCTGTTGTCGAAGCCGAAGGGTGCGCCGATGGCGGCTACCCATTCGCCGGGTCTCAAATCTTTGGGATTGCCGATTTTGACGACGGGGAGTTCTTCCGTTGCGTCGATTTTCAGAAGGGCGACATCGGATTGGACATCCGAGCCGATGAGTTTAGCGGTATATTCGCGTTTGTCGTTGAGCAGGACTTTGATGCTGCCCATACCGGCAACGACGTGGGTATTGGTCAGGATGTAGCCGTCTTTGCTGATGATGAAGCCGGAGCCGAAGTTCAATCCGCCGTCATCTGCTTCTTCTTGGGGGATTTCGGGCATATTCGGGACGAGGCGTTTGAAAAATTCGTAGAACGGGTCGCTGTCGGCAATCGGGTCGGAATCGTTTTCGGTGCTGCGTCCGCCGTTTTCGGTACTCGGGGCCGGGGCCGCCTGAATATTGACGACTGCCGGACCTTCGCTTTGCACCAGTTGGGCAAAGTCGGGCAGCAGCATACTGACGCTGCCGTCGTCTTTGGTGTGTTCGATGCGTTCTACGAAGGATGCTTCTTTTTTGTCCGCACCGAAAAAGCTGCCTGCCTTGTCGCAGCCTGCCAGCGAGGCGGCACACAGTGCTGCCAAAGCGAAGTATTGGTATTTTTTGAACACGTTTTGTCCTTTGTCGGATGCCGGTACCGGCTTTAATGCCGTCTGAAGCGCATTTTGTCGGCTTCAGACGGCATGGGATGAAATTCTACAACGTCCGTCCGAATTTTCAAGCGTTTCATTTTGAAGGGCGGCGGCGGTCAGGCTTTGGCGGGATATTCGCACAAATCGTTGATGATGCAGGTTTGGCATTGCGGTTTGAGTGCCTTGCAGGTGTAGCGTCCGTGCAGGATGAGCCAGTGGTGCGCGTCCATCAGGAACTCTTTGGGGATGAAGCGCATCAGTTTGTCTTCGACTTCGCGCACATCTTTCCCCGGCGCGATTTTGGTGCGGTTGGACACGCGGAAAATATGCGTATCGACCGCCATGACGGGATGGCCGAACGCCGTGTTCAATACGACGTTTGCCGTTTTGCGCCCCACGCCCGGCAAGGATTCCAAAGCCTCGCGGTCTTCCGGCACTTCGCCCTTGTATTTTTCCAGCAGGATGCGGCAGGTCTGTATGATGTGTTTGGACTTGGTTTTATACAACCCGATGGTTTTCGTGTATTCCATTACGCCGTCCAAACCCAAATCCAACATCGCCTGCGGCGTATCGGCAACCGGAAACAGTTTCGCCGTCGCTTTGTTCACGCCGACATCGGTCGCCTGCGCCGAAAGCAGAACGGCGATTAAAAGCTCGAAAGGGGAGTTGAAGTTGAGCTCGGTGGTCGGATGGGGGTTGGCGGCGCGGAAACGCTCGAAGATTTCTTGGCGGATTTGTCTGTTCATTTTTTTATACGGTAGGTTTGTGCGGCCGGCATTATAACGTATGGTTCAGGCGGAGTAGTATTGCATTCCCCACAGGATAAAGGCGTAACGCGCCGTTTTGCCGGCTATCAGCATCAGCCCGCTTGTCCACGGATTCAAACGCAGCCAGCCGGCGGCAAGCGGCAGTGCGTCGCCGACGACGGGCAGCCAGGCAAACGGCAGCAGCCAAATACCGAGACGCCGCATCAGATTCAGTGTTTTTTCAGACGGCATTTTTCGGGAAGGCAGCAAACGCCCCATCCAATAGGAAACCATACTGCCCAGCCCGTTGGCAAGGCCGGCGCACAGCAACGCGCCGTATGCGTGTTCGGGAAAGCGGCGGACGAACAGGACGAAAGCGGCTTCGGACGTGCCGGGCAGGAGGGTGGCGGAGGTAAAGGCGGAAAAGGCGAGCGCGGCGCAGGCGTAAAAAACGGTCATATGCGGTTTGTGTCAAATCAAAATGAAGTGCGGAGAAATACAGTGCCGGCACGTTTGTGGGGATAATGGCGGGCATCGTCCGTACGGATATGCCGGCGGTTTGCAAATCCGTGAAATGCCAGTATGATTTGCGCCGCCGCCGGTGAATGTCAACCCCCGTTGGTCGAACCGCGCGGTACATCACAATAAATGAAAGGCGAATTATGTCTGCGCAATCACAAAACAATCATACTTCCCCATTGGTCGTTTTGACCACGCTGTTTTTCATGATGGGTTTCATCACTTGTATGAACGACATCCTGATTCCCCATTTGAAGGAAATCTTCAACCTGACTTATGTTCAGGCGATGCTGGTTCAATTCTGTTTCTTTACCGCCTATGCGGTGATGTCCATCCCTATGGGTATGCTGGTGGGCAAAATCGGTTATAAAAACGGCGTTATCGGCGGCTTTCTGCTGACAGCCTTGGGCTGCCTGTTGTTTTATCCGGCGGCAGGCAGCCATTCGTATGCGGTATTTTTAGGTGCATTGTTTATTTTGGCTTCCGGCGTAACGCTGCTTCAGGTCGCCGGCAATCCTTATGTTACCCTGCTGGCGAAACCCGGCAAGGAATCGGCAACGCTGACGCTGGTTCAGGCGTTCAACTCTTTGGGTACGACCATTGCGCCTCAAATCGGCGCGTTCCTGATTCTGGCAGACGCAACCCAAACCGTCAGTAAGGCGGAACAGATTTCCTCCGTACAGATTCCTTATTTGGGGCTGGCGGGGCTGCTGATTATCCTTGCCGTTTTCGTGAAAATGATCCGGCTGCCCGACGCGCGCAAAATTGCTGCCGAGGAAAGCGCGCACAACCACGACGGCAAAACCGGCGTGTGGCAGTACAAACATCTCGTGTTCGGCGCGGCAGGCATTTTCTGCTACGTCGGTGCGGAAGTCTCCATCGGTTCGCTGATGGTCAATGTGTTGGGTTATCTGAAAGGACTGAACCACGCCTCTGCCGCGCATTACCTGTCGTTTTATTGGGGCGGCGCGATGGTCGGACGCTTCCTCGGTTCGGCGGTGATGGCGAAATTTGCGCCCAACCGCTATCTGGCGTTTAACGCATCGGCTGCGGTCGTGCTGCTTGCCGTCGCGATGGCGACGGGCAGCGGCAATGCGGATGTGGCGATGTGGTCGCTGCTTGCCGTCGGTTTTTTCAACTCGATTATGTTCCCGACGATTTTCTCTTTGGCAACCAAAGGGTTGGGAAAATTCACCAATGCCGCTTCCGGCGTATTGTGTACCGCGATTGTCGGCGGCGCGGTTGTTCCCGTCGTGCAGGGATGGGCGGCAGATACTTACACCCTGATGTCTTCGTTTGTCGTTTCCGTTATCTGTTATCTTTATATCGTGTTTTTTGCGGTGTACGGATATAGGGCGGACAAATAGCCTTTCCATCCCGCCGGCAATGCCGTCTGAAGCACTAGGGCGGCATTGCCGTATTCGTCTGCCCGGGCGGCTGCAAAGGGGGAGGGGCACGCCGGTTTATATAGTGGATTAACAAAAATCAGGACAAGGCGACGAAGCCGCAGACAGTACAGATAGTACGGAACCGATTCACTTGGTGCTTCAGCACCTTAGAGAATCGTTCTCTTTGAGCTAAGGCGAGACAACGCCGTACTGGTTTAAATTTAATCCACTATAAAAGGCCCGATGTTCCAATAAGCGCAAGATAAAGAAATGATATTTCAAAAATAAGGATAAAATTGGGAAAAATACTGCTTAAACCCCGTTTTAATTCTGAAAAATGCCGAAATGTCGTCTGAAAACGCCTGCCGGTCCCGGCCTGTTGTGTTAGAATCCGTTAACTTTATACCGCTTTAGGAAAACTATGCTTGCATTCAAATCGTTAATCGATATGCCGCGCGGCGAGGCACTTGCCGTCGTCGTCGCTCTGATTGCTGCAATGGGCTATACCATTATTTCCTTGGAATGGCTGCCGCACCTGTCCATTATTGCCGCCATTGCCGTTTTGCTGCTTTACGGGCTGGCGCGCGGATTAAAATACGGCGATATGCAGGCAGGGATGATTGGCGCGTTGAATCAGGGTATGGGCGCGGTTTACCTGTTCTTTTTCATCGGGCTGATGGTCAGCGCGCTGATGATGAGCGGCGCGATTCCCACATTGATGTATTACGGTTTCGGGCTGATTTCCCCCACTTATTTCTATTTTTCCGCCTTTGCGCTTTGTTCCGTCATCGGCGTATCCATCGGCAGCAGCCTGACTACCTGCGCCACCGTCGGCGTTGCCTTTATGGGTATGGCGGCGGCGTTTCAGGCCGATATGGCGATGACGGCGGGCGCGGTTGTCTCGGGTGCGTTTTTTGGCGACAAAATGTCCCCGCTTTCCGACACCACGGGCATTTCCGCGTCCATTGTCGGTATCGACCTGTTCGAACACATCAAAAATATGATGTACACCACCATCCCCGCGTGGCTCATCAGCGCGGCACTGATGCTTTGGCTTTTGCCCAATGTCGCCGCATACGATATGGGCGGCGTCGAATCTTTCCGCAGCCAGCTTGAGGCGACGGGGCTGGTTCATACCTATTCGCTGATTCCGTTCGCCCTTTTGGTCGTTTTGGCACTGATGCGCGTCAATGCCGTGGTCGCTATGCTGTTTACCGTCATTGCCGCCGTTGCGGTCACTTATCTGCACAGTACGCCCGATTTGCGCCGGCTCGGCGCTTGGTTTTACGGCGGCTACAAACTTGAAGGCGAAGCGTTTAAAGACATTGCCAAACTCATTTCGCGCGGCGGCTTGGAGAGTATGTTCTTCACGCAGACCATCGTTATCCTCGGGATGAGTTTGGGCGGGCTGTTGTTTGCACTGGGCGCGATTCCTTCCCTGCTGGATGCCGTCCGCAGCTTTTTGACGAATGCCGGACGCGCCACATTCAGCGTTGCCATGACTTCGGTCGGGGTGAACTTCCTGATTGGAGAGCAATATTTGAGTATTTTGTTGTCGGGTGAAACGTTCAAACCCGTTTACGACAAACTCGGCCTGCATTCGCGCAACCTGTCGCGCACGCTCGAAGATGCGGGGACAGTCATCAATCCGCTCGTGCCGTGGAGCGTTTGTGGCGTATTCATCAGCCACGCGTTGGGCGTGCCGGTTTGGGAATATCTGCCTTATGCCTTTTTCTGCTATTTGAGTTTGGCTTTGACCCTGTTATTCGGTTGGACGGGGCTGACTTTGAGCAGGAAGTAGCCGGTCAGGGAAATGCCGTCTGAAACTTGCAACGGTTTCAGACGGCATTGTTTTGTACGGCAGGCTTTATTTTACGCGGGTCGCCATCAGCGTATGCAGGCGGCGGTTGTCGGCGCGTGCGACGGTAAATTGCAGGCCGCCGATGATGACTTTTTCGCCGCGCACGGGCAGGTGCCCCAACTCTTGAATGACCAGGCCGCCGATGGTGTCGGCTTCTTCGCTGCTGTAATCCGTGCCGAAAAAGGCGTTGATGCTTTCGATTTCGGTAACGGCGTGGATACGCCAGCGTTCGGCGGAAACGGCGTGAATGTTGTCCGCGCTTTCGTCTTCGTCAAACTCGTCTTCGATGTCGCCGACGATTTGCTCGATGATGTCTTCAAAAGTGACCAAACCCGACGTGCCGCCGTATTCGTCGATAACGATCGCCATATGGTTGCGCTGTTCGCGGAACTCTTTTAAAAGGGCGGTCAAAGATTTGCCTTCGGGCACGAAAACGGCAGGACGCAAGACGGATTTCAGGTGGAACTGCTCGGGGTTGAACATATATTTGAGCAGGTCTTTGGCGTGCAAAATGCCCAAAACTTCGTCTTTGTCTTCGCCGATGACGGGAAAACGCGAATGGGCGGTATCGATGACGTAGGCGGTGATGCGCTCGATGCTGTCGTTTTCTTTTAAAACGTTCATACGGCTGCGCGTAATCATCGCGTCGCGCACTTCCAAGTCGGAAAAATCGAGAACTTTTTCCAACCTTAAAAGTGTATCCGCATCAAAAACTTCCTGTTCGTGCGCCTGCCGCAGCAGGTTTAATACGTCTTCGGCGGAATCGGGTTCGCGGGCGAGTCGGGCAATCAGGCGTTCAAAAAAATTTGTTTTCGGTTGTGCGCCGTCCATTTTAATGTCCGTCCTCTCGGTAGGGGTTGGGATAGCCTGCCGCCTTCATCAGGCGGATTTCTTCGGCTTCCATTATTTCGGCTTCATCGTCTTCGATGTGGTCGTAGCCCATCAGGTGCAAAACACCGTGTATGGTCAGGTGGGCAAAATGCCGTTCGGGCGTTTTGCCTTGTTCGGCGGCTTCTTTCAAAACGACTTGCGGGCAGATGATCAAATCGCCGTACAGTTTTTCCGAAACTTGGCAGGGCAGGGTTTCGCCTTCGTTGAGCGCGAAACTCAATACATTGGTGGCGTAATCTTTGCCCCGGTAGTCGCGGTTGTAGGCTCGGGCTTCTTCTTCGTCCAAAAGAATCAAACCGATGTCGGCGCGGCGGTATCCGCTTTTCAGGGCAGACCACGCCCAGCGGTAGAAATCACGTTCGGCGGGGATGCCGGCGGCGGAAGAGGCGTTTTCAAAGTTCAAATGGAAACGTTGCCGCTGCAACGTTAAGAAAGGGTATTTTTTGGCGCGTTTCATTGTGGCGGGTTTCGTATTCTGTGGGCGTAAATATAACATAGACCACGGCATACCGTCTGAAGAAACGCTCAAAATATGATAGACTCCACGCCGTTTCCATTCTTTGAACGCATTGAACATGAACCCGAAAAAACTTGTTATCGCCAGCCGCGAAAGCCTGCTTGCCATGTGGCAGGCGAAACATATCCAAGGCCGTCTGAAGGCGCTGTATCCCGATTGCAAAGTCGAGATTTTGGGCATGACCACGCGCGGCGACCAGATTTTGGACAGAACTTTGTCAAAAGTCGGCGGTAAAGGCTTGTTTGTCAAAGAGTTGGAGCAGGCTTTGTATGACGGTCGGACCGACTTGGCCGTGCATTCGATTAAAGACGTACCGATGGATTTGCCTGAAGGTTTCGCGCTTGCGGCCATCGGCGAACGCGCCAATCCGTTTGACGCATTTGTGTCCAACCAATACGCGCGTTTGGAAGAAATGCCCAAAGGCGCCGTTGTCGGCACATCCAGCCTGCGCCGCGAAGCCCAGTTGCGCGCGCGCTATCCGCATTTGGTGATTAAACCTTTGCGCGGCAATGTGCAAACCCGTTTGTCCAAACTCGATAACGGCGAATACGACGCAATTATCTTGGCTGCCGCCGGTTTGCAGCGTCTGAAATTGGACGGACGCATCCGCATGATTTTGTCGGAATCCGACAGCCTGCCTGCCGCCGGACAAGGCGCATTGGGTATCGAAATTGCCGCGCACCGCGAAGATTTGTATGAAGTTTTGAAACCCTTGAACCACGGTGTTACCAATGCCTGCGTTACCGCCGAACGCGCCCTCGCACGCTCTTTGGGCGGAAGCTGCCAAGTGCCTTTGGCCGCATATTGCACGGAAGAAAACGGCTTGCTGACCTTGCGCGGCTTGGTCGGACACCCCGACGGTTCGGTTATTTTGCGGGCGGACGCGCAAGCCCCTGCCGGATACGCCGACGCGCTCGGACGTGCGGTTGCCAAAAAACTGGCGGACGACGGTGCGCGGGAATTGATTGGGGCGGTATTGCAGGAACAGGTCTGAACCTGCTTTGCAATCTGACGGGATGAAACAATAAATGCCGTCTGAAAACCGGAAAGGTGTTCAGACGGCATTTCGTATGCGCTTTTGTTTTACAAGACTTTCACGATGCTTTCGCACAGATAATCGATGTTGTCGTCGGTAATGCCGGCAACGTTGATGCGGCCGGAGCGGACGGCATAAATGGCAAACTCGTTTTTCAAACGGTCGACTTGTTCGGGAGTCAATCCGCTGAAAGAGAACATACCGTTTTGTTCTATAATGAAATCAAAGTCTTGGCTTGCACCTTTGGCTTTGAGCAACGCAACAAATTTTTGGCGCATGGCTTTGATGCGGCCGCGCATTTCATCGAGTTCGGCAATCCATTGGGCTTTCAAATCATCATTTTTCAACACCAGCGCAATGGTGTTCGCGCCGTGTGAAGCCGGGTTGGAATACAAGGTACGGATGATGGTTTTGACTTGGCTGTGGGCGCGGGCTGCTGTTTCTTCGTCTTCGGCCACCAAAGTGAACGCGCCCACGCGCTCGTTGTACATACCGAAGTTTTTGGAATAAGAGCTGGCAATCAGCAATTCGGTATTGTGTTTCAAGAACACGCGCAAGCCGTAGGCATCTTCTTCCAAACCGTTGCCGAAGCCTTGGTAGGCAAAGTCAAACAGCGGCAGCCAGCCTTTTTCGGCAGAAAGTTTTGCCAGAGTTTCCCATTGTTCGGGCGTAGGGTCGATGCCGGTAGGGTTGTGGCAGCAGCCGTGCAGCAGGACGATGTCGCCTTTTTGCGCCCGGTCCAAGTCTTCAATCATACCGTCCCAATCCAAACCGTGTTTGGCGGCATCATAGTAGCGGTAAGGTTTGTCTTGGATACCGACCGCTTTGGCGATGGCGTTGTGGTTGGGCCAGGTCGGATTGGAAATCCAGATGGTTTGCGCGTCCAACTGACGTTTGGCAAACTCGGCCGCAATACGCAATGCGCCTGTACCGCCAAGGCTTTGCGCTGTTTTGGCGCGGCGGCTGGCGATGATTTCGTGGTCTTTGCCGAACAGCAGGATTTGGGTTTGCTCGTTGTAGTCGGCAACGCCGTCGATGGTGAGGTAGTTTTTGGTGGTTTCGCTTTCCAACAGGCGTTTTTCGGCTTCTTTGACGGCTTTGACAATGGGTGTCGCGCCGGATGCGTCTTTGTACACGCCGATGCCGAGGTTGACTTTTTCGGGGCGGGTTTCGGCTTTGAATGCTTCGCCCAAACCGAGAATCGGATCGGCGGGGGCGGCTTTGATGTGCTTGAAGAACATAGCTTGCTCCTTGATGGGGACGGAAGGTCATTCGGGTTTGCCGATTTTACGCTGTTTTACACGGGCTGGAAACAGACGCAATCACGCCTGCCCGATATGGGCGAATGCCGTCCGGTTTGACAGGATGTGTTCTGCAAGCAGGGGCAGGTCTTGTTCGGCGGCTTCGGCAATATCCTTTAGCCTGCCGATGGCGTAAAATAGGCGTACACCAACCACGCAAAGGAAAATCAAATGGACAATCTGAATCCGCAGGAAATTTCCGTGTTGCCGGAAAATCTGCCGCTGTATTGCTCGGGGCCCGACAACGAGCAGTGGAACGGGCATCCGAGAGTGTTTTTGCCTTTGGGCGAAGGAGAATCGGGCAGCGTTGCCTGCCCGTATTGCGGCACGCGCTACCGCCTTGACGGCAAGATGCCGCATCATCACTACGCCTGAATGCAAACGGCGGAAAAATGCCGTCTGAAGCCTTTTCCGGTTTCAGACGGCATTTGTTTGGCGGGGTGGGCTGTTCCGGCACCGAGATTCTGCCCGACGCACCGCCCGGACGGGGAACGGAGGTTTCCGTTCCCTGCGTGCTGCCGCTATGGATGGCGGCGTTTCGACTAGAGGAAGAAAATCATTGCCGTGACGACGGCAATCACGCCGTAAATCGCCATCGGGATAACGGTTTTCTTGATAATCGCACCTTCGGAATTTTTCACGTCCAATACGGTACATACGGCGATGATGTTGTTGAGGCACACCATATTGCCCATCGCGCCGCCGACGGATTGCAACGCCAGAATCAGGGTAACGGACAGGCCGGTATCCAGTGCGATTTGCTGTTGGATCGGACCGAAGGTCAGGTTGGACACGGTGTTGGAACCGGAGAAGAACGCGCCGATCGCGCCCAGATACGGCGAGAAATAAACCCAGTGTTCGCCCGCCATTGCGGCAAATTCCTTACCGATGATTTTCACCATCGAATTGTCGCCGCCGACCAGCATCAGCTGAACCATAATCAGCGCGCCCATCAGGGCAAGCAGCGGTTTTTTGGTTTGATTGAAGGTTACGGCATAAATCGTCCAAGCATCTTTGAATTTGGTCTTATACAGCAGGATGCAGATCCAAACGGTAAAGACAAACGGAATCCAAGCGGGAACGTAGAGGGTTTGGTAAGACGCGCTGACATCTTGTCCGAAAATATTGCCGAAGGTAATCGTCAGGGAGTCGCTGACGGTAATTTTGGATAAATCAAACGGCAGTTGGAAGCTGAACCATTCTTCTTTGCTGGTCAAAATGCCTTTGATGCCGATCTGTTTGATGCGCGTAACCACCAGCATACCGATCAGCATACCCAAAGGGGCGAGTGCTTTGGCGACTTGGGCGAACGGCACTTTTTCGGCATTCGGGTCTTTGGCGTGGTCTTTGCTCAAGCCCCAGCCTTTATTAGCTGCAAATACGGAAAACATCAGACCGATTGCGCCGGCAACCAAAGAAGGAAATTCTTCGTTGACCATTGCCAACGCGACATAGGGAAGGGTACAGGAGAAAACGGCAATGGCGACGAAGCCCAAGTTTTTGCGGATTTCAGACCAAGGTACGATAAAACTCAAGCCGATGACGGGGATGACGAAACCCGCGAAGAAGTGCATCACGCCGGTCTGCCTGCCGATGGCGAGGATATCTTCGGCACTCAGGTTCAGCGGTGCGAAACCGAACCAGGTCGGCGTACCGACCGCGCCGAACGATACCGGCACGGAGTTCATCACCAAAGTGAAAATCGCTACTTTCAACGGATTGAAGCCCAAGCTCATCAGAATCGGCGCGGCAATCGCAGCAGGCGTGCCGAAGCCGGATGCGCCTTCAATCATAAAGGCAAACGACCAGCCGATAATCATCAGTTGCGCTACGGGGTTCGGGCTGATGGTCGCCAGCCATTTGCGGATGACATCGATGCAGCCCGTGGTTTCCATCATACGGTTGAACATAATCGCGCCGAAAATTACGGTAATCGGCGTGAGCGTTTTGACGAGGCCGGAAGCGGCGGTGGCGTTGAGCAGCATTCCCGCATCGCCGAAGTAGAAAAGTTTGATGGCGTAAATCAGCACTGCGGTAATCGGCAGCGCGACGTAGGAAGGCATACGTTTTTTCACCATCAGCCAAATCAGCAGGACGATGGGGAATATGCTGAGGAAAAGTGCCATAACGAATCCTTTTTAGGCATTTGCATCATAAGGCGCGTTGAGGTTTGGAAAGACGTTCAAATCCCGCACACCCGATATTTTGGTTAAAAGATAAATTGGTAAGACCAATTATTATGCGTTTACACACTTTACGTAATCTTATGTAATCGGTCAAGCATTTTATCGATAATGGCTATTAATGCGGGTTAAGGATGGTGATGATGCGGCGGAGGGAGTGTGGGAAAGGGGCGTGTAAAAAAAGCCGTCCGAAAGGCTTCAGACGGCATTTTCAGCATTTTCCAGCGGCACGAATACCGCGCCGTCCCCGTCCACGCGCAGAATCGAGGCATAACTGCCGTGCCAGTCGCCCAAAACGATGCGGGTAAAGCCGTTTTCGTGATGGATATGCTCGCGGTGGGTGTGCCCGTGTATCAGCCTTTCCGCACCGAAGGCGCGAACCTGCCGCGCGGTAAAGGCGGCATTGACATCCATAATGCCGGAGGGCTTGACCTGTTTTTCCATTTTGCTGACGCGCCTGATTTTGGCGGCAAGGCGCGTGCGCCACTTCAGGGGCAGCATCAGGAACAGTTTTTGCAGCCGCCTGCAATGCACGATGCGGCGGAAACGCTGGTATGCCTTGTCGTCGGTGCATAATGTGTCGCCGTGGCAGATGAGGGTTTTGCAGCCGAACAGGTTCAAAACCGAGTAATCCGGCAGCAGCGTCATACCCGCCTGCCGGCAAAAATCCCGCCCGATCAGGAAATCGCGGTTGCCCCTGACGAAGAACACGGCAACGCCTTGGTCGGACAATTTCCTGATTTCCCGCGCAACCGAAGTATTCAATTCGGAAACTTCGTCATCGCCCACCCAAAAATCAAACAAATCGCCCAAAATATAAACCGCCCGCGCCTGCCCGGCGGCGGAAGAACGCAAAAAACGCAGCAGCAGCGCGGCCAGTTCGGGATGCTGTTCGCTCAAATGCAGGTCGGAGATGAAATAGGCGGGTCGCATAGGCAGGTTTCCAATCGGGCGGATGTCGTGGCGGATTATAACGCGCCCGGCGGCGGGGCAATACGGCAAATGCCGCACCGAGCATCTGGCATTGGCGGAATCGGGGTTCGGGCGCGTTAAAAATGCCGTCTGAAGGCTTCAGACGGCATCGTGCGGGCAAGGCATCGGGAAAGGGCAAGACCGCCGTCCCGCCTTGCGCTTATCGCTTCAATGATTTTTTCAATTCGGACAACGCGCGGCGCAGCTGTTGCAGTTCGTTTTCCATTTCGGACTGTTTGTGCAGCTTGCGGTCGGTTTCCGCCTGCCGGGCGAGCAACGCCGCCACTTCCTGCCGCAATTGCAAAACTTCCGCAGAATGCGCCGTGTTTTGTGCGGCAGCCGCAGGTGCCGGTTTGCCGCCGAATTTCCAAGAAACCCCCGCGCCGAAAGCCCGATCCGGTCCGGCAAAACTGCCCGCCACATTAAGCAACACATTTTCAGCGGGCTTGAACACCGCGCCCATTGCCACCGCTTGGGCATTTTTATAGCTTCCAAAACCCAAAGAAAAGGCGAATTTGTCGTTTTCGCCCAGTTGCGCCGGTTTTAACGAAGCCAATGCCGCCGCACTTGCGCCGACGCGGTTTGCACGTTTGCTTAAGCGGTTCAGCTGGCGGACATTGACGGCATCAAAATCATATACGCCGTCGGCGACATTGGTGATTTTCCGTTTCAATGTATCGGAACCCACTGATACGGTATTTTCTTCATTCGCCACAGATTCTGCGCCTAAAGCAACAGAACCATAAGCATTTGCCCGAGTTTCATAACCTAATGCCAAACTTTCTTCTGCCAAAGCCCTGCTGTGACTGCCAAAAGCAGCACTGCGGTAGCCCGTTGACCGGCTGCTGTCGCCGACTGCCAGACTTTCAATAGCTGTGGCTGTAGAAAACGCCCCAAATGAACTGGCAAAAAGATTGTGTGAAGAAGATCTGAATCCCAGCGCCATCGCACCGTAAGTTTGACCGTATTTTGAGAGAATATCTTTTTCCGGCTCTGTCTTTATGGTTATCTTTGTTACATTGCCGTCTGCATCGACATCAAGACCTTTATTGTTTTGCCCCGCAATATGATTTATTTTGCCTTTTTCCAACTGCTGTATCTTGGCGGCAGAACCAATCGCTATTGCACCATAGCCATCACTGTTCGCACTATATCCTTCTGCAATGCTGTATATTCCCAGTGCTTCAGAAGCTCCCCCTAAAGCCAATGCCCCAGGTGCATTCGCTTTAGCGAACGTGCCGATTGAGGTTGCCAAGTTGGTATTATCCCCCTGAGCTTCTGCATTAACCCCTATGGCAATATTGCCAAGTCCTAATGCTTTGGTATCGCTATCCCCTATGGCGATACTGAATTTATCTGCGTAAACTTTACCGCCTGATAACGAATAATCTATTTCTTGAGGGGCAGCCGCAACAGACTGAACAGGATAAAAAGAAGCGGAAATAAGTAGAGTAATTAAAGAAAGGCGGGTTAGACTATTTTGCTTGCTTGCTTGCTTGCTTGCTTGCTTGCTTGCTTGCTTGCTTGCTTGCTTGCTTGCTTGCTTGCTTGCTTGACTGTTTCGGTTTTCATGGAATCCTCCTCCGTATAAGTGTGGAAAACGCAAAGATTTTAATACGGATGGACGGGATGTGCAAAATCCTGCCGAGCCGGGGCGGGATGCGGTAAGGTTTTGCCGGCAAGATATGGGGTGGCGCGGCGGGATTTCCGTTAAAATACGCTTCTTTTTTATTTTTTCCGACCATTATGCGCCTGACCCACATCAAACTCTCCGGCTTCAAATCTTTTACCGACCCAACCACGATTTATGTTCCGGGGCAGCTTGTCGCGGTTATCGGGCCCAACGGCTGCGGCAAGTCGAATGTGATTGACGCGGTGCGCTGGGTGTTGGGCGAGGCTTCGGCGAAGCAGCTTCGCGGCGAGAGTATGCAGGACGTGATTTTTAACGGTGCGGCGACGCGCCGTCCTGCGCCGAGGGCTTCGGTGGAGCTGGTGTTTGACAACAGCGACCACAGTTTGCAGGGTGCGTGGGGGCAGTATGCCGAGGTGAGCATCAAGCGGCAGCTGACGCGGCAGGGCGAGTCGACGTATTTCATCAACAATCAAACCGTGCGCCGCCGCGACATTACCGATTTGTTCTTGGGTACGGGCGTGGGCGCGCGCGGTTATGCCGTCATCGAACAGGGGATGATTTCGCGCATCATCGAAGCGCGGCCGGAGGAGTTGCGCGCCTATATCGAGGAGGCGGCGGGCGTGTCCAAATATAAGGAACGCCGCAAGGAGACGGAAGGCCGTCTGAAAGACACGCGCGAGCATTTGCAGCGTTTGGGCGATTTGCAGAACGAGTTGGCGCGTCAGGTGGAAAAGCTGGAGAAACAGGCGGAAACCGCCGAACGCTACAAATCCCTGACCGCGCAGTTGAACCAACAGCAGGATTTGCTCGATTACGCCCAATGGCAGCAATCGCTTGCCGCCGCCGACAAGGCGACCGCGCAGCATCAGTCTTTGCAGGCGCAGCAGGACGAAACCGCCGCGCAGGTTCAGGCGTTAAACGACGAAGTACACGCCTTGCAGACTGCCGAACAGTCGCAGCAGCAGGCGGTACACGAATTGGGCAACAAACGCGGCGTGTTGCGCGAGCAGATTGCCCGTTTGGAAGAACAAATCCGTCATCAGCAAAACCTGCACCAACGTATCGAACGCGACAAACAGGCGGCGCAGGCGCAGATGCAGCGCATTCATCAAGAGCAGCAGCAAATCCGCGTGCAGCTGGAAGAAAACGAGTTGCAGGCGGAAGAAAAGCAAACCGAATTGGCGGAATGGGCGATGCAGGTTGCCGAACACGAAGAGCGTCTGCCCGAATTGGAAGAAGCCCAAGCCACGCTCAACGCCGCTTTCCAAACCCGGCAGGACGAGGCAAACCGCATTCGCCGCGAACTGGCGTTGAAGCAGCAGCAGCTTGCCCATACCGGACAAACGATTGCCAAGCACGAAGAGCGCAAAGGCCGTCTGAAGCAGGAAAACCAAGCCCTGAACCTGCCCGACGAAGCCGAAACCGCCGCCGCGCAGGAAGCAGCCGCCTTGTTGCAAAGTCAGCAAGAGCATTACGAAGAACAAATCATTGCCGCCGAAGAAGCCTTACACGCCGCCCGCGAGGCGTTTCAGACGGCCTCAAACCGCTTCCAAAGCCTGAAGCAGCAACACATCACCTTGCAGGCGCAGCAGCAGGCGTTGTCGCAAATCCTGTCGCAACAGCAGGAAGCCGCCGACTTCTGGCAGGCAACTAACCACGCCGCCGCGCCACAACTGTGGCAGCACATCACCGCGCCCGCCGAGTGGCAGCACGCCTTGTCCGTCCTCCTTGCCGAACGTCTGCACGCCCGCGCCGTGCCGCAAGGTTTCGTACCGCCCGAACCGTTGCCGCAGGGGCAGGCGGCGTGGCTTTCAGACGGCCTCTCCGGCGGCATCAAAAAATCCCTGCCCGTACAGGCATTGCTGAACCAAATCCAAGCGCAGCCGCCGTTTCAGACGGCATTGCACCACTGGCTCGACGGCGTATTGTGCGCACCCGATTTGAGCTACGCCCTCGCGCATCAAAGCGATTTGGGCGCACACCAAATCTGGCTCACGCCCGAAGGCCATCAGGTCGACAAAGTCAGCGTCCTGCTCTATGCCAAACCCGCGCAGGAAAGCCTGATTGCCCAAAAAGCGCGCCTCGACGGCATCGCGTCCGAACTGGAAAACCTCTCCCCCGAACTCTCCTCCGCCGAAGCCGCGTTCAAACAGGCGGAAGCCGCCGTGCGCTCGTCTGAAACGCAGCACAAAAACCTGATGCAGCAGCAACAGCAGCACACGCGCCAATACAGCCAGGCGCAGCAACGCGCCGCCGAACTTCTGGCGCGCACCAACCAAGGGCAAATCCGCCGCGAACACATCGAGCGCGAACTGGCGCAGTTGGCGGAAGAGCAGACCGTGTTGCAACACACGTCCGACGGGCTTTCAGACGACATCGCCATTTTGCAGGAAGCCGCCGCCGAACTCGAATACCAACAGCAAACCGCCGCGCACAGCCGCCAAGAGCAGCAAGGCCGTCTGAAACAGGCGCAGCTTGCCCTGCTGGAAGCCAACCGCCAATACGGGCTTGCCGAAGTCGCCGTCCACAAGCTCAACCAGCAAAAACAAAACTACCGGCAGCAAATTGCCCAGCTTGAACAGCAAACCTTTGATTGGCAGGAACGCCAACAAGAGCTTGCCCTCGCCTATGAAACCGAGTTCCAAAACGACGAGCAGCACATCAAGCTCGAAGAATTAAGCGAAGCCGTACAGACCTTGGACGAAGAATATATTGTTGTGCAAGAGAAACTCGCGCAGATTCAGGAGCAGGGCAGGGAACAATACGCCCGCGTACAAACCCTGCAAACCAAGCTGCCGCAGCTTCAGGCCGCCACCCAAACCGCCCTGTTGCAACAACAGGAAGCCCTGATCAACGCCAAACGCTACCATCAAAACCTGACCGAACGCGCCGCCGATTTGGACGCGCTCGAAGCGTTGGCGAAAGAATCGCCGAAAGTATTGAACACCAGCATCGGCAGCCTTTCGCAACAAATCGAAGCACTCGGCGCGGTCAACCTCGCCGCCCTGCAAGAACTCGAAGAAGCGCGCGAACGCGACGGCTACTACCGCAGCCAAAGCGAAGACGTGCAGGCCGCCATCACCCTTTTGGAAGAAGCCATCGCCCAAATCGACGACAAAACCAAAGCGCGTTTCAAAGAAACCTTCGATGCCGTCAACGGCAAAGTCCAAACCTTCTTCCCGACCCTGTTCGGCGGCGGCGAAGCCACCCTCAAAATGATAGGCGACGACCTTTTGACCGCAGGCGTATCCATCATGGCGCGTCCGCCCGGCAAGAAAAACAGCACCATCCACCTCCTCTCCGGCGGCGAAAAAGCCCTTACCGCGATGAGCCTCGTGTTCGCCCTGTTCAGCCTCAACCCCGCTCCGTTCTGTCTTTTGGACGAAGTCGACGCTCCGCTGGACGATGCCAACACTTCGCGTTTCTGCAACCTGGTCAAAGAAATGTCGGCGCAAACCCAGTTTCTCTACATCTCCCACAACCGCCTGACCATGGAAATGGCGGAGCAGCTCGTCGGCGTAACCATGCAGGAAAAAGGCGTATCGCGCGTCGTCGCCGTGGACATCAAACAGGCGTTGGAAATGGCGGAATCTGCCTGAACGACGAGTACGGATGTCAAAAATGCCGTCTGAACAGCGTTCAGACGGCATTTTGATGTGTACCGCCACGTCAAATCAGTGACGATGGCCGCAGCCGCATTCTTTTTTCATATCGATCACCATACGGCCGGTGATTTTGCCTTCGCGCATTTCTTGGAAAATGGCGGGTGCTTCATCCAAAGCACGCAGTTGGACTTTCGGCACAACCAAACCTTCCGCGCCGAATTGGAAGGCTTCTTCCAAATCTTTGCGCGTGCCGACCAGCGAGCCGACCACTTCGATGCCGTCCAAAACCAAACGCGGGATAGACAAATCCATCGATTCCGGCGGCAGTCCGACGGCAACCACACGTCCGCCCGCGCGGACGCAATCCACGGCAGAGTTGAATGCGGCGGCAGATACGGCGGTTACGACCGCAGCGTGTGCGCCGCCGGTTTTTTCCTGAATCACTTTGGCAGCGTCTTCTTTGGCGGCGTTGACAACCAAATCCGCGCCGGTTTCTTTGGCAAACGCCAGTTTTTCATCGTTGATGTCGATGGCGACAACGTGCGCGCCGAATACTTTTTTCGCGTATTGGACACCCAAGTTGCCCAAACCGCCCGCGCCGTAGATGGCAATCCACTGTCCCGGACGCACGCCGGATACTTTCACGGCTTTGTAGCAGGTAACGCCGGCGCAAGTGATGCTGGACGCTTGGGCGGGGTCGAGACCGTCGGGGACTTTGACTGCATAATCCGCACTCACGATGCAGTGGGTCGCCATACCGCCGTCGGCGGTGTAGCCCGCGTTCAATACGGAACGGCACAGGGTTTCGCGGCCGGTATTGCAGTATTCGCAAGAGCCGCAGCTTTGGAACAGCCAGGCGATGCTGACGCGGTCGCCGACTTTCAGATTTTTCACACCGTCGGCAACTTCTTTAACCAAACCGATGCCCTCGTGTCCCAACACGCGACCCGGTTTTTCGCCGTAGTCGCCTGCCGCAACGTGCAGGTCGGTGTGGCACACGCCGCAATATTCGACTTCGACCAATGCCTCGCCGTATTCCAACGGGCGAACCTCGCGTTCGATTACTTCCACATCGCCCGCTACATTTTTATTCACAACAACTGCCTGCATTTTCATGATTGCGCTCCTTAGTTACGGTAAAAAAACCTGTAAACGGAATGTTGTCCGATATAAGGGTAAGCATACGCTTCCGCATCTTGCGGGTCAAATGGTATGTTGTTGAAAAATATGGGTTATATGTTATACTATAACAACCTGGAAAGGCGCGGCATCCGGACGGTTGCCGGATAAGGGGCGGCAGGTTTCAAGTTTGAAAAAACCGGACGGGAAACCCGCAAAAATGCCGTCTGAACACAGCTTCAGACGGCATTTTTGCGGGTTTGCGGCTTCGGCGGAGGATTAGTCGAAGTCCGGGCAGTCCTGCCCGCTGCCGGCGGCGGACAGTGTGCCGCCGTCGTTGAGCGTAACGATGCAGGTTTCGCCTTCGTTGGTCGCCGGATCGGGGACGGCCTGAAGGGTGAAGTGGTCGGGGTTGACTTTGCTTAAGGTAATTTTGAAATACTTGTTTTGTTTCAGTTTTTTTGGGTCGTAGTTGTCAAACGTCCCTTTTTGGCGGTAGTAACGCTCTAAGTTTTGCGCGTTCATCAGCAGGGTGGATTTGACTTCCGACAGGCGGATGCGCCGGGTGTAGGCTTTATAAGAAGGGTAGGCGATGAGCGTCAGGATGCTGAGGATGGCGACGGCAATCAGCAGCTCGAGCAGCGTAAAGCCTTTTTGAACGTTTTTCATAGCAATGTGTTTCCATTTGTTTATCGGTCGGCGGCATTATAACGCCGTATCGGAAATGGCGGAATATGTAAACGGATTGAAATTTTCGGGAAAGCAGATTGTATAAGCCATTTAAAACAAATGGTTATTTTTATTGTCGGCAGTTTACCTCCTTGGATGGGGCAGGGACTTGCGGTAGAATCCGCTTCCGATTTATGGGATTGGCGCATACAGAGAATTGAAAATATGGCAAAAATGATGAAATGGGCGGCTGTTGCGGCAGTTGCGGCGGCAGCGGTTTGGGGCGGATGGTCTTATCTGAAGCCCGAACCGCAGGCTTCTTATATTACGGAAACGGTCAGGCGCGGCGACATCAGCCGGACGGTTTCCGCGACGGGGGAGATTTCGCCGTCGAATCTGGTGTCGGTCGGCGCGCAGGCATCGGGGCAGATTAAGAAACTTTATGTCAAACTCGGGCAACAGGTCAAAAAGGGCGATTTGATTGCGGAAATCAATTCGACCACGCAGACCAACACGCTCAATATGGAAAAATCCAAATTGGAAACGTATCAGGCGAAGCTGGTGTCGGCACAGATTGCATTGGGCAGCGCGGAGAAGAAATATAAGCGTCAGGCGGCGTTGTGGAAGGATGATGCGACCTCTAAAGAAGATTTGGAAAGCGCGCAGGATGCGCTTGCCGCCGCCAAAGCCAATGTTGCCGAGCTGAAGGCTTTAATCAGACAGAGCAAAATTTCCATCAATACCGCCGAGTCGGAATTGGGCTACACGCGCATTACCGCGACGATGGACGGCACGGTGGTGGCGATTCCCGTGGAAGAAGGGCAAACCGTGAACGCGGCGCAGTCCGCACCGACGATTATCCAGCTTGCCAATTTGGATATGATGTTGAACAAAATGCAGATTGCCGAGGGCGATATTACCAAGGTGAAGGCGGGGCAGGATATTTTGTTTACGATTTTGTCCGAACCGGATACGCCGATTAAGGCGAAGCTCGACAGCGTCGACCCCGGGCTGACCACGATGTCGTCAGGCGGCTACAACAGCAGTACGGATACGGCTTCCAATGCGGTCTATTATTATGCCCGTTCGTTTGTGCCGAATCCGGACGGCAAACTCGCCACGGGGATGACGACGCAGAATACGGTTGAAATCGACGGTGTGAAAAATGTGTTGATTATTCCGTCGCTGACCGTGAAAAATCGCGGCGGCAAGGCGTTTGTGCGCGTGCTGGGCGCAGACGGCAAAGCAGTGGAACGCGAAATCCGGACCGGTATGAAAGACAGTATGAATACCGAAGTGAAAAGCGGTTTGAAAGAGGGGGACAAAGTGGTTGTCTCCGAAATGACGGCAGCCGAGCAGCAGGAAAGCAGCGAACGCGCGATGGGCGGCCCGCCGCGCCGATAAACGAATATGCCGTCTGAACACGGAAACGGTTTCAGACGGCATTTATCATACTGATTGACGGAAAATTATGAGCCTGATCGAATGTAAAAACATCAACCGCTATTTCGGCAGCGGCGAGAACCGCGTCCATATTTTGAAAGACATCAGCCTGTCGATAGAGAAGGGCGATTTTGTCGCCATCATCGGGCAGTCCGGTTCGGGCAAGTCCACGCTGATGAACATACTCGGCTGTTTGGATACCGCCGGTTCCGGTTCGTACCGGATCGACGGCATCGAAACTGCCGAAATGCAGCCTGACGAACTGGCGGCATTGCGCCGCGAACGCTTCGGTTTCATCTTCCAACGTTACAACCTCTTAAGCTCGCTGACCGCGAGGGACAACGTCGCGCTGCCCGCCGTCTATATGGGCGCGGGCGGCAAAGAGCGTTCCGCGCGGGCGGACAAACTCTTGCAGGATTTGGGTTTGGCAGGCAAAGAGGGCAACAAGCCCGGCGAACTCTCGGGCGGACAGCAGCAGCGCGTTTCCATCGCCCGCGCCCTGATGAACGGCGGAGAAATCATCTTCGCCGACGAACCGACCGGCGCGTTGGATACCGCCAGCGGCAAAAATGTGATGGAAATCATCCGCAGGCTGCACGAAGCGGGGCATACCGTCATTATGGTCACGCACGACCCCGGCATCGCCGCCAACGCCAACCGCGTCATCGAAATCCGGGACGGCGAAATCATTTCCGACACCTCGAAAAATCCCGAAATACCCACAAGCAGTGTCGGGAGGATTCAGGAAAAAGCCCCGTGGTCGTTTTATTACGACCAGTTTGTCGAAGCCTTCAAAATGTCCGTTCAGGCGATTATGGCGCACAAAATGCGTTCGCTTCTGACGATGCTCGGCATCATCATCGGTATCGCTTCGGTTGTCTCCGTCGTCGCATTGGGCAACGGTTCGCAGAAAAAAATCCTCGAAGACATCAGTTCGATGGGGACGAACACCATCAGCATCTTCCCCGGGCGCGGCTTCGGCGACAGGCGCAGCGGCAGGATTAAAACCCTGACCATAGACGACGCAAAAATCATCGCCAAACAAAGCTACGTTGCTTCCGCCACGCCGATGACTTCAAGCGGCGGCACGCTGACTTACCGCAATACCGACCTGACCGCTTCTTTGTACGGCGTGGGCGAACAATATTTCGACGTGCGCGGGCTGAAGCTGGAATCGGGGCGGCTGTTTGATGAAGACGATGTCAAAGAAGACGCGCAAGTCGTCGTCATCGATCAAAATGTCAAAGACAAACTCTTTGCCGACTCGAATCCGTTGGGGCAGACCGTCTTATTCGGGAAACGCCCGCTGACCGTCATCGGCGTGATGAAAAAAGACGAAAATGCTTTCGGCAATTCCGACGTGTTGATGCTTTGGTCGCCCTATACGACCGTGATGCACCAAATCACAGGCGAGAGCCACACCAACTCCATCACCGTCAAAATCAAAGACAATGCCAATACCCAAGTTGCCGAGAAAGGATTGACCGAGCTGCTCAAAGCGCGGCACGGCACGGAAGATTTCTTTATGAACAACAGCGACAGCATCAGGCAGATGGTCGAAAGCACCACCGGCACGATGAAGCTGCTGATTTCCTCCATCGCCGTGATTTCGCTGGTGGTCGGCGGTATCGGCGTGATGAACATTATGCTGGTGTCCGTTACCGAGCGCACCAAAGAAATCGGCATACGGATGGCGATCGGCGCGCGGCGCGGCAATATCTTGCAGCAGTTTTTGATTGAGGCGGTGTTAATCTGCGTTATCGGCGGTTTGGCGGGCGTGGGTTTGTCCGCCGCCGTCAGCCTCGTGTTCAACCACTTTGTAACCGATTTCCCGATGGACATCTCGGCGGCATCCGTTGCCGGGGCGGTCGCCTGTTCGACCGGAATCGGCATCGCGTTCGGCTTTATGCCCGCGAATAAGGCAGCCAAACTCAATCCGATAGACGCATTGGCACAGGATTGAGGATTATTGAACAGGATGCCGTCTGAAGCTGCCGGGCCGGTCATTTTGGAGCAGGAACTTATCGGACAAAACGGTTTCTTAGATTCTACGTTCTAGATTCCCGCTTACGCGGGAATGACGGCGCGTTTTTTTAGATTCTACGTTCTAGATTCCCGCTTGCGCGGGAATGACGGCGGCGGGGGTTTCCGTTTTCCCGATGATTGTACATCACGCTCAAATCCCGTCATTCCCGTACAGACGGGAATCCGGTTCGTTCGGCTTTGCTTGTTTCGGATCAATCACGGTAACCCAATATTCCGGATGTCCGCCCTCGCGGGAATGACGGCGGTGTGTTTTGTATTGTTCGATTTATAGTGGATTAACAAAAATCAGGACAAGGCGACGAAGCCGCAGACAGTACAGATAGTACGGAACCGATTCACTTGGTGCTTCAGCACCTTAGAGAATCGTTCTCTTTGAGCTAAGGCGAGGTAACGCCGTACCGGTTTAAAGTTAATCCACTATATTATTTTCAATCAGTCAATGAGTCAGGATGTATTTGCCGGCTTGCTGACTTTCAGTGCGGATTGGTTTTCAGACGGCATTTTCCGCAAAAAGGCTTGGAATTTTCCAAGCCTTTTGTTTTGCGGACGGGTTATTGGTTTTTGCGGATGATTTCCTCCAGTTGGGGCATCGGGCTGTATCCGCTTTGGCTGCGCCCGTTGGGGAAGACGAGGGTCGGCGTGCCGTTGAAGCCGAATTGTTCGCCCAAGGAAGTGGTTTCCGCGACGGGGTTTTCGCAGATGCCGCCGCCGGCCGGGAATTTGCCCTTACGCATCCAATCCGTCCACGCTTTGGCGCGGTCGGGCTGGCACCATAAGATTTGCGCTTTACGGGCGGCATCGGGGTGCAGGCCGGCAATCGGCATCATAAAGCTGTAAATCGTTACGTCGGTCATTTTTTCAAACTCGTGTTCCAGGCGTCTGCAGAACGGGCAGTCCGGATCGGAGAAGACGGCGACTTTCAGCTTGCCGCTGCCGCGCACTTCTTTGATGGCCTTGTCCAAAGGCAGGGAGGCGAAGTCGATTTTGTTCAAATCTGCCATACGCTGTTCGGTGAGGTTTTTCCGGTTGTTGATGTCAATAAGCTCGCCGGAAAACAGATAATCGGCGTTTGCATCGGTGTAGATAATCTGCCTGCCGCTGACGACGACTTCGTAAATGCCTCTGACCGGTGTTTCGCTGACGCTCAACACTTTCAAATCTTGGGCGGAATAGATTTTTTCCAAACGCGCTTTCAAAGAGGCGGCAACGGATTTGCCGGCGGACTCGGCTTTGACGGCGGGTTCGGCGTTGGCGTTGGAAACGGGCGTTTGCCCGCAAGCCAGCAGCGGGAGGACGGTGAAAGGGGTTAAGATTTTGATTAACTTGGTTTTCATATAAAGATGATTGCGCGTGTTGGAAAAGCGGCATTGTATCAAACCTCTGTTGCGCCTGCATTGCGCCGAGGCTCAATTTATCGTCTGAAAATAGCTTCCGGCTGTTAAAATACGCAAAAAATGATTTGCCTGCCTGTATGATCTGCCATCGTATCGCTGTAAACATATGGCTAAGCGGGCTTTGGGTCGGACTGAGGCCGTCTGAAAGATTTGCTGCGGGCAAATGAAAGATTTTATCGACACTTTGAGAAAAATGATGAACCAACAAGAATACGCCGAATATCTGTTTAAGCTGCTGGGCGAAGAGCCGCGGGCAGCAGATAAATATAATGGCCGGGAAGATTATTTCTACGGTTTGTTTCAAGGTTTTATGCCCGACGGAGAAGGCGTGGCTGCGGTGTTTGAGCCTTTGGAAAAGGGGCAGGAATTGCTGGCGCGCATTATGCCTGTGTATCAAAACACTGCCGAACACAACCAAGAAATTCTCGATAGCGGCTATATTCCCGGGTATTTCTGCCCGCCAGCGCAAGATGAGGCAGAAGTGAGACAGACGGGCGGGCGTTTGCTGGAAGGTCTGCGCGAATTTGCCCGCTTTGTTGAAGACGAAGAGCTGATTGCAGCCTTGGCAGCGATTAAACAGATACGTTTTGGCGAGCCTGCGGAAGAGTTTAATGATACTCAGGACTTGTTTGGAGAAGCGTTTGATGAATGGCAGACGAGCAATACAGATGACAACAGCCCCGAACAAGTGTTGGACGAGGCCTATTATTCTATAAATTGCGATTATTACCTGTCCGCCTATCTGCAATACCCGCTTTACCGCACCAAGCCCGACAGCGATTTTCTCCGTCCTTATTTCGATTTGTGGAAACAGGGCTACGGCTTTACTTTGGATGAAGACTGTTTGTATTTGCACAAATAGCTTCCGTCTCTTCAGACGGCCTCAAACCATTTTTCCGACTACGCCATGATCTACCATCGTATCGCTGTAAACGTGCCGCTTTCAGACGGCCTTTTGACGTATTCCTATTCCGATCCGCTTCCTCCGGGAACGCGGGTGCTTGTGCCTTTCCGCAACAAGACCGTGGTCGGGATTGTGTGGGAAACGAATATTGCGCCCGATATGGATACGGCGCGGATTTTGGGCGTTCGGATGGTCTTTTCGGACGAGCCGCCGCTGCCCGAAAGCTGGCGTGATTTGTTGGCGTTTACGTCGCGTTATTACCACTATCCGATTGGGCAGGCGGTGTTTGCCGCATTGCCGCAGGGTTTGAAGGAAACGCGTGCGGTGGAAATGCCGCAGCCGCCGTTGTTTTACGCGTTGAACGAAGCGGGCAGGGCACAAACGCCGCCGCCGGCGCGGTTCAACAAAAAAGCGGCTTTGTGGGACGCACTGCTTTCGGGCGGAATGACGATGGCAGCGTTGAAGCAGGTGAACGCGCAGGCGGCGAAATTGATTGAGAATTGGGCTGAACAAGGCTGGATTGAAACGACGGAAGCGGCAAAGCCTGTATTGAGGTCGTGCCACGGGCAGGCTTCGCACTCTGCATTTGTGTTGAATGCCGACCAACAGAAAGCTTCCGATGAGGTTCAGACGGCATTGGGACGTTTTCAGCCGTTTTTGCTGTACGGAATCACCGGCAGCGGCAAGACCGAGGTGTATTTTGATGCGATGGCGAAAGTGTTGGCGCAGGGGCGGCAGGTGTTGTTTCTGTTGCCCGAAATCAACCTCACGCCGCAGCTTTTGAAGCGGGTGGAAAACCGTTTTGCCGACGTGCCGACCGCCGTGTTGCACAGCCAGATGGCGGCAGGCAGGCGCACGCAGGATTATCTGCGCGCGATGTTGGGGCAGGCGAAGCTGGTCATCGGCACGCGGCTGGCGGTGTTCACGCCGATGGATGATGTCGGGCTGATTGTGGTCGATGAGGAACACGACGGCTCGTTCAAACAAGACAACGAATTGCGCTACCACGCCCGCGATTTGGCGGTGTGGCGGGCGAAGCAGGGCGGCTGTCCTGTCGTGTTGGGCAGTGCCACGCCCAGCTTGGAGAGCTGGCACAAGGCGCAAAGCGGCGCGTACCGCCTGCTGCAACTGACCGAGCGCGCCCACACCGCCGCGCAACTGCCGCAAGTGGACATCCTCAACGTAGGTCGTCTGAAACTCGACAACGGCTTCTCGCCGCAAGCCTTACAGCTTTTGAAACAGAACTTTGAAGCAGGCGGCATGTCGCTGGTGTACCTCAACCGGCGCGGCTTCGCGCCCGCGCTGTTTTGCGGCGACTGCGGACATTTATTTGGTTGTCCGAACTGTTCCGCCAAAATGGTGCTGCACCAACGCGCCCGCCAACTGCGCTGCCACCACTGCGATCACCGCGAACCCATCCCGTTCAAATGCCCCGACTGCGGCAACCAAGACCTGACCGCCGTCGGACACGGCACGCAGCGCGTCGAAGAAACCCTGCGCGCCTTCCTGCCGAAAGCAACCGTCGTCCGCGTCGATAGGGATAGCACCGCGCACAAAAACGACTGGGCGGATTTGTACCGCCGCATCGCCAACGACGAAATCGACATTCTGGTCGGCACGCAGATGCTCGCCAAAGGCCATGATTTCGCGCGGCTCAACCTCGTTATCGTGTTGAACGCCGACGGCAGCCTGTACAGCGCGGATTTCCGCGCACCGGAAAGGCTGTTTGCCGAGCTGATACAAGTGTCCGGCAGGGCGGGGCGCGCCGACAAACCCGGCAAGGTGTTGATACAGACCCAACTGCCCGAACATCCCGTCTTCGCCGCCGTTAAAGCGCAGGACTACGCCGTGTTTGCCGAAAACGAATTGAACGAGCGGCAAATGTTCGCCATGCCGCCTTTCGGTTTTCAAACCTCCGTCCGTGCCGATGCGCCGCGTGTTGCCGATGCGATGGAATTTCTCAATGCCGCCAAAGAAACCCTCGCCCCGCTGTTGCCCGAAAGCGTTTCACAGTTTGGCGCGGCTCCGATGCTGATGGTGCGCCTCGCCGAACGCGAACGCGCGCAAATCTTCCTCGAATCTCCGTCCCGACAGGATTTGCACCGTGCCGTGAGTTTGTGGGTGCAGGTGTTGCAGCAAAACCGCGACGGCAAAATTAGATGGTCGGTGGATGTCGATCCGCAGGAGGCTTGATTATCGGCAATACGATGCCGTCTGAAAACCGTTTCAGACGGCATTTTTATTCCGGATCGCCTGTAAACGCATTCGCCCGAAAAATCGGTACGAATGTCAGCAGGTAAAGTACGAACACGGTAGCGGTCAGAATCGCGGGGACAGTGATAAAGAATATCGGATTTACGTTCATTAAAACAGCGCGCGAAACGGCGGCGGCGAAAAGGATGGGGACGGCGATGCGGCAGAGTTTCGGGTAGTCGAGTTTGGTAAAGCCGCTGTGCCACAGTCCGGCGGTCAGCCACACCATCATCACGCCGCCCATCATACCGCCGAGGGTAATCAGGTGCAGGGGCGCGGAGGCGGGCAGGTTTTGCAGTTTCGCCGCGCCTGTCCACAAATAGCCTGCGGCGGCAAAGAGTTGAAGCAGGTAATAAGTGCGGACGTAGTGTTTGCGCAGGAGTTCGTGATGGTGAAGCTCACGCAGCTTGGCGAGCAGGATGAAGCCGACGGCAAGCGCGGTAAAACCGGCGGTTTGCGCAGGCAGCCAAAGTTCGGCGGCGGCGTGCAAGAGCAGGAAAGTAATGGCGATGTTTTTATAAACGATATTTGTAATAAAAACAGGGTCTTTCAGACGGCATTCTTTAAGGGCTTCCGCGCCCAAAAGGACGCTGACGCGGACGGATACGAACATGACCGCCGCCATATTCAAATGCACTTGCGCGCGTAACAGGTTCAAGTCGCCGGTTGCCGCGTATGCCGTCTGAAAAACGGTGAACGCGGCAAGCAGCATCAGCAGGGCAAAGTTGTCGGTGTTGCGGGCCAGCCAAATCAACCAAGCGCAGAACAGCAATAAAACCAGCCAATAAGCCGCTACAAAGAATGCGGCAAGTTGCGGTAAAAACGGCAATAAAACAGCCGCAACAAGCAACAACGCCGCCAAAATGGTCGCGGCAGGTTTCAGGTTGCCCGAAAAACCCGTCCAATCCAACAAAGCGGCAGTCAGAAAACCGCCGTATGCCGCCGGCAGCATGAGCTCTAAGAAGATTTGGCGGTGCAGGACGATGGCGCCGGGGTTGATGAAAAACACCAACGCGCCGAGTATGGCAAGCACCGCCGCGCCGACGAAAAACGGCCGCATGGGGTGGGTAAAAAATTTATTCATGGCTTGGCTTGATTCTGCATGAAGATGCTTTCGGATATGGATTTATTGGGCGGACAGGGCTGTATCTTTTGTTGAAGAGGCAAGCCTGCGGCTTGCTTGCCCTCTCCCTAGCCCTCTCCCGCAGGGAGAGGGGATTAGGCTGCCAGGCCCGAACATTTTCAGGTTTACCTGCCATCCGATCCCCAATCCTGCGCTCTCTGATTTTCAGAAATCTGATTCCCTCTCCCGTGGGAGAGGGTTAGGGAGAGGGCAACGAACCGCAAGGTTTGTCAGATACTCAAATGCCCGTATCATTCATATTATTGATATTATTGTTCGAATTGTATTATTTTCAATAATAATAAATAACCCTAAACCAATATAAATAACAACCATTATCCAACGACTAAACTTCTCTACAATTTCACCAACACCTGAAATATTAGCCAATCTTTGTGCTGTATATACTAAAACAAAAATCAATATTAAAAATACAAGAAGAGTAACTAATAAGTCGACAAGATCTAAAGTCACAAAGTAAGGAACAAAAAGTCCAATATTATCTGCACCACAACTAGCAACTGTAACCAAAGCAACAATACCGACTAATTTTGACAACCCTTTTTCATCCAATTCTTTTTTAGCTCTTTTTTCGCCCTCACAATCGTCGTAAATAGCAACTTTAATACCTAAGTAAATCGGTATTAAACCTAATAAACCCAACACCCATTTTTCCGGAACATAATGCAAAACAAAAGCTAGAAATAAACTAACTAATATTAAAATTACAGAACCTAAATATTGTCCGATATAAATATCTCGATATTCTTTTCTAGTATTTGCTCTAGCAAAAAATATTAATAGTATTACCAACAAATCTACTGCTGTAGCAATATATAAAACAGCAGCAGTAATCACAGTCGAAAACATAAAGCACCTCATAATGAATCCTCTGCCCCCTTGGCACCACGGCTTTTTCAAAAACCGAATCGCGTTCGGATAACAGATTCGTATCTTTCGCTAAAGAGGCAAGCCTGCGGCTTGCTTACCCTCTCCCTAACCCTCTCACACGGGGAGAAGGAATCGGGCTGCCAAACCCAAACATTTTCAGGTTTGCCTACCATCTGATTCCCAATTCTACGGCTCTCTAATTTTCAGCAACCTGATCCCCTCTCCCCGTGGGAGAGGGTTAGTGAGAGGGCAACGAACCGCAAGGTTCGTCAGATACTCAAATCCTTATCACTCATAATAATGAATCCCCTGAAACGCCCTTGCCACCACGGCTTCTTCAAAAGCCGAATCGCGTTCGGACAGCGGCGTGGGCAGGGTCATTACGTTTTGCACGTTCATGCCCTTAGTGGAAAGCAGCATGATTTCATGGCTCAGGCGTGCGGCTTCGAAGCGGTCGTGCGTTACCAGCATACACGCCATGCCCTGCCGCTCGATTTTTTCCACCAGCATGGCAACCAAAATATCGCGCAAATCCCGATCCAAACCGACAAACGGCTCGTCCAGCAAGGCAAGGTCGCAGCCGCACAGCAGCAGGCGCAGAAATGCCACCCGTTTCGCCATGCCGCCGGACAACTCGGTCGGATATTTGTTCATATCGCCCGCAGTCAGCCCGACTTTCGCCGCCAGCGCGACGATTTCGCCTTCATCGGGTTTGTCCATAAAAATCGCGATATTCTGCATCGCGGTCAAGTTTTCCGGCAGGCGGTTTTCCTGAAACAGAAAACCCGTTTTGCGGAAAGCATTGCGTATCGTGCCCGATTTCGGCGTTTCCAAGCCCGCAATCAGCCGCAAAACCGTCGTCTTGCCGCAGCCGCTCGGTCCGAACAAGGCTTTCACTTCGCCGTGTTGCAGGTTCAAACTGAAATCGCGCACGATGGGGTCGCGGAGAATTTCAAAACGCACGTTTTCAAGACAGAGCATTATCTTCTCCACGGCATAAACAAAATTTCCAAAGGCTTGGTAATCAGGTATTCAAACAGCGATACAAACACGATGACCAGCACCACATAAGCCATCACCGTCGAAGTCTCCAGCATCGCCCTCGCGTCCGCAATCCGCGCGCCCACGCCTTCGCTCGCGCCCAAGAGTTCCGCCATAATCACCACCTTCACCCCCATCGCTACCGCCACGCCGATGCTGGAAATCACATAGCCCGTCAGATGAGGGATATACAGATAGCGGATTTTTTTCAGACGGCCTAATTTGTAAGCGTCAAACAATTCCTCATGCTGCTTGTTCACGCTCGCCATCCCGACCGCCGCACTCGCAAACGTCAGCGGCGCAACCAACACAATGATGGTAAACAACACGCTCGGATTGCCAAAACCAAACCAAAACAGAGCCATCACCACCCAAATAATCGGCGGCATCGCCAACAAAACCGTAATTACAGGCTTGAGCAACGCCATCGCCGTCTTAAAACTGCCCGCCACCAGCCCCGCCGCCAATCCCGCCGCCAGCGCAACCGAAATGCCCACCACCGACCGCCACAGCGAAATCCCGATTTCGTTTTCCTGAAAATGCTTCAATAAATCCAAAGATTTTTGAAACACCTCCACCGGCGCAGGCAGCATAAACTCACCGAACACGGCACTGCCCCACGCCCACAACGCCACCACCACCATCGCCACGCTCAGACCGGCAAAGCCGCTCCAAAGGTAGTCGATGATGTAAAACACCGCAGGCTGCGGTTTGCGGATTTTGTCAGTTTTAATCATGGTTTGGGTGTTGGTTTGTCGTTATGTTTTGGCAAGGATAGACCGTCTGAAAAAAGTAGGTCGGATACTCGTATCCGACAGCCTCCGTTTAGCCGAAATGTCGGATTCAAGAATCCGACCTATGCTGCTGCAATTTTAAAACATTCCTGCAATATCAGAGACCGGATTCCCGCCTGCGCGGGAATGACGGCTCTTTGTGTACTGTTCTGGCTGTTATCTGATAGGCCGTCTGAAAAGGGTATATTGGATTCCCCAATACTACTTCTCCCTTTTCAGACGGCCTCTTTCCTCCTTTTAAGCCAAGAAGAACCCGTTATCCGGCAGCTTGCCGCCCAGAAGTTTCGGGTTGAACTGCATCAGGATTTCGTAAAACTTCAAAATCTCGTTCTTCACTTCGCTGCCTTTAGTTACCGTCAGCCGCGCGCCGTCCAAGCCCATGACTAGGGCGGGTTCGGGGGCAGGGAGGTAGTTTTTTGCCGATTTTCGCCGCGCTTTGTCGGTTGGCAAGTATCCAGTTGAGCGCGTTTTTCAAATCCTGATGGAAGATGTCGAACTGTGCCTTGTGTGCGTGGAAATATTCTTCGTTGGCGATGATGCCCGCCATCGGAATCAGCGGCTTGGTGTCAAACGCCTGCCCCCATGCCTTCACCAAATCAAAGCCGCGCACGACGTTTGCGCCCATGGTTTTGCCTTTGAGCATGCTGGCGGTTGCCATCGGTTCGGGCAGGATGGCGGCGTGGTAGTCCTTGCTCAAAAACAGCCCGACTGCTTCGGGCGGCGTGGCGGTGTAGGTGATGCCGACTTTGTGCGCGTCGATTTTCAGTTTTTTCAGCAAGGCTTGCAGCACGATGTCGGGCATGTCGTTTTTAAACGGCACGAGGATTTTTTGCCGACCAAATCCTGTGGCGAGGCAATCACACTGCCTTTGCACATCAGCTGCGTGATGCCGTTGGTCAAAATATTGACCATACCGACTTTCTGCCCTTGGTTGCGCAGGTTTACGCCGACATTGCTCGGACTCATCATTACCTTAAATTGTCCGCTCGCCACGCCCGCGCGAAGCTGGTCGGGCGAACGCCAAATTTTTAGCGACACGTCCGCTTGTTTCGCCAGCTTGCCCTGTAACGCCGCTACGGCAATGGTTACGCTGGGCATTGCTGGTGCGCCGTACACGGTAAATTGCTCTTTCCCCGCCGCCAACAGCGAAGGCGAAATGCCTGCGGCTGCCAGCGCGGCAGTCATTTTCAAGAAATCACGTCTTTTCATATCCATTTTTATCTCCTAATTCTTAATAAGCCAGTGTAGGCATTCTTTCAGACGGCATGATTTTAAAACGCCGCATGCAAACTCAACCAATATGTCCTGCCCGGTGCATACACTACGCTGGGGGATAGGGCGAGAACGTGGTCGCCGCTGATGTGTTCGGCGTATTTTTTGTTGAATACGTTGTTCACGCCCAGGCGCAAGCCGTATTTGTCTTTAATGTTTACGCCTGCGTACACATCGGCAACGGTAAAGCCTTTGGCGGCTTCGCGTTTGTCTATGCCCAAACCGCTTGCCGCGTCAAAATCGCCGCGCGTTTGTTTGACGACAAAGCGTGCTGCCGCGCCGATGTTGTAGCTGCCGTGGGCAAAGTAGTTTTTGTAGTCGGCTTGGACGGCGGCTTCAAACGGGCGGATTTGATAGAGCGGCCTGCCGTCGGTTTCGTTGTGTCCGTAGTTGTAGGCGGCTTTGATGCCTGCTGCCCAATGCGGATTGAAGTTGTAACGCGCGTAGGTCTGTGCGGTAATAAGGCGTGCATCCACGTTGCGTGTGATGATGCCGCCGCCGTTGGAAGCTATACCGCTTTGCCCGCGTGCGCGGTCAAAAATAATCAGGTCTTTGACTTTGTCTGCAACAAGTGTGCCGCCCACGTTCCAGCCCGCGCCTGCCAACGAGTTCATGTAGCCGTTGTAGTAGTCGTTGCGACTGTCGGCGGTGAGCTTGATGCGGTTGTGTTTTTCGGTTTTCAGCAGGGGATTGCCTGCGATGGCGGCTGTTGGGTTCTGGTTTGTCAGCATGCCGTTCATGCGGTTTTGCACGATGGCGGCAAGCGAGTTGAAGCGTTCGGTGTTGTCGCCGATTCGTTCTAAGTGAGCAAGGGAGACGCTGTATTTTTGCGTTTCAGACGGCGTGAAATCGTATTTGAGTTCGCCCGATAAAGCATGACGGCGCACTTTGCCGTTGAAGTCGTAGCCGTAATAGGTTTTCCAGATTTGTTGCGATGAGGCGAAGGAAAAACCGGGTTTTATTGGGTTTTCAGGTTGCGCCGTATTTTTGCGAACGTCTGCTTCGTTGAGTTCGTAGCTTAAGCCCAAGCCCAGTTTGTGTCGGTCGTCAAACTTGTAAGACAAGGTATCGGCAATGCGCCAGCGGTCGAGGTGTACATCGGCGAAACGGTAGCCGTTGAGGAAGTCGCGCATGGGAGTGTGGACGTTGCGCTCGCCGTTTTGGCTGTCGTTGCGGTAGCTGGCGGAGGCGTTGTTGTGGAATTTGCCGAAGTCCGCGTCATGTTTGAGCGAGAAATCATACACTTTGCGGTCAAGCTCTACGAATATTTGCTGCTGCGTATTGTTTTGACGCAGGGAGTAATTGTCGGCGCGGCGTTTGAGTTTGATGACGCCTGCTTCCGCGCTGACCGTGTTGCTCAAATCGGCATTACCCCAACGCGCGTTGAGTTTGGCGATGTGGCGTTCGGTATCCAATGCGTCGTTGACGAACTGCGGTTGGCGGTCGTCGTTGATGTCGTCGTACAGATAAGTGAGGCGGTATTCTTGATTTTCAGACGGCACGAAACCGAGTACCAAAGCCTGATTGAAGCGGCTGTATTTCCAATCGGTGTCGCGTTCTCCGCCGTCTTTGTAGCCGTTTGCCTTGGTGTGATTGAGGTTGGCCACGCCGTACACCTTTGCCCCGCGCGCTTGCGCGGTAACGGAATTGTAAAAACTTTTGCCGTAAAAGCCGCTGTTCGCCTTCAGCGGGCGGAAGGCTTGGTCTATGTTTTCGGTAACAAAGTAATAATCGCTGCGGTCGGTGCGGTCGAATTGGTTTTCGGGGAAATAGCCTTGTGCTGCGGTCGGGGCAATCGGTTTGGGAGGAGAGAAGGTTTTAACAGATTGTATTTCTTCAGTATTTGCCGGTTGTTCTGCCCAAGATGGAGCAACGGAAAAAACGGTCATCAAAGCCACTAGGGGCGGATTCGGTTTCATTTTCAGCTTTCGATAATAATTATTATTTATTATCCTATTAAAAAAATTTTAAGTAAACAAGAAAATGATATAGTGGATTAACAAAAATCAGGACAAGGCGACGAAGCCGCAGACAGTGCAAATAGTACGGAACCGATTCACTTGGTGCTTCAGCACCTTAGAGAATCGTTCTCTTTGAGCTAAGGCGAGGCAACGCCGTACTGGTTTTTGTTACTCCACTATATAAAAAATTTCCAGAGAACCGATGCAACAATTGGAACTTGGGCTCGGGAATATCACGGTAGATGAACTTGGAACCTCTGTTATGCTATTGTTTTTTGTCGAAATTGAAAAAACGCGAACCGGATGGTTCGCGTTTTTTTCAGACGGCATCAATTATTTTTTGTCGTCTTTTACTTCTTCAAAGTCGGCATCTACGACGTCATCGTCTTTTTTGGCAGAAGCATTGGCTTGTGCGTTTTCACCTGCTTGGGCTTCGGCTTGCGCTTGAGCGTAAACCATTTCCCCCAGTTTTTGGCTGGCTGCGCCCAAAGCTTCAGCTTTGGCATCGATGGCGGCTTTGTCGTCGCCTTTCACGGCTTCTTCAGCTTCTTTCAACGCGGCTTCGATTTTTTCTTTCTCGGCTGCGTCGAGTTTGTCGCCATAGTCCGCCAAAGATTTTTTCACGGAGTGAATCAGGGCTTCGGCTTGGTTGCGGGAAGCGACCAATTCAGTCAGTTTTTTATCTTCTTCAGCATTGGCTTCGGCATCTTTCACCATGCGTTCGATTTCTTCTTCGCTCAAACCTGAAGAACCTTGGATGGTGATGTTGGCGGCTTTGCCGGTACCTTTGTCTTTGGCTGAAACGTGCAAGATACCGTTGGCGTCAATGTCGAAGGTTACTTCGATTTGCGGCATACCGCGCGGTGCGGGTGCGATGTCGCCCAAGTTGAACTGCCCCAAAGATTTGTTGGCAGAAGCGCGTTCGCGTTCGCCTTGCAGTACGTGGATGGTTACTGCGCTTTGGTTGTCTTCGGCGGTAGAGAACACTTGTGACGCTTTGGTCGGAATAGTAGTGTTCTTTTGAATCAGCTTGGTCATCACGCCGCCCATAGTTTCGATACCCAAAGACAGAGGGGTTACGTCCAGCAGCAATACGTCGCTGCGGCCGCCGCCCAATACTTCGCCTTGAATCGCTGCACCTACGGCAACGGCTTCGTCAGGATTCACGTCTTTGCGCGGCTCTTTGCCGAAGAAGTCTTTAACGGCTTCTTGTACTTTCGGCATACGGGACTGACCGCCGACCAAAATCACGTCGTCGATGTCGCCGGTGCTCAAGCCGGCATCTTTCAATGCAACTTTACAAGGCTCGATAGAACGTTGGATCAAATCTTCAACCAGGCTTTCGAATTTGGCACGGGTAATTTTCATTGCCAAGTGTTTCGGGCCGGTTGCATCCATAGTGATGTACGGCAGGTTGATTTCGGTTTGTTGGCCGCTGGACAATTCGATTTTGGCTTTTTCGGCAGCTTCTTTCAGGCGTTGCAGAGCCATCACGTCTTGTTTCAAATCAATGCCTTGTTCTTTTTTGAACTCGGCGATGATGTGGTCGATGAGGCGTTGGTCGAAGTCTTCGCCGCCCAAGAAAGTATCGCCGTTGGTTGCCAATACTTCGAATTGTTTGTCTCCGTCGAGGTTGGCGATTTCGATGATGGAAATATCGAAAGTACCGCCGCCCAAGTCATATACGGCTACTTTGCGGTCTTTGTTGTCGCCTTTGTCCATACCGAATGCCAAAGCGGCTGCGGTTGGTTCGTTGATGATACGTTTTACGTCCAAACCTGCGATGCGGCCCGCGTCTTTAGTCGCTTGACGTTGGCTGTCGTTGAAATAGGCGGGAACGGTAATCACGGCTTCTGTTACTTTTTCGCCTAAGTAAGCTTCGGCGGCTTCTTTCATTTTACGCAAAACTTCTGCGGAAATTTGAGGAGGAGACAGCTCTTTGCCTTGCGCTTTCACCCATGCGTCGCCGTTGTTGGCTTTGATGATTTCGAAAGGCATGGATTCGATGTCGCGTTGGACTTCTTTGTCTTCAAATTTGTGGCCGATCAAACGTTTGGCGGCGTAGATGGTGTTTTTAGCGTTGGTTACCGCTTGGCGTTTAGCCGGTGCGCCGACAAGGATTTCGCCGCCGTCCAAATAAGCGATAACGGAAGGAGTGGTGCGCGCACCTTCTGCATTTTCGATCACTTTGGTTTGACCGTTTTCAGAAATGGCCAAACAAGAGTTGGTTGTACCTAAGTCGATACCGATTACTTTTGCCATATGGATGCTCCTATTTGATTTGCTTATTTTGTGAAATATGTTGGAACGTTGTGTCCCGATGCGCATTAAATAGGGTGGGAGTGGGACGGTTTCAAGTTCTTATATAGGCACAAACATATAAACATATGAAAATATTGTATTTATATTTGAATCTAATATTCAGATTATTAATAAACTTATTCATAGATAATACCGGCGAGCATTTCTTGCTCATTTAAGTTTCCGTATTCCTTTTCCCAGTCATGCGAGGATTCGATGATGTCGCATTCCTTGGATAATGAAATTTGCTTTGAATCCATATTTTTTGCGTTCAGTATGCTGAGTTGTTCGCATAGCGAGGAGGACAAAGTGATTTCCGGCTGTTTGGCTTCCGAATGACTTTCTGAAAAAGCGAAGCAGGATAAGATAAATGCTGTTGTATAGAGAAAATATTTACCGGATTTTTTCATATTTATTCCTTTCACCTGTTAGATCGGTGGTCAATAGATGAAAAATCTTAATATTTGGTATTTATATTAAGATAAATCATAGTTTAAATTTAGTTTATCATGTTTATTTTATTTTTTGTATAACTAAGGTAAAATATATTTTATGTTTACTTTGCATGATGGAATTTAGGGAAAGGGAAAGATATTTATGGAAACCTTTAAAGACAGATTGATTTTTCTATGGAAAAATGAAGCGAAGCAGGCAAAAATCGCATCCGATATTGAAATGACGATTGCGGGTTTCGGCAGGATATGGAATGAAGGCGGTCTGCCCAAGTCTGAAACACTGAAAAAAATCAAGAAATTGAAAGGTTGCAGTATTGATTGGCTGCTGACCGGGGAAGGAGAGCCGTTTCCGGGTGTGAAACCTGAAAAACCTGCAGCCTGCGATACTTTGGGCAATGAAGTCGATACGGATGAATTTGTCTTCGTGCCGAGATATGATATTCGTGCGGCAGCAGGGTACGGACAGTTTGTCGATCATGAAGAGCCTGTATTTACAATGGCGTTCAGACGGCATTGGATCGAGAACTACGTTACCCGTGATGTGAAAAACCTGTCTGTGATTTCCGTTAAGGGCGATTCTATGGAGGGGGTTTTGAATGACGGTGATTCGATTTTGGTCAACCATAGCGAGAATACGCCGAAGGACGGACTGTATGTTTTGCGGATTAATGAAAACCTGTTGGTCAAACGCCTGCAAATCGTCCCCGGCGGGATAATCAATGTCATTTCCGCCAACGAGGCTTACCCTGCTTTTGAAATCAATTTGAATCATCCTGCCGATGATGTGGAAATCATCGGGCGGGTCGAGTGGTTCGGCAGGGCGGTTTGAGTCCGGGACTTGAAATCGGGAGCGGTCAAACTTATCTGTAAGGCAGTTCCTTTTCAAGGAACAAGCCCCCGCTTGCCTTTGCAAGGGGTTTGAGAGAGAATGCAGAAATATTATATTAAGGAATAACACCATGTCGGACGAAAGCCCTATTATCTTTACTGACAGCTGCTGTACGAAAGTTGCGGATTTGATTGCCGAAGAAAACAACCCCGATTTGAAATTGCGGGTTTTTGTCAACGGCGGCGGCTGCTCGGGTTTCCAGTATGGATTTACTTTTGATGAAATTAAAAACGACGACGATTTTGAAATCGAGAAAAACGGTTTGGTCTTTTTGGTCGATCCGATGAGCTATCAGTATTTGGTCGGTGCGGAAATCGACTATACGGAAAGTTTGCAGGGTTCGCAATTCGTCATCCGCAATCCGAATGCGGAAACAACCTGCGGTTGCGGATCGTCGTTTTCCGTGTGACCGGTTGGTTCGTGCGATGCCGTCTGAGCGTTCAGACGGCATTTTTACTTTTGGAAAATATATTATCGGGATGAATTCACATATAATCCGATTGTTTGAAGATGAATCGGGTTTCCCGAAAGGAACGGGCGGAACGGTATCAGGCGTATTTGTTCCCTTATGATTGAGATGAGTAAAGATTACCGAAACGATTTGTACGATGTATATGTTTCCTACCCGCCCCAAGTGGATCGCGGGCTTATCCGGGAGTGCCTCAGGGAGAATCTCGGCGAAGAAAAGGCGGAAGGATTGATCGAATCGCTCGATTCCAAACCGCAAGTGTTGATTGAGGAAAAATGCACTTGGGCGAAACGGGAAGAGTTGCACGATTATTTCAGCTATTTGGGTTTGGACATTATTACCCGGAGATATATGGAGTTGGAAACGGTCGAGCCGCCGGAGGAAAGGGAGGGCGAAGGAGAGGGCGCGGATGGGGAAATGCCCGAATATCTTGAACTTCACGGCGGCGGGGAAGATGATATTCCCGCGCCTTCGCAACCCGAACCGCCGCCCCGCAATATCAAACTGCTGGTTTTCGGGCTGCTGATTGCTTTTTTGGGCTATCTGATCGGTAAGATTTTTTGATTGTCCGATAAATGCTGTATTCGGGATTTTACATATGAAATGGTTGAAACGCCTGGCGGTTATTGTCGGGACTCTTTATTACTACCGATTGGCGGGATTGTGTGCCGGATTGGTCCGGCGCGGCTGGGTATACGGTTTGCTGAAAATAATGCCGCAATCTTCCAGATTTAAAGATGAACCGCCTGCCGTCCGTCTGCGCCTTGCCTTGGAAAGCCTGGGGCCGATTTTCATCAAGTTCGGACAGGTATTGTCCACGCGCCCCGATTTGATTCCGCACGATTACGCGGTCGAATTGGCAAGGCTGCAAGACAAAGTGCCGCCGTTTGACGCGCGGCTTTCGCGGGAGCAGATTGAAAAATCATTGGGACAATCCATCGAAACGCTGTACGCGGAATTTGAAACCGAGCCTGTCGCCAGCGCGTCCATCGCGCAAGTACACAAAGCACGGCTGCATTCGGGCGAACAAGTGGCGGTTAAAGTCTTGCGCCCCAACCTTTTGCCCCTTATCGAGCAGGATTTGTCGCTGATGCGCTTCGGCGCGGCTTGGGTGGAGCGTTTGTTTGCAGACGGCAAGCGTTTGAAGCCGCGCGAAGTGGTGGCGGAGTTTGACAAATACCTGCACGACGAGTTGGATTTGATGCGCGAAGCCGCCAATGCCGGACAACTCGGACGCAATTTCCAAAACAGCGATATGCTGATTGTGCCGAAGGTATTTTACGACTACTGCACCGGCGACGTACTGACCATCGAATGGATGGACGGCACGCCGGTATCCGATATCGCCAAACTCAAAGCAGACGGCATCGATTTGCACAAACTCGCCGATTACGGCGTGGAAATCTTCTTCACGCAAGTCTTCCGCGACGGTTTTTTCCACGCGGATATGCACCCCGGCAATATTCTGGTCGCCGCCGACAACCGCTACATCGCCCTTGATTTCGGCATCGTCGGCACGCTGACCGATTACGACAAACGCTATCTCGCCATCAACTTCCTCGCCTTTTTCAACCGCGATTACCGGCGCGTCGCCACCGCCCACATCGAATCGGGCTGGGTACCTGCCGACACGCGTGCGGAAGAATTGGAAGCCGCCGTCCGCGCCGTTTGCGAACCGGTGTTCAACAAACCGATTTCGCAGATTTCCTTCGGCTTGGTGCTGATGCGCCTGTTTGAAGTCAGCCGCCGCTTCAACGTCGAAATCCAACCGCAGCTTGTTCTATTGCAAAAAACGCTGCTTAACATCGAAGGCTTGGGCCGCCGGCTCGATCCCGATTTGGACTTGTGGAAAACCGCCAAGCCGTTTTTAGTGAAATGGATGAACGAACAGGTCGGCCCCAAAGCCCTTTGGCGCAACCTCAAAAACGAAGCCCCCGACTGGGCGCAAATCATTCCTTCATTGCCGCGCAAAATCAGTGCGCTGGTTGACGAAAACCGTCAGCAGGAAATGCGCGATGCCTACATCCATTTGGTCAAAGTGCAGCAACGGCAAAGCCTGTGGCTGGCGGCAATCGCGTTTGTTTTGCTGCTGATTCTGCTTTTGAAATAGGCTTTGTTTGAATCATCGCCCGCTGCCGCCCGTTTATAAGGGGAAAACCGGTGATTTCCGGTTGTGCGGAAACCGGTTTCATCGGATAAAAGGCATTTTTCCGACCGATAAGTGCCGGTATCGGCGGCATATTAAAGTGCAGCCTTGAAATAAGGAATGCCGCCGGGGTTTGCAGAATCGGCGGCTTGAAGCGGGCAATGCCGTCTGAAGCCCGTTTGGCGTTTCAGACGGCATTGGTGCGGATATTCAAATCATAAAGTCGATTTCGGCAAACTGGATATTTTGATCCATATCCGCCGACGGTGTTTTGGGTGCGCGTGCCACGGGTTTGGCGGGTACGCCGACAACCGTGACGGACGGCGGCACGTCTGAAACCACGACGCTGCCCGCGCCGATTTTGGCATTGCTGCCGATGCGGATATTGCCCAATATCGAGGCGTTTGCGCCGATCATCACGCCGTCGCCGATTTTGGGGTGGCGGTCGCCGCCTTCTTTGCCCGAACCGCCGAGCGTTACGCCGTGCAAAATCGAAATATTGTTGCCCAACACGGCGGTTTCGCCGGCAACAAAGCCGGTGGCGTGGTCAAGCATCAGTCCGTGTCCGAAATGCGCGGCGGGATGGATGTCCACCCCAAATACTTCAGACATCCGGTTTTGCAGGAAATAGGCCAGCGTTTTACGTCCGTTTAAGTATAGCCAGTGGTTGATGCGGTGTGCCTGAATGGCGTGGAAACCTTTGAAATATAGAAGCGGAAGCGTGTATTCGTCGCATGCCGGGTCACGCTCGTAGATGGCTTTTAAGTCTGCCTCGACGCATTTGCTGATTTGCTCATCGCTGCCCAATGCCTGCTGGTAGATTTCAAACAGGGCGCGCACGTCCATAATCGGGCTGCCGAGTTTACTGGACAGGTGGTAGGAAAGGACGGAGCCGAGGGACTCGTGGCGCAACACGGTTTGGTGCAGAAAACTTGCCAGCATCGGCTCGGCGGCGGCCGCCGCCGCGGTTTCTTCGCGGATGGTATGCCAGAGGTCGAAACCGATTGTGTTCAAATGGTTTTTTTTCATAATGGATGCCGTCTGAAAAGCATAAGGTCGGCGGTATCTTACCGTTTATATGGTTTTTGCGGTAGGGTATTCGGCGGCGGATGTGAAATTTCCTGCTTTTGCTTGAAGTTTCTTGGCAACGTCCTTATCTTGCGCGGGTAATAACCGGATTTTGATTTCCAATTTGTTTTAAGGGATACGATATGAGCGAACAGACACAGCAGCAAAACAGTGAAGAAGTGTTGGAAAATGCGGAAGCGGAAACTTCCGTCGAAGAGGCCGGAACAGCGGAAACAGTAGAAAATAATCCTGATGGGCAGGAAACAACTGTTGTTCCGACTTATGAGGATTTGCAGGCACGTGTTGCCGGGCTGGAAGCGCAGTTGAAAGACGAGCAGCTCCGTGCTTTGGCAAACGAGCAGAACCTGCGCCGCCGCCATCAGCAGGAAATTGCCGATACGCACAAGTTCGCCGGGCAGAAATTTGCTGTGGAAATGCTGCCGGTCAAGGATTATCTGGAAATGGCACTTTTGGATCAGAGCGGCAATTTCGATGCGCTGAAAATGGGCGTGCAGATGACTTTGAACGAGTTGCAGAAAGCATTTGATGCCACGCAAATCAAGGAAATCAACCCTAAAGCGGGCGATAAGCTCGATCCCAATATCCATCAGGCGATGCAGGCGGTGGCAAGCGAACAGGAACCCAATACGGTGGTGGGTGTGATGAAGAAGGGCTATACCCTGTCCGACCGCGTGTTGCGTCCGGCTATGGTTACGGTGGCGCAAAAGGAAGCCTGAAGGCGCCTGGGGAATAATCTGATTTATTTCCTGAAGCGCGTTTTGCGTATAAACAGATTGAAGTAAAACGGCAATGCCGTCTGAACCCGCCGGCCGGGCTTCAGACGGCATTTTGTTTCAGTGTCAACGGTCAACCCGTATACCGCCTGCCTGTTTTTCTTCATCCAGTTTCTTTTGCAAAGTGTCGCAAGGCGTGTCGCAGTCGCACATTTTTTTCATACCCAAAGCGGTAATGCCGCCGCAGCTTCCCTTGATGGTGCGTTTGGAGAAGATATAGCCGACCGCCATACCGATGATGACGATCAGGAAGATGCCGAAGGTGAGGAGCAGGGTTTTCATAGTGTTTCCCAATCGGTGTGCGTTTAACGGAGCAGTTTTTCAAATTCGGAAGACATCGCGGTGCGGTAGCCGCCTTTATCCCGGACAATCAGGAAAACGGCGAGTTTTTCTTGTTCTGCCAGCTTTAAGGCATCGGTTTCGCCTAAAACAAATAATCCTGTGGACAAGCCGTCTGCCGTCATCGCACTGTCTGCGACCACGCTGATGGAGGCGAGGTTGTGGCTGATGGGTCGTTTGTTGCTGGGATCGATGATGTGGGAGAGGCGTTTGCCGCTTTTATCGACGTGGAAAATACGGTAATCGCCGGATGTGGCAAGCGAACGGTTGTTCAGCGGGACGATGATTTGCGTATTGCCGCCTTGGATGATATTGGGCTGCTCGATACCGATGCGCCACGGTTCGCCGCGCGCGTTTTTGCCTTTGCCGTGCAACTCGCCGCCGATTTCGACCAGATAATTTTGAATGCCGTATTTTTCCAGTTCGCCCGCAACTTTATCCACGCCGAAGCCTTTGGCAATCGAAGACAAATCCAAATAGGCTTTGGGGTGGGTTTTGCTCAAGGAGGCGGAATCTTTGTCTTGTTGCAAAATGATTTTGTCTATGCCCGTATAAGATGCCGCCTGTTTGACTTGTTCCGGTGTCGGTTCCCGGGTAACGGATTTGTCGGGACCGAATCCCCAAAGGTTGACCAAAGGGCCGACGGTTACGTCCAGTGCGCCGTGCGTTAGGCGGTTCAGGCGGATAGCTTCGGCGGTAACGCGTGCGAAGTCGTTTGAAATGCGGAGGGGTTTGCCGGCTGTGGTTCGGTTGAACCGGCTGATTTCGGAGTCGGGCTGATAGGTGGACATCTGCCGGTTGACTTCTTTAAGCGCGTCATCGATGCGCTTTTGTATTTCGGCAGGGGAGGGGAGTTTGTCCCGATTGTTTGAAAGGTATTTGACGGTATAGGTCGTGCCCATCGTTTCGCCTTGAAGGGTAACGGTTTGCGCGGTTTGTTCCGAACAGGCGTTCAGGAAGATGAGGCTCAGGGCAAATATAAGTGCGCGGACAAAGTTCGGCAGGCGTGTTTCAGACGGCATAGTGTTTGATGGTTTTGGCAAATGGCTTGAATTATATCGCAAAACGGCCGGTATGTTTTTATAGTGAATTAAATTTAAACCAGTACAGCGTTGGCTCGCCTTGCCGTACTATTTGTACTGTCTGCGGCTTCGCCGCCTTGTCCTGATTTAAATTTAATCCACTATATGCCGATGCCGTCTGGAGGGTGTCCGGACGGCATCGCCCGCTGTTTGGGGGGCGGTAATAAAAAACAAACCGGTGTTTTACCAACCGGTTTGTCAGGGTTTGATGGTCAGCGCGTCCTGCGTTGCCATTTGTTGTAGTAGTATTCGTAATCTTCATCACGACCACCCGATTCGATCCAATCATCGTATTCGGGGCTGTTTTCAAAACTGTCAGACATTATCCGTACCTCGCAAAATGGGTTTATCGATACTTTTTCAGTTATGGAATCAACCATAACTGAAAAGAAGTATACTTCTTTGTTTTTTCGTCAAAATATTTAATCGCACATCCGCCGTGGGATACAAAGATGGGAAAACAACGATATTGATACGGGTATGGGCGGATGCCGTCTGAAGGGTGTTCGGACGGCATCGTATAAAAAAAGGAAGAAACCGAAGTTTCTTCCTTTTGTATTTGAAGCCGAATACTCAACCGCCGAAATCGTCCAAGAGGATGTTTTCGTCTTCCACGCCCAAGTCTTTGAGCATTTTGATGACGGACTGGTTCATAATCGGCGGGCCGCACATATAAAATTCGCAGTCTTCCGGTGCTTCGTGGTTTTTCAGATGGTTTTCGTAAACCACGTTGTGAATGAAGCCTGTGTAACCGTCCCAGTCGTCTTCGGGCAATGGGTCGGACAGGGCGACGTGCCACGTGAAGTTCGGAAACTCTGCCGCGAGTTGGTCGAAGTCTTCGACATAGAACATCTCGCGTTTGGAACGCGCTCCGTACCAAAAGGTGATTTTGCGTTTGGAGTTCAAACGTTTCAGCTGGTCGAAAATGTGGGAACGCATCGGCGCCATACCCGCACCGCCGCCGATAAATACCATTTCGGCATCGGTATCTTTGGCGAAGAATTCGCCGAACGGGCCGGAAATCGTAACTTTGTCGCCGGGTTTGAGCGACCAGATGTAGGAGGACATTTGTCCCGGAGGCGCATCGGGTACGCGCGGAGGCGGCGTGGCGATACGCACGTTCAGCATAATGATGCCTTTTTCTTCAGGGTATGAAGCCATAGAGTAGGCGCGCAAAATCGGTTCGTCCACTTTGGAAACATACTGCCACAGATTGTATTTGTCCCAGTCTTCGTGGTATTCCTTAGGAATGTCGAAGTCTTTGTAGGCAACAGTGTGCGGCGGTGCTTCGATTTGGATGTAGCCGCCGGCGCGGAAAGGCACTTCTTCGCCTTCGGGAATGGCAAGTTTGAGTTCTTTAATGAACGTAGCTTTGTTGTCGTTGGAGATGACGGTGCATTCCCATTTTTTCACGCCGAACACTTCTTCGGGGACTTCAATCTCCATATCGGTTTTGACGTTGACTTGGCACGACAGCCGGCAGCCTTCGCGCGCTTCGCGTTTGTTGATGTGGGACAGCTCGGTCGGCAGGATGTCGCCGCCGCCGCTTTTTACGACGACGCGGCACTGGCCGCACGAACCGCCCCCGCCGCAGGCGGAGGGGATAAAGATGCCTTCGTTGGCAAGCGCGCCCAACAGTTTGCCGCCGGCGGGCATCGTCAGCTCTTTTTCGCCGTTGACTTTGATGGTGATGTCGCCTTCGCTGACCAGCTTGGATTTGGCAAACAGAATCATCAGTGCCAAAGCCAAAACGATGACGGTAAACATCACGATACCTAAAATAATCTCCATACCGGTCCCTTTCTTATAACTGGATGCCGGAGAACGACATAAACGCCATCGCCATCAGGCCGGCGGCGATAAAGGTAATGCCCAAGCCTTTGAGGCCTTTGGGAGCGTCCGAATATTTCATTTTTTCGGTAATGCCCGCCAAAGCGACAATCGCCAACATCCAGCCCAAGCCCGCGCCGAAGCCGTACACGACGGATTCGCCGAAACCGTATTCGCGCTGCGCCATAAACGATACGGCACCGAAAATCGCGCAGTTCACGGTAATCAGCGGCAGGTAGATGCCCAACGCGTTATAGAGGGCGGGGACGAATTTGTCCAAGAACATTTCCAAAATCTGCACCAAAGCGGCAATTACGCCGATGAAGGTGATGAATTTCAAAAAGGTCAAATCCACGCCTTCGACAATCGCGCCGTCTTTGAGCAGCGAGTAAACCAATTGGTTGGCGGGGACGGACAGTCCGAGTACGAAAATCACCGCCACACCCAAACCGAATGCGGTGGATACTTTTTTGGATACCGCCAAAAACGTGCACATACCCAAAAAGAAGGATAGTGCCATATTTTCGATGAAGACGGATTTGATAAAGAGGCTCAAATAGTGTTCCATAGCTTATTCCTCCGCCTGTTCGGGTTTCCAGGTACGCAGACCCCAAATCAAAAAGCCGATGATGAAGAACGCACTTGGAGCGAGCAGGAACAAGCCGTTGGTCTGATACCAGCCGCCGTCCTGCACGGTTTGAAAGACGGTATAACCTAAAAGTTTGCCTGAGCCGATCAGTTCGCGGACGGTGGCGACGACAAGCAGCATCATCCCGTAGCCCGCGCCGTTGCCGATACCGTCGATCAGGCTTTCCAGCGGAGGTTCTTTCATCGCAAATGCTTCGGCACGGCCCATCACGATACAGTTGGTGATAATCAGACCGACGAATACGGAAAGTTGTTTGGACAGCTCATAAGCAAAGGCTTGGAGCAGTTGGTCGACCAGCGTAACCAGCGACGCGATAATCGCCATTTGCACGATGATGCGGATGCTGTTGGGGATGTAGTTGCGTACCAAAGAAATGAAAAAACTGGAAAAACCGGTTACCAAAGCTACGGAAATACCCATTACGATGGCCGTCTGAAGTTTGGTGGTAACCGCCAAAGCCGAACAAATACCCAAAACCTGCAAGGCAATCGGGTTGTTGTCGATAAAGGGTGAAAACATCAAGTGTTTCAAGCGTTTCATATCAGCCATTATTGTGCTCCTGCTGATTTCAATTTGTTCAGGTAGGGGATATAGCCGTTTTCGCCGAACCAGTAGGCGAACGAACCTTGCACGCCTTTGGAAGTCAGCGACGCGCCGGAGAGGGCATCTACGCCGTGCTCTTTGTCCGAACCCGCGCCTTTGCCGACGTGCAGGGCGAGTTTGCCTTGTCCGTCAAACAGTTTTTTGCCGACGAATTTTTGCTGCCACAAAGGGTTGCCGATTTCGCCGCCCAAGCCCGGGGTTTCGCCTTGCTCGTAATAGGTAATGCCGTTGATGGTGTTGCCGTCGGGTTGGATGGCGACAAAACCGTACATCACCGACCACAAACCGTTGCCGTGCATCGGCAGGATAATTTGCCCGATTTTGCCGTCATCGCCTTTTACCAAGTAAACTTCGGTGTACTTGGCACGGCTTTTGATGCCTGCTAAATCGTCTTCGGGTTTGATTTGGATGCTTTGAGCAGGGTCTTTGCCGGCAACGCGTGCGCTGAAGTCTTTCGGCGCGTCTTTCACATATTCGCCGGTTGCCAAGTCCACGACACGTTGCTCGATACGCTCGGCAAAGGTTTTGCCGATGTCGGTGTTTTTATCCATCAAACCGGCTACGCTCAAGATATAGCCTTGTTTGTCTTGGAGTTTTTGTTTCTCTTGGATGGGTTTTAAGCCAACGACCGCGCCCGCCACGATGATGGAACAAATCAGGCTGACAACCAATACCACAATCAGCGTGCCGCTGAAGCTGTCTTTATCGAATTTCTTAGCCATTGCTGCGCGCCTTTCTGCGTTTGATGTTCGCTTGTGCGACGAAATAGTCGAAAATCGGGGCAAACAGGTTGGCAAACAGAATCGCCAACATCATGCCTTCGGGGTAAGCAGGGTTGACCACGCGGATCAATACGCACATCACGCCGATAAGCGCGCCGTACCACCATTTGCCGACATTGGTAAAGGAAGCGGAAACAGGGTCGGTCGCCATAAACAGCATACCGATGGCGAAGCCGCCGACGACCAGATGCCAGTACCAAGGCATAGCAAACATAGCGTTGGTGTCCGAACCGATGAAGTTGAACAGCGAAGACATCGCAATCATACCGATCATCACGCCGGCAATAATGCGCCAAGAAGCGATGCGGGCAAACACGATAAACGCGCCGCCGATTAAGAGTGCCAAAGTGGATACTTCGCCGATGGAGCCGGGTACGTTACCGATAAACGCGTCCATCCAAGTGATGGTTTGACCGGTTACGGCGTTTTTCAGGCCGTCTGCACCGTGTGCCGCCCATTGCGCCAGCGCGGTTGCGCCGGAATAGCCGTCAACCGCCGTCCAAACCGCATCGCCGCTCAAGTTGGCAGGGTAGGCGAAGAACAGGAAGGCGCGGCCTGCCAGCGCAGGGTTCATAAAGTTTTTACCCGTACCGCCGAATACCTCTTTTGCAACCACTACGCCGAAGGTAATGCCCAAAGCCGCCTGCCACAAAGGCAGGGTAGGCGGAACGATTAAGGCAAACAGAATCGAAGTAACAAAGAAACCTTCGTTGATTTCGTGTTTGCGCACGGTGGCGAACAAGACTTCCCAAAAACCGCCGACGATAAATACGGTTGCATAAATCGGCAGGAAGTAAATCGCGCCGAACAGCATTTTGCCCGACACGCCAGCTTCAGACGACATATTGATGCCCAAAGCGTTTGCAAGGGCGTAATGCCAGTCGTTGGCGATGCTTTGTTGCAGCAAATCGGGCGTTAACGCACCGAATGCCTGTACGCCGACGTTGTACATACCGTAGAACATAGCGGGGAACAAAGCCAGCCATACCAAAATCATCATACGCTTGGAGTCGAGCGCGTCGCGGACATGCGCCGCTTTGCGCGTTACCGCGCCGGATGTGTAGAAAATCGTCGCCGCAGCTTCATAGAGGGCATACCATTTTTCATGTTTGCCGCCCGGCAGGAAGTGCGGTTCGATTTTTTCCAGAAAATGTTTCAAGCCCATAATCAGCCTTCCTTCTCAATGGTTTCCAGCACCTTGCGCAACAGCGGGCCGTATTCGTATTTGCCCGGGCAGACGAAGCTGCACAAAGCGAGGTCTTCTTCGTCTAATTCCAAGCAACCCAAAGCCTGCGCGCTGTCGGTATCGCCGACGATTAAATCGCGCAAAAGCAGGGTAGGCAGGATGTCCAGAGGCATCACGCGCTCGTAAGTACCGATGGGAACCATAGCGCGGTCGCCGCCGTTGACGGCTGTCGTGAACTTGAAGAGTTTGTTTTTCAGGAAATGGCCGAGGGTCGTACGCGTAATCGAGTATTTGTCCGGCTGCGGCGCAACCCAGCCGAACAGCTCTTTGCTGCGGCCTTCTTCGATAACGGAAATCTGATTGTGGTAGCGTCCCAAATAATCATGCGCGCCTTGTGCAATCGCGCCGTTCAATACCGAGCCGGAAATTACGCGGTTGTCTGCGTCAACCAATTCGCCGGCGGTAAGTTGAGACACCTTCGCCCCCAAAACGGTACGCAAGAGGCGCGGTTTGTTGACTTGAGAACCGCCCAAGGCAATCACGCGCCCGGTGTTCAGACGGCCTGTTGCAAACAAACGGCCAATGGCAATCACGTCTTGATAATTGATGGTCCAAACGATTTTATTCGCACCGACCGGCTCGATGAAATGAATGTGCGTGCCGCTCAAACCGGCAGGATGTGGGCCGCCGAATTCATGTGTTTCGATGTTGGCAGCGTTTTCAGACGGCACGTCCGCACCGGCTGCTTTACACACATGGATTTTACGTTCGGTCAGGCGGCTTAATACCAACAGGCCGAGTTTGAAGTCTTCGGCGGCTTCTTTGATGATGACCACAGGATCGGCAGCCAGCGGATTGGTGTCCATCGCATTGACGAAAATGGCGGACGGCTCGGCATCGACGGCGGGAATCTTGCTGAACGGACGGGTACGTAGCGCGGTCCACAAGCCGGATTGAATCAGATTGCGGCGCACTTCTTCGCCGCTTAAGTTTGCCAAGGCATCGGGCGCGTAGCGTTCGAACTCGATTTCATCATCGCCTTCAACGGCAATCACAACCGACTGAAGCACGCGCTTTTCGCCACGGTGAATCGCGGCGATTTTTCCGGAAGCCGGCGCAGTAAACACCACGCCCGGATTCTTTTTGTCTTCAAACAGCACTTGGCCTTTTTTGACGGCATCGCCTTCCTTGACTTTCATCGAGGGGCGCATACCGGCATATTCTTCGCCAAGCAACGCGACTTCGGTAATGGCCGGACCGTCGTAAACGGTTTGCTCCGGTCTGCCCGCGATGGGCAGGTCTAGACCTTTTTTGATTTTAATCATAGATTTGCATTACTTGTGATGGTTAAGGTAAAAACGGCGTGTTTTGATACCGTGTCGCGCGGCATCAAAAGCATTGAATAAATTAATGTAGCAAAGTGTTAGATTTTATCAGGAATTGTACCTGTTTGTCAGATTTGCTGCTTTTTTCCTTGCGGAAGCCGTTTTTATAGTGGATTAAATTTAAACCAGTACGGCGTTGCCTCGCCTTGCCGTACTATTTGTACTGTCTGCGGCTTCGTCGCCTTGTCCTGATTTTTGTTAATCCACTATAATTGTCGGAAGGGGGGATATTGATTTGATTATGCCGGAATTTAAAATGCCGTCTGAATGTTCAGACGGCATAGCGTTTACAGCAGTTTGAAAACGAAAAAGACAAGGGTGTGGATGATGAAGACGGGAATCAGAAAAGCCGCCGACCACATCATATAGCCGAAAAACGAAGGCATAGGGATGCCGCGCTGTTCGGCAATGGCTTTGACCATAAAGTTCGGCGCGTTGCCGATATAGGTCAGTGCGCCCATAAATACCGAACCCATAGAGACGGCCAGCAGGGTATGGAACAAAGGGCCCGTCATCAAGGCTTGGGCATCGCCGCCCGCCATATTGAAAAACACGAGATAAGTGGGCGCGTTATCCAAGAATGCCGACAATATGCCGCTCATCCAGAAATACATCACATTAATCGGATGGCCTGCCGTATCGTGAACCAGCGATACCACTCCGCCCAGCGCGCCTGCCTCGCCTGCTTTCAGAATGCTCAGGACGGGGAAGATGGTGATGAAGATGCCGAGGAAGAGTTTGCCCACTTCGGCGATGGGTTCAAAGTTGAATTCGTTGCCGGCGCGAACTTGTTTGGGCGTAATCGCCATAGATACGGAGGTCAATGCAATCAGGATGAGGTCGCGGACAAGGTTTTGCAGGGCGTAACGGCTGCCGAGGATTTCAAATCCCGGGTGTTCGGGCTTCCAAAGGCCGGACATCAGAACCGCGCCGACCACGCCCGCCAGCAGGAGGAAATTCCATTTTCCGAAGATGGCGATTTTTTCGGGTTTTTCCTGTTGTTTCGGTATATCTTGTGCAATGCTTTCCTGTTTGAAGAAACGGTTGTCGATGAAATAGAAGGCGGTCAACAGAGCGGCGGTGCTGATCAGGACAGGGGCAAGCATATGTTTGACCGTCCACATAAAATCTACACCCTTAAGAAAGCCGAGGAAGAGCGGGGGGTCGCCCAAAGGGGTCAGACCGCCGCCGATGTTTGCAACCAGGAAAATGAAGAAGATGACGATGTGCACGCGGTGGGCACGGTTTTGGTTGGCTTTCAGCAGCGGACGAATCATCAGCATTGCCGCGCCGGTCGTGCCCATAATTGAAGCCAGTGCCGTGCCGACGGCAAGCAGGGCGGTGTTGAGCTTGGGTGTGCCGTTCAAGTCGCCCCAAACCAAAATGCCGCCTGAAATGGTGTACAGGGCAAGCAGCAGCAGGATGAAGGGGATGTATTCTTCAACGAGTGCGTGTGCGACGGTATGTATGCCGGCGGACGCGCCAAAAACCAAACTGAACGGGATGAGGAAGAGCAATGTCCAAACGGCAGTGATTTTGCCGTAATGGTGATGCCAGGTATGTGAAAAAAACAAGGGGCCTAATGCGATAGACAGCAAAATCAGGGCGAAGGGCAAGCCCCACAGCAGGTTTAGGTTTGCGCCGTCCAAATCTGCGGCGTAAACCGATGCCGGGAAAAGTATGAGTGAAAACAGGGGTAGGTGGCGCATCGTGTTTCCTCGATTCAAGCACTGCCTTGCGCGGCGCGCGGGAGTGATACAGGCTTCGTGCCGCCCGGACATAGGCGGACTGTGCTGCCTGTTTGTTTTTGAAAAAAAGTTTTCCGATTGATTGTAAAGTAAATAATCAGGATAAACCAGTTGCCCAAACCGGAAGGCGGCGGGAGGGCGTATTGCCGCGCTTGGGAATATATGTCTTTTTTGATAAATAATTTTATTTAAAACAATGAAATATATATCTTTAATAAATAATCTATCGAAAACGGAAAATGAATTTATTTTAACATATATTTTCAATAAAACAGGTTTGCCCCACCCGTTTGTTTGCGCCCGCCCCTTTCAGACGGCATTCAGGATTCGGGCCTGCGCCACATCCATATGGCGACAAAGGAACAAAAAACCGATGAAACCGCCCCTACCCACCAGCGTTGGGGGAACTGCCAAAACATCATCAGACAGGAGGCGGTCATCATACTGATGGCGAAAATTTTGGCTTTGCGCGGCACTGCGCCGTTTTTTTCCCAATTATGAACCATCGGGCCGAAATAGCGGTGCCGGTGCAGCCAGCGGTGAAAACGCGGGGATGCCTTTGCCCAGCAGGCGGCGGAAAGTAAAACAAAGGGCGTGGTCGGCAACAGCGGCAGAAAAATACCGATGACTCCCAGCAGCAGGGAGATGCCGCCGCAGGCAATTAACAGATAACGTATCATTTTGAAGTATTTTTCTTGTTGTGCGGATAAGGGCAGGATGTGATACCGAGTTTTGCCCAGCCTTCATGTCCCATTTGTTTGAGCAGGGCAATATTGCGTTCGTAAATGACTGATGCGTCGGGTATGGCAAGACCGGCTTTGGCGATGCTGTCCTCGCGTATCAGATGCAGTGTCGGATAAGGCGAGCGATTGGTATAGTTGCCGATGTCGTCCGAATCCGTGCCTTCAAATTGGAAATCGGGATGAAACGGGGCGATTTGGATGATGCCTTCCAAGCCGTTTTCAATAATGGCGGCATCGGCAAGGTCAAGGAAATCATTAAACCGGCTAAAATCGGGAAATAAGGTCGGGTGAACCAATAGCGTGGTTTCAATTTCAGACGGCATCGATTTGCCTAGAATTTGCAATTCCTTGTCTAAATCTTCTAAAAAGCCGTCTAAATGCCGCGCCTTGCTGATGGTAATGCGGACGAGGTTTTTGACATACGGTGCTTTGGAAAAGGGGCATAAATTCAAGCCGATAACGGCTTTTTCCAACCATTGCCGGGTGGCTTGGGCAATGTGTTCCTGATGTGAAAAGCAGTCGGTATCCATAAATGGGTATCGGAAAATTATTCTTTCAACAAATGGTTGAGCGGCAGGGATGTGGTGTGTTTGATTTCTTTTAAAACAAAGCTCGATTGGGCATCCTGTACGCCGTGGTGGGATAAAAGTGTATCCAAAACAAAATGGGAAAACGCGTTCATATCGGTAAAAAACGCCTGAAGCAGGTAGTCGGTCTCGCCGGTCAGGGCGAAGCAGCTTAATACTTCGGGCCATTTTTGAACAGAGGCGGCAAAGTCTTCCCGCGCGTCTTTTGCCTTGCTGATGGAAACGCGGATAAATGCCTGAAGCCCCAAGTTGACGGATTCGGGCGACAGCAGCGCGGCGTATTGCCGGACGATGCCGCTATCTTCCAACTGTTTCAGGCGGCGCAGGCAGGGGGAGGGCGAGAGCGCGACGCGTTCGGACAGCTCGACATTGGTCAGCCTGCCGTTTTCCTGAAGAACCTGTAAGATTTTAATATCCGTTTTGTCTAAAGTGATTTGTGGCATAAATTTGTGTTCCGCTGATGGGATTCGGGCAGCTTGCGATCATCCGTATGGATGGGCTTGAGGCATATTAACATATAAAAAGTTGTGTAGTCATCAGAGATGGTTTTCATTTTCAGGAAGTCGGTTTGAAAACGCCGGGAGGGCCGCATATGTTTAAGACGGCTTGCCCAAACCGCCGATTCAAGACATAATCGGGAAATGTGCAGGAGAGTGTTACACCCGACTACAATGTAACCACCGAAGGCGCAGACACCCTTAAATCGCTCAGGTATCAGGGACTGCACATTGAAACAAACAATCTGGAGAGCGGCGTTGGAATAACGTCCACCGAAGGGGAGAAGGCCGTCTGAACCACCATTCAGACAACCGCGCAAAGCAGTGAGCAGACTGGTTTGCCGTCATGCGGATACGGCCGAAAATCTCAGGTTCAAGGACAGATAGGGTCATCCGCGCACAGGTGCGCGGGCGGCATCTGAACAAAAAATCCGGAGAAACTTGAGAATGACTGCTCTGAAAACCACCCCGTTTCACCAAGCCCATCAAGATGCAGGCGCGAAGCCGGTAGATTTTGCCGGCTGGGAGCTGCCCATCCATTATGGTTCGCAAATCGCCGAACACGAAGCCGTGCGCACCGACGCCGGTATGTTTGACGTATCCCATATGCTCGTTACCGACGTAGCGGGCGCAAATGCCAAAGCCTTTTTCCGCAAACTGATTGCCAACGATGTCGCCAAACTCGCTTTTGTCGGCAAAGCCCTTTATTCCGCTTTGCTCAACGACAACGGCGGCGTGATTGACGACTTGATCGTTTACCGCACCAATGAAGCCGAAACCCGATACCGCATCGTGTCCAACGGCGCGACCCGCGAAAAAGACACGGCGCAATTCCACAAAGTCGGACAAGAATTCGGCGTCGCCTTCAATCCGCGCTACGACCTTGGTATGCTTGCCGTACAAGGCCCGAAAGCCATCGAAAAACTCCTGACCGTCAAACCCGAATGGGCGGATGTCGTCCACAATCTCAAGCCGTTCCAAGGCGCGGATTTGGGCAACGACTGGTTTGTCGCACGCACCGGCTACACCGGCGAAGACGGCATCGAAGTCATCCTGCCCGGCACCGAAGCCGTCGCATTCTTCAAAGCCCTGCAACAAGCAGGCGTACAGCCCTGCGGTCTCGGCGCGCGCGATACCCTGCGTATGGAAGCCGGTATGAACCTCTACGGCAACGATATGGACGACGACACCAGCCCGCTCGAAGCAGGCATGGGTTGGACGGTTGATTTGAAAGACGAAAGCCGCGATTTCGTCGGTAAAGCCGCCTTGCTGGCATTGAAAGAAAAAGGCGTTGCCGTCAAACAAGTCGGTTTGCTGCTCGACAAAGGCGGTATCCTGCGCGCGCATATGGAAGTGTTGACCGACAAAGGCAAAGGCGAAACCACCAGCGGCGTATTCTCTCCAAGCCTGAAACAATCCATCGCCATCGCCCGCGTACCGAAAGACTTTGACGGCGATACCGCCAAAGTGCTGATGCGCGGCAAAGAAGTGGACGTACGCGTACTGAAGCTGCCGTTTGTACGTAACGGACAGAAACAGTTTGATTAATATCGGTTCAGACAGCATTTTCATTTCAGATGCCGTCTGAAAGCAGGTTTTAAGGAATTGTTGTTTACTATGAAAGCAACCTTTGGCAGTTTATTGTTGTTATTGATGTTATCGGCTTGCGCTTCGTCTGCCGACGAGCGCGGGTTGATGTTTTTCGATACAGAAGGAAAATCCCGTACTGCAACATTTATGAAAACCGTTGGCGGCAATGGAAAGATTGCCGGCGAGGTGGCGATAGACGGGGAATATGCTCTTGATATTATCCGCATGAATGATGATTTGAGTATTGCCGTGCAAGATAATAAAGGTAGAAGCCGTGCTTCCGACCTGAAATCATTGTCGCAAGCGAAATCATTTACCCTGTTTGCGTTCAGCCGTTATGCGGGAACAGTTGAAGTGGATAAAGTATCGGCTGTTACAGGTATTTGTGCAGATTACCGCAGCAAAGGCCTGAAGGTTGCCGTTGCAGACAATATGAGATCCAAACAAGAAATCGTTGTATTCCGCGCAAGCGGCGTAATGGCAAGTAACAAGCGCGAGATAAACGAAGCATATTTGGATTATTCTGCCTCCCCTAAACTTCTTTCCGCCCAAAAGCAAAAATTGGAACAAGATAAAAACAATATGATTGCCGTCCATTACGGACGCTTGGAAGAATTAATCGCACGAGGTATCTGCGCACGCTAAGCTGAGCAGATGCCGTCTGAAAATAACCCCCTACCAATGGAGTATCAAACTATGAGCAACAACATCCCCGCCGAACTGAAATACGTTGCCAGCCACGAATGGCTGCGCCTTGAAGAAGACGGTACGATTACCGTCGGCATTACCCACCACGCGCAAGAGCTGTTGGGCGACATCGTGTTCGTCGAGTTGCCCGAAGTCGGCGCAAATTTGGCTGCCGAAGAACAGGCCGGTGTGGTTGAGTCTGTAAAAGCAGCGTCCGACGTGTACGCGCCGATTGCGGGCGAAGTCGTTGCCGTCAACGATGACTTGCCCGGCGCACCGGAAACTGCCAACAGCGACCCATACGGCGCAGGCTGGTTCTTCAAAATCAAACCGGCAAATGTTGCAGACTACGACGGTCTGCTGACTGCCGAACAATACGCAGGCGAAGTGGACTAAATTCCTATCCTGATAATGGGATGCTTGATTTGAGAAACTGCACTTTCAGACGGCAAGGATGCGTTTGGAAGTGCAGTTTTTGTCTGTGTATTCAAGGTCAGTTAGGCTATAATAACGACCTATATTCATCTTTACCGATTTTTTCATGCAACTTACCGCTGTCGGACTTAATCATCAAACCGCACCTTTAAGCATCCGGGAAAAGCTGGCGTTTGCCGCCGCCGGTCTGCCCGAAGCCGTCCGCAATCTTGCCCGGAGCAATGCGGCAACGGAGGCGGTAATCCTTTCTACCTGCAACCGCACCGAGCTTTACTGTGTAGGCAATTCGGAAGAAATCATCCGTTGGCTCGCAGACTATCACAGCCTTCCCATAGAAGAAATCAGCCCCTATCTTTATACTTTGGGGATGCGGGAGACTGTGCGCCACGCCTTCCGCGTTGCCTGCGGGCTGGATTCGATGGTGTTGGGCGAGCCGCAGATTTTAGGACAGATTAAGGATGCGGTCAGGGTCGCGCAAGAGCAGAAAAGTATGGGCAAGAAACTCAATGCCCTGTTCCAAAAAACCTTTTCTGTTGCGAAGGAAGTCCGTACCGATACCGCTGTCGGCGAGAACTCGGTTTCGATGGCGGCCGCTTCCGTCAAGTTGGCAGAGCAGATTTTCCCCGACATCGGCGATTTGAATGTCTTGTTTATCGGCGCGGGCGAGATGATTGAGTTGGTCGCGACTTATTTTGCCGCTAAAAACCCCAGATTGATGACGGTTGCCAACCGGACGCCGGCGCGGGCGCAGGAATTATGCGACAAACTCGGTGTTAATGCCGAACCTTGCCTGTTAAGTGATTTGCCCGCCATTTTGCATGATTACGACGTGGTGGTTTCTTCAACGGCGAGCCAGCTTCCCATTGTCGGAAAAGGCATGGTGGAGCGCGCATTGAAACAGCGTCAGAGTATGCCGCTGTTTATGCTCGACCTTGCCGTGCCGCGCGATATTGAGGCGGAAGTCGGCGATTTGAATGATGCGTATCTTTATACGGTGGACGATATGGTCAACATCGTCCAAAGCGGCAAGGAGGCAAGGCAGAAGGCCGCCGCCGCCGCCGAAGAGCTGGTGTCCGAGAAGGTTGCCGAATTTGTCAGGCAGCAGCAGGGCAGGCAGAGTGTTCCGTTAATCAGGGCATTGAGGGATGAGGGAGAGAAAGCGCGCAAACAGGTTTTGGAAAACGCGATGAAACAGCTTGCCAGAGGAGCAACGGCGGAAGAGGTTTTGGAAAGGCTGTCGATCCAACTGACCAACAAGCTGCTGCACTCGCCAACTCAAACCTTGAATAAGGCGGGGGAAGAAGATAAAGATTTGGTTCACGCCGTCGCGCAGATTTATCATTTGGACAAATAACGGTGCGCCGGGAAAGAATGCCGTCTGAAGGGGTTTCAGACGGCATTCTTTGTGCCGGCCGGCAACATCGTAAAATCCCACATTATATAGATGTAATCACAAAGTATTATCCCGTATGCGGATTGGTTTTAAGATTTGTAAACTTGACTTGCGTCAAAAAAATACCGTTAGTTGATTCATATAATATCCATATTAAAGAGTATCGGTATATCGGGGATAACTATGTCCTGTTTTTCAATCCGGCGTATGTCCGTATTTCGGGCGCGGATAACGGCGTTTTTTGCCGCCTTTGTCTTTTTGACGGCGGCATTGCCCGCCTATGCGGAGCGTCTGCCTGATTTTTTGGCGAAAATCCAACCTTCGGAAATCTTCTCGGGGGCGGACCGTTACGGCAAACCGGAAGGTAAGCCCATGGTCGCCCGCGTTTACAAAGGCGAGGAGCAGCTCGGTCTGGTCTATATTACAACCGACGTGGTCAACACGCGCGGTTATTCGAGCAAGCCGATTGATACGCTGATGGCGCTGGCAAACGACGGTACGATAACCGGGGCGAAATTGGTCGATCATCACGAGCCGATTATGCTGATCGGTATTCCCCAGTCGCGTGTCGATAAATTCATCGACAAATATATCGGTCTGAACTTTATTAAAAATCCGCCGACTCCGGGCGTGGCGCCGGGCGACATTATCAGCGGTGCGACAGTTACGCTGATGGTGATTAACGACAGCATCCAGCGTTCGTACAAAGTCATTGCCAACCAATACCGTCTGGGTTCGGATAAGGCTCTTCAGACGGCATCCGCTTCCGATGTCCGGGAAGCCGCGCCTGCGGCAGAAACACGTCCGCGCCGTATGGCAAATCCCGACAAGCAGGACATTTTGTCTTGGGACGAACTTTTGAAACAAAAGGCCGTCGGCCATCTGCATATCACGCTCGATCAAATCAACAAACTGTTTGAGAAAGGCGGCAAGGCCGGCGTGGCCGATCACGCCGAACAGGGCGATCCTGACGATACCTTTATCGATTTGTATGTTGCCTTGGTCAGCCAGCCTTCCATCGGCAAAAGCCTGCTGGGTGAGGACGGCTGGGCGCATCTGCAAAAACGGCTGAAACCCGGGCAGCAGGCGGTTTTGGTTGCCGGGGAGGGCCGCTATTCTTGGAAAGGTTCGGGCTATGTGCGCGGCGGTATTTTCGACCGTGTCGAGATGATTCAGGGGGAGAACAGCTTCCGTTTCACCGATGCCCAACACGAACGCGTCGTCGCGCTGTCTGCCGCCGGTGCGCCGCGTTTTAAAGAAGTTTCTTGGTTTACCATCCCTGAAGGCGTAGCGTTTGACGGTGCGGAACCGTGGCGGCTGCAATTGATGGTTCAGCGCGTCTTGAGCGTGAACGATAAAGCCTTCGTTACCGCCGATTTGGATTACGAACTGCCTCAGGGTTATTATGTCGACGATCCCAAAGCGCCGCCCGTAGAAATCAGCGCGCCTGTCGAAGCCGTGCCTGCCGCAGCATCCGATACCGCTTCAGACGGCATTGCTGAAAACGCATCCGCCGGAAACGGTGTATCCGACCAATTATGGAAACAGATTTGGAAAGCGAAACAGGGACAGATTATCGTTGTCGGCATTGCACTGACCATATTGTTACTGGTGTTTTTGTTCCAAGACTGGATTGTGCGTTACGAAAAATGGTACGACCGCTTCCGCCTCGCCTTTTTGACCTTCACGCTCTTCTATATCGGCTGGTATGCGCAGGCACAGCTTTCGGTCGTCAATACGCTGACGCTGTTTTCCGCCATCCTTGCCGAATTTCATTGGGAATTCTTCCTGATGGATCCGATTGTGTTCATCCTGTGGCTGTTTACGGCTGCAACCATGCTGCTGTGGAACAGGGGGACGTTTTGCGGTTGGTTATGTCCGTTCGGCTCATTACAGGAATTGACCAACAGGATTGCGAAAAAACTGGGCGTGAAACAGATTATCGTACCGCATATGCTGCATACCCGTTTGAGCGTCATCAAGTACCTGATTTTCTTCGGACTCTTGGCAATCTCACTGTATGATTTGGGTACGGCGGAAAAATTTGCCGAAGTCGAACCCTTCAAAACGGCGATTATCTTGAAATTTGTACGCGATTGGTGGTTTGTCGCATTTGCCGTCGCCCTTTTGGTTGCGGGGCTGTTCATCGAACGTTTCTTCTGCCGTTATCTGTGTCCTTTGGGTGCGGGCATCGCGCTGCCGGGCCGGTTCCGCGTGTTCGACTGGCTGCGCCGCTACAAAATGTGCGGCAACCCCTGCCAAATCTGTACACACGAATGCCCTGTGCAAGCGATTGCACCGGAGGGGGACATCCATCCGAACGAATGTATCCAGTGCCTGCACTGCCAAGTGATGTACCACCACGATACGCGCTGTCCGCAAGTTGTGGCGGCAAATAAGAAAAACAAAAACAGGCTGCTGCCAAATCAGGGGAATTGGAAAGTGTCTCCAAGCAGCCGCAGGAACAGGTCGTCCATTTTGTCAAATCCGAAACGGCGCAACCTGAAAAATAAGCATCCGGAGGAAGCCTGAAGCCAAAGTGTCAGGCAGGCAGGGTTTCCCCGGAAGGATAACAAAATTTTTTCCCATCGGCTTGCCGTCTGAAAACCGGTTTGCCGTATTTTATCCAAGGAGTGTTGTATGTCAGACGAAAAATTAGAACAAAACGGCTTGAGCCGTCGTTCATTCTTAGGTACGGCCGCCGCTTCCGGTGCAGGTATTGCCGGTGCCGGCCTGTTGGGTTTGGCGGGTTGCTCTAAAGACGGCGAACAGGCTGCCGCTAACGCTTCCGGCGCGGCTCCCGTCGCCAAGGCGCAAGGGGAATCCAAACCCGGCCAACTGTCTTCCGAAGTCGGTCCGGGCGAACTCGATCAATATTACGGTTTCCTTTCCGGCGGTCAGTCCGGCGAGATGCGCCTGATCGGTCTGCCTTCTATGCGCGAACTGATGCGTATCCCCGTGTTCAATATGGACAGCGCGACCGGCTGGGGGCGCACCAATGAGAGCTTGAAAGTCCTCAACGGAAATATTACCGAAGAAACACGTAAATTCTTACAAGACAGCGGTCTGCGCTGCTACCCCAACGGCGACTTGCATCACCCGCACCTGTCGTTTACCGACCAAACTTACGACGGCCGTTATGCCTATGCCAACGATAAGGCAAACAACCGCGTCTGCCGCGTGCGTCTGGATGTGATGAAAACCGACAAAATCATCGATATTCCCAATGCTTCAGGTATCCACGGTCTGCGTCCGCAACGTTATCCGAAAACCGGTTACGTTTTTGCCAACGGCGAACACATTACCCCTGTCAGCGGCGTGGGCAAACTGGATGATGCGAAAACCTGGAATGCAGTGTATACCGCTATCGACGGCGAAACCATGGAAATCGCATGGCAAGTATTGGTTGACGGCAACCTGGACAACGGCGATGCCGACTACCAAGGCAAATATTCTTTCGCTACCTGCTACAACTCCGAGCGCGCGCTGACCGTACAAGGTGCGTCTTCCAACGAGCAAGACTGGTGCGTCGTTTTTGACCTGAAAGCTATTGAAGAAGGTATTAAAGCAGGCGACTTCAAAGAAGTGAACGGCGTGAAAATGCTGGACGGCCGCGCTGAAGCCAAATCCAAATACACGCGTTATATCCCTGTGCCGAACTCTCCGCACGGCTGTAACGCAAGCCCCGACGGCAAATACATTATGCTCAACGGTAAGCTTTCTCCAACCGTTACCGTATTGGATGTCAGCAAGCTGGACGATTTGTTTGCCGGCAAAATCAAAGAGCGCGATGTGGTCGTAGCCGAACCGCAACTGGGTCTCGGTCCCTTACACACTGCATTTGACGGTCGCGGCAATGCTTATACGACATTGTTTATCGACAGCCAAATGGTGAAATGGAATATTGACGATGCGATCAAAGCCTACAAAGGCGAGAAAATCGACCCGATCAAACAAAAACTCGACGTTCACTATCAACCGGGCCACAACCATACGACTATGGGCGAAACCAAAGAAGCCGACGGACAATGGCTGGTGTCTTTGAACAAATTCTCTAAAGACCGCTTCTTGAATGCGGGCCCGTTGAAACCCGAGTGCGACCAATTAATCGACATCTCCGGCGACGAAATGCGTCTGGTACACGATAATCCGACTTTTGCCGAACCGCATGACTTCTGTCTGGTTTCTGCCGCCAAACTCAATCCGAGCAAAACTTGGGACCGCAAAGACCCGTGGTTTTGGCAGGATGCTTTGGAACAGGCGAAAAAAGACGGCGTCGAGTTGGAAAAAGCCGCCAAAGTCGTACGCGAAGGCAACAAAGTACGCGTGTACATGACTGCCGTTGCGCCCGCATTCAGTATCCCTCAATTTGAAGTGAACCAAGGCGACGAAGTAACCGTATACGTAACCAACGTCGAGACCATTGAGGACTTGACCCACGGCTTCACTTTGGAAGGCTACGGTATCGCTATGGAAATCGGCCCGCAAGCGACATCTTCCGTAACCTTCAAAGCCGTCCGTCCGGGCGTACACTGGTACTACTGCCAATGGTTCTGCCATGCATTGCACATGGAAATGTCCGGCCAGATGATTGTTCATCCCAAATAATGAGCATGATAGCTTGATATAGAGAATGCCGTCTGAAGACAACCGGTTTTCAGACGGCATTTATAGCCAAACCGTTTGAGGTATACATACAGACGGTTTCGCTATAAAAACAGATACATTTGAATCATGTTTCATTTTGTTTTGCCATACCGAACGAAACAGAGGAACACCATGCACACATCCGCACTCCGTACATGGCTGAGGGCCGTGCTGATACTTGCCGGCGGCAGTATTTTTCAGACGGCATCGGCAGCCGTCGTCCACGTTTCCCCGCAAGACAATCTTGCCGAAATTTTTGCCCTTGCCCGGGCGGGCGATACGCTTAAACTTGCTTCCGGCGTATATCAAACCAAACTTTATATCGACAAACCGATTACGATCGAAGGGCCTGCCGACCGCTCCGCAACCATCGAAGGGGACAGGAGCGGACGTACCATAGCCGTACACGCACCAGACGTAACGCTCCGCAACCTGACCGTTACACGTTCCGGTATGAGCCTGCCTGCAATGGATGCCGGTATTTATCTCGAAGAAACCGCACCGCGCGCCCTGATCGAACACAACAATATTTTGGATAATTCGGTCGGCGTATATCTGCATGGTTCTGCCGATGCGATGGTACGCGAGAATAAAATCGTCGGCGATGCGACTTTGCGCGTGAATGAGCGCGGCAACGGCGTTACCGTTTGGAACGCGCCCGGCGCGCAAGTTGTCGGTAACGACATTTCCAAAGGACGGGACGGTATTTTTTCCAATACCAGTACATACAATACCTATAAAAACAACCGCTTCAGCGATTTGCGTTTCGCCGTCCATTATATGTACACCAACGACAGTGAAATCAGCGGCAATATTTCCGTGGGCAACAATATGGGCTATGTGCTGATGTTTTCCGAGCGGCTCAAAGTATTCGACAATATTGCCGTCGGCAGCCGCGATCAGGGCATTATGCTCAACTATGTCAACTATTCCGATATTCACGACAACATTATCAACAAGGCGGGCAAGTGTGTATTTGCCTACAATGCCAACTACGATAAACTTTTTGCCAATCATTTTGAAAACTGTCAAATCGGCATACACTTTACCGCCGCCATCGAAGGCACGTCCCTGCATGACAATTCCTTTGTCAATAACGAAAGCCAGGTCAAATATGTCAGCACGCGCTTTCTCGACTGGAGCGAGGGCGGACACGGCAACTACTGGAGCGACAACAGCGCGTTCGATTTGAACGGCGACGGCTTCGGCGACAGCGCGTACCGCCCCAACGGGATTATCGACCAAATCATCTGGCGCGCACCGGTTGCACGCCTTCTGATGAACAGTCCTGCAATCAGCATCGTCAAATGGGCGCAGGCGCAATTTCCCGCCGTTTTGCCCGGAGGCGTGGTGGACAGCAAACCGCTGATGAAGCCTTATGCCCCCAAAATCCAAACACGCTATCAGGCAATGAAGGACGAGTTGCTCAAAGAAGCCGAAACACGGCAGTCGGAATGGGGCAGGGCGGAAAACGGTTCTCTGAACTAGTCTGTTTCAGACGGCATCCGGATTCAAATGCCCTCTGAAAACACAAAAGGAAAAACCATGACCACACATCATGTCGAATTGAGGAATGTAACCAAACGGTTCGGGGCGCAAAAAGCGGTCAACCAAGTTGATTTGGTTTTGAAGGCCGGAGAAAGCGTCGGGCTTGCCGGACACAACGGCGCGGGCAAGTCCACCATCATGAAGCTGATACTCGGGTTGATTACCCCGACCGAAGGCGAAGTGATGCTTTTGGGCGAACGTACCGGCAGTAAGGCGGGGGCGCGGCTGCGCAGCCAAATCGGCTACCTGCCCGAAACCGTTGCGCTGCACCCCTCGCTGACCGGCATCGAAACGCTGGACTTTTACGCGAAACTTAAGAAACAGCCGCTCACACAAAACCGCGGGCTGCTTGAGCGCGTCGGTATTTCCCAAGCAGCACACCGCCGCGTCGGCACCTACTCCAAAGGTATGCGTCAACGTCTCGCTTTAGCACAAGCTTTATTGGGCGAACCCAAAGTCCTGCTGTTTGACGAACCGACAACCGGCCTCGATCCCGCATCAAGGCAAATGTTTTACGAAGTCGTGCGCGAACTCAACGGGCGGGGCGCGACCGTATTGCTCAGCACCCACGCCCTTGCCGAGTTGGACGGACACGCCGACCGTATCGTCGTGATGAAAAACGGCGTTAAGGTTGCCGACGGCAGTATGGACGAATTGCACATCCAAAGCGGACTGCCGCTGACCGTCAATATCCGGCTCAATGCGCCGCGTACCCTGAGCGGACGCTGGCAGCCGCTTTCAGACGGCATTTCTTACCGGGCGCAATGTCAGGCGGAAGAACGTATGAACCTTTTGGGCGAGTTGGGCAGCCTGTCCGACCTTGCCTATCTCGATATTCACACCCCGACGCTTGATGAAATGTACGCACAATTCTTGAAAAGGGAGGACGTATGAACCCTGTTTGGATTATTACCGGCAAAGAAGTCCGCGACAGCCTGCGCAACCGTTGGGTGCTTGCCGCCGCCCTCTTGCTTGCCGCACTCGCCCTGTCATTGGGTTTTCTCGGCAGCTCGCCCACCGGTTCGGTCAAGGTCGATCCGCTGACCGTTACCGTCGTCAGCTTGTCGAGCCTGTCTATTTTCCTGATTCCGCTGATTGCGATGCTGCTCTCCTATGACGCACTGATCGGCGAAATCGAACGCGGTACGATGGCGTTGCTGTTGAGTTATCCCATTTCGCGCAACCAAATCCTTGCCGGCAAGTTTGTCGGACACCTCATCATCCTCGCCCTCGCCACCACGGCAGGTTACGGATTGGCGGGCATTACGCTGCAACTTGCCAACGGCGGCTTTGATATTGCCGCCTGGAAGCCCTTTGCCCTTCTGATTGCTGCCAGCGTGATTTTGGGTGCGGCTTTTCTGTCCATGGGCTACTTAATCAGTGCGAAAGTCAAAGAGCGGGGGACGGCGGCCGGTATTTCCATCGGCGTGTGGTTGTTTTTCGTCGTCATCTTCGATATGGCACTACTGGGTATTCTGGTTGCCGACTCGAAACAGGTTATTACCGCGCCCGTCGTTGAAACGGTGCTGCTGTTCAATCCCACCGACATCTACCGCCTGCTCAACCTGACCGGTTATGAAAATACGGCTATGTATGCGGGTATGGCGGGTTTGAGCGGGCAAATCAGCCTGACGGTTCCTGTTTTGCTGACCGCGCAGGTTTTATGGGTTATCATTCCGCTTGTTTTGGCAGCCGGAATTTTTAGAAAGCGACAAATATGAAGAAAACCCTGTTGGCAATTATTGCCGTTTTCGCCTTAAGTGCCTGCCGGCAGGCGGAAGAAGCACCGCCGCCTTTGCCCCGGCAGATTAGCGACCGTTCGGTCGGACACTATTGCAGTATGAACCTGACCGAACACAACGGCCCCAAAGCACAGATTTTCTTGAACGGCAAACCCGACCAGCCCGTTTGGTTTTCCACCATCAAGCAGATGTTCGGCTATACCAAACTGCCCGAAGAGCCTAAAGGCATCCGCGTTATTTACGTTACCGATATGGGGAATGTTACCGATTGGACAAATCCCAATGCCGATACGGAGTGGATAGATGCGAAAAAAGCCTTTTATGTCATCGACAGCGGCTTTATCGGCGGTATGGGTGCGGAAGACGCGCTGCCGTTCGGCAACAAAGAGCAGGCTGAGAAATTTGCAAAGGATAAAGGCGGCAAGGTTGTCGGTTTCGACGATATGCCCGACGCTTACATTTTCAAATAAATCCAAACAAAAATGCCGTCTGAACGTTGAAGCCAAGGTTCAGACGGCATTTTTGCCATAGGTTCAAACGGGGCAGGTTTGAACAACTGCCCCATTCCTTATTCCTGACCGGGCGTAACGGCGGAATAAGGTTTACATCCCGCCGTAATTCGGTCCGCTCGCGCCTTCGGGGCAAATCCAAGTGATGTTTTGCGTCGGGTCTTTGATGTCGCACGTTTTGCAGTGCACGCAGTTGGCGGCGTTGATTTGCAGGCGCGGACTACCGTTTTCTTCGACGATTTCATACACGCCGGCCGGACAATAACGCGTTTCGGGCGAGGCGTATTCTTTGTAGTTTACGTCTATCATCGTTTGCGGATTGTTCAGCACCAAATGGTCGGGCTGGTTTTCTTCATGCGCAAGATTGGCGAGGAAGACGCTGCTTAAGCGGTCGAAGGTCAATACGCCGTCGGGTTTCGGATAATCAATCGGCTTGCATTCGGCGGCTTTTTTGAGCTGCTCGTTGTCTTTGCCGTGATGTTTCAAGGTCCACGGGGCTTTGCCTTTGAAAATCACCTGATCGATACCGGTATAAAGCGAGCCGAGGTAAACGCCCCATTTGAATGACGGGCGGACATTGCGTGCGGCGTAAAGCTCTTGATACAGCCAGCTTTGTTCGAAACGTTGCTGATAATCCGCCGCCTCTTCGCCGCTGTCAAAGCTTTCCACTTCTTCAAGGTTTTCCAACAAGGGGAACACGGCTTCGGCGGCGAGCATAGCGGACTTCATCGCGGTATGGATGCCTTTGATGCGCGGCATATTGAGGAAACCCGCCGCATCGCCGATTAAAACGCCGCCTTTGAACGAGAGTTTCGGCAGACTTTGCAAACCGCCTTCAATCAGCGAACGCGCGCCGTAAGCGATGCGGCGGCCGCCTTCAAAGGTTTTGCGGATTTCGGGATGGGTTTTGAAGCGTTGGAACTCTTCAAACGGCGACAGATAAGGGTTTTGATAGTCCAAGCCGACCACGAAGCCGACGGCGACCTTGTTGTCGTCGAAATGGTAAACAAACGCGCCGCCGTAGGTTTTGCTGTCCAGCGGCCAGCCCGCGCTGTGCACCACCAAACCGGGCTGATGCTGTTCAGACGGCACTTCCCAAACTTCTTTAATGCCCAAGCCGTAAGTTTGCGGCTGGCTGTTTTGGTCGAGTTTGAAGCGTTCGATGATTTGCTTGGAAAGCGAACCTCGGCAGCCTTCGGCAAACAGGGTTTGCCGCGCCCAAAGCTCCATACCGGGCTGGAAACTGTCGGTCGGCTCACCGTCTTTGCCAATGCCCATATTGCCGGTCGCAATGCCTTTGACCGAACCGTCTTCGTGATACAGCACTTCGGCGGCGGCAAAGCCCGGATAAATTTCCACGCCCATATTTTCCGCCTGCTCCGCCAACCAGCGCACGACTTCGCCCAAGCTGACGATGTAGTTGCCGTGATTGTCGAAATTGGGGGTAACAGGCAGATTGAACGCTTTTTTCTCCGTCAGGAACAACACTTTGTCCTGAGTTACCGCACGCGTCAGCGGCGCGCCTTTTTCTTTCCAGTCGGGAATCAGCTCGTTCAGCGCAATCGGATCGATGACCGCGCCCGCCAGCGAATGCGCGCCCGCCTCAGAACCTTTCTCCACCATGCAAACGCTGATTTCGCGCCCGTTTTTTTCGGCAAGCTGCTTGAGTTTGATGGCGGCGGACAAACCCGACGGGCCTGCGCCGACAATCACGACATCGTATTGCATACTGTCGCGGGTGATGGATTCTGTCATGGCGGTTCCTATTGTTTATTATCGATTCTAAAACGGTCGATTATACAACGCAGACAGTTGCTTACCAAATAAAACAATGCCGTCTGAAACGGCTTTTCAGGCATTCAGACGGCATTTATCCTCATATGGTCAGAGATATTTTTTATCCGGCAGTTGCGCAAAGAGGCAGTCATATTCTTTTTTCAGCTCGGGGAAATTTTTGACAATTCTGCCAATTTTATCAAATTCAATCAGTAGGATTTGACGGACAGTTTCTGTGTATCTTGAATCGGTCTGCCTTTCCATCAGCGGTACGAGGTAGGTAAGCAGATTGTGAAGGTAATCGGTCAGCCTGTGGTCGGGTAGGGCGGTTGTCAGACTTCCTTCTCTGCGGTGGTAAATAAAAAAGGGAATGTCAACCTCCAAGACTTTTCCGCCTGCAAGCAGAAATTCAGAGATGAAAACCATATCTTCCCCAAAACGCATACCGTTGCGATAGGTAACACCCGTAGCGACAAGGTGGCGACGGTCAATCATAAAGCACATATTGTGTAGAGGCCAGTGATGAGGCAGACTCTGCATCAATATCCCCTGCATAGATGAGATTTTCCCATTGTGCTGTTCTTTAAATTGAAAAACGGGCTTACACCTCAACATATTTTTCCCCTCTTCATAAGGAGGACGGAGATATACGCCTTTAATCGCTTGAAGTCCGTTATCTTGAGCAAGTCTTGCCCACAAACCGAAATCTATGGGGTAAAGTTCGTCATCGGGGTCTAAGAACATAATGAAATCCCCCGTTGCAAGTTTTAATCCGGCATTGCGTGCCGCCGCCACCCCCCTGTTTTGGCTGCTGACAACGGTAATAAAGGGATATTGGTGCATATATTTCGCCAGGATTTCCGCACTGCCATCTGTCGAACCGTCATCTATCAAAATAATTTCTTTGCGTACCGTTTGAAGCAATATGCTTTCGAGCGCGCGGGGGATATAGGGTGCAACATTATAGACGGGCAGGATGAAGCTGATACTGGGTAGATTATCGGAGGTTGCTTTATCGTTGGAGTACATCTGAATCCTTAATTTGTTGTAAAAGGCGAAGTATGCAGATGGGCAATTTTAGGATATGGCCTGCATACAAAATCCAAAATGCCGCACCTGTCTGCAAGTGCGGCATTTTTACTATAGGCTGTGTTCCAATAGGTATTGATGGCGGAAGATCACCATTGGTAGCCGACAGCCGCTCCAAATAACGGTTTTTTGGTATTGTTGCCGGAGAAATTGAACGAAGCACCTGCCTTCAGGATTACTTTGCCGTTATCTGAGAGGCTGGAGTAACCGATTGCAAGAGCCTGTTCGCCGTTGTAGTGTGCCGTAGAAGCGGATACCATCGAGTGTCCCGCATAAGTCGGTTGAGGAAGGAGTGCGATCGCTCCTGCTTTGGCGATACCGCCGTTCATTGATTTATCCAACTTGTCGACTTTTTGCTCTATAGAGGAAATCCGTTCATGCACCTCAAACAACTGTGCGCCGTTGACTGCGTCTGAGCTTGATGGAGAAATCCTGCCTGCCGCCAAGCCGCTTATACGGACTTCGCCATTGGGGCGTTCATTAGTAATTTTACCTTTGGCGGTCAGCATAGTACCGTCCGATTCTTCGGTTCGGGTAAATGCAGTATCGGCTTCCGCTTTGAGGGAGTCGATAAAGTCTCGTTCTGTTTTATCAGCACGTTTTCCAGTATCTAGAGATTTCCAAATTTCGTAGGCGGATTTACCTTTTTCGCCTTGTGCACCTTTCTCGCCTTTTTCGCCTTGTGCACCTTTCTCGCCTTTTTCGCCTTGTGCACCTTTCTCACCTTTTTTCGCCTTGTGCACCTTTCTCACCTTTTTCTCCTTGTGCACCTTTCTCACCCTGTTCGCCTTTATCGCCTTTCTCACCCTGTTCACCTTTATCGCCTTTCTCACCCTGTTCACCTTTCTCGCCCTTTCCTCCGGAGTTGGAGATATTGTCGATTTTCTTTTTCAAATCTTCGGAAAGGGTTAGAGTTAGTTTTGAAGTTTTGTCTGAATATTCAATTTTAACGTCTGATTCAGACTCACTGAATTCATACTGTAGATTTTTGCGAAATTCCTCAAGCTTTTCCTCAATCTTTGAGGGTACGTAGTAATACAGTTGATCTCCGGTAACTGCATCAGTAGATCCCGCATTAATCTCACCAGGTGCAATGTCGGTAATCAGGGTGCCATCGCCCCTATAGCCGACGACGACCTTTTCCGGGGTATATGTATCCCAATCGTAAATAATGTCTTTATGGTCATTTTCATCATCATTTTCCGATTTTTTTATAATTAGCTCTCTGACCGTCGTTGGCCCATTGCCGTCAGCCTGAGCGTATGGCACGGCGGATATGCCGATTCCTGTGGCTGCTGCTGTGAGGATGAGTTTGGATATTGCCGTATGTTTTTTGTTGGTGCGGGTCATGATTGTACCAATTAGAGTTAAAGCTAACGTAATCCTCCGATTATATATTCAGACCCTTACTCTGTAAATAATACGTTGTATTATTTTATCCATTTTTTTTTTTTCAATGGTTTATGTTGGTCGTTGTATGGTGGGTTAACAAAAATCAGGACAAGGCGAGGCAACACCGTACCGGTTTTTGTTAATCCGCTATATATTTGTGCGTTGTGGGGCTGCCTTTTGTGCACGGGTATGAGAATGCCGTCTGAAAAAGGTTTCAGACGGCATTGTGTGTTTAGGGTTTATTTCTTCATCGCTTCGCTCATTGCCTTGATGTTGTGGCGGTACATGCCGATGTAGGTGTCTGCGGGCGCGTTGCCGAGTGCGTCGGAATACAGTTTGCCGCTGACGTTGACGCCGGTCTCTTTGGCGATGCGGTCAACCATGCGGGTATCTTTGATATTTTCGGTAAATACGGCTTTGATGCCTTCGCGTTTGATTTGTCGGATGATGGCGGCGACTTGTTTGGCCGAAGGCTCGGCTTCGCTGCTCACGCCTTGCGGGGCAATGAATTCGATATGGTAACGTTTGCCCATGTAGGAAAAGGCATCGTGCCCGGTCAGGACTTTGCGTTTGGCGGCAGGGACGGTGTTAAATGCGGCTTGTGCGTCGCTGTGCAGTTTTTTGAGCTGCATTTGGTAGTTGCCCAAGCGTTGTTGATAATAAACTTTGCCTTCGGGGTCGGCCTTTATCAGGGCTTCGGCAACGTTTTGGGCATAGGTGGACATGAGGACGGGGTCGTTCCAGACGTGCGGGTCAAATTCGCCGTGGTCGTGGTGGTGTCCTTCGTGGTCATGGTCGTGATCATGATGGTGTCCGCCTTCTTCTTCGGCTTTGAGGGGTTTGATGCCTTTGGTTGCTTCGGCATAGGATACTTTGCTCTGTTTGACGGCACGTTGTACATCGGCGGCTTCAAGTCCTAAGCCGTTGAGCAGGACGAGTTTTGCACTGCGGATTTTTTTAATGTCGCCGCTGGTCATATGATAGGCGTGCGTATCTTGGTTGGCTCCGACCAAACTTTGTATGGATACGCGTTCTCCGCCGATTTGTTTGGCAACGTCGCCTAAAATGCTGAAGCTGGTTACGACGGGCAGGGGGGCGGCTGTCGCGGCGGTGGTCAGCAATGCGGCGATAAGGGTGAGTTTGGGGTGTTTCATAACTGTTCTCCTGTGATATAACGTAACATTCGTTATGGTAAAACAAGCTGCCTGTTTGTTCAAGCAGCCTGCCGTGTCAGGTGGTATGGTGGCGGTGGTTTTTGAGCCATTTGGGCAAGATGCCGCCTTCTTTGCCGAGTATGACGGAGAGCAGGTAGAGGGTGCTGCAGCAGAGGATGATGGCGGGGCCGGAAGGGATTTCGATATGGTAGGAAATGAGCAGCCCGGTCAAACCGCAAAAGAGGGCGATGAGGACGGACAACAGAATGAGCGTCCCCATATTTCTTGCCCATAGGCGGGCGGTAATGGCGGGCAGCATCATCAATCCGACCGACATCAGGGTACCGAGGGCTTGGAAGCCGGATACGAGGTTCATAACGACGAGGATGAGGAAAACGACGTGCCAAAACCCGCCTTTGCCGTTGACGGATTTGAGGAACAGGGGATCTATGCTTTCCAGTACGAGGGGGCGGTAGATGACGGCAAGGATAATGAGCGTGAGGCCGGAGACGGCGGCGATGAGTTGCAGTGCGGGAATATCGACGGCAAGCACAGAGCCGAAAAGAAGGTGGAGCAAATCGACGCTGCTGCCGTTTTTGCTGATGAGGATTACGCCGATGGCGAGGCTGCTGAGATAAAAGGCGGCAAAGTTGGCATCTTCTTTGAGCGTGGTAAAGCGGCTGACGAGTCCGGCAAGCAGCGCCATCAGCATACCGGCGGCAAACCCGCCCGCACCCATAGCGGGCAGGCTCAAGCCGGCAAATATGTAGCCGACGGCGGCACCGGGCAAGACGGCGTGGCTGAGTGCGTCGCCTATCAGGCTCATCCTCCGCATAACGAGGAATACGCCGACGGGTGCGGCACTAAGGGCAAGGCAGAAGACGGATGCGAGGGCGTAGCGCATAAAGTCGAATTCTGCAAAGGGTGTGATAAGCAGGTCGTAGGGAGTCATAATGTTTCGGTTTCAGACGGCATTTATGAGGCGCACCAGTCGGGGCTTTCCTGTTTCTGCATCTTGGCGTTGGCCCGGGTAAGGTAAGGTTCTGCCAACACGGTTTCGGTTGCGCCTGCCGCAATTTTTTCACGTGCAAGCAGCAGGGTATTGGGAAAGTAGGCGCGGACTTGTTCGTAATCGTGCAAAACGGCAATGATAGCGTGTCCGTTGCAATGGCATTTTTGCAACACGTCGAGAAGCTCGTAGGTTGTCCGTGCATCAACAGCGTTGAAGGGTTCGTCCAAAAGCAGGAATTTGGCGTTTTGGACAAGCATCCGTGCAAACAGGACGCGTTGGAATTGTCCGTTTGAGAGGTGGGCGATTTGGCGACGGGCAAACTGCCGCATCCCGACACGTTCCAAGGCTTCGTGAACGCGCTGTTTTTGAGCGGTATTTATCCCTTTGAAAAAGCCGATTTCATACCACAGCCCCATTGCCGCCAAGTCAAAAACGGTCATAGGCTGCGAGCGGTCGATGTCGGACTGCTGGGGAAGGTAGGCAATATTTTGACGGGCCAATCCGTCCAGCCGGATGCTGCCCGTATCGATAGGCTGCAATCCCATCAAGGATTTAAGAAAGGTAGATTTCCCTGCGCCGTTGGGACCGAAAACCGCCCACATACTATGTTCTTCAAAAGTAATGTCAACGTGGTGTACGGCAGGACGGCGGCGGTAGCTGACCGTCAGGTTTTCAACGATGATGCTCATGCCGATACCGCCCAAAGGTAAATACCCCATAAAAGGAATACGGCAATCAGGGCGAGGAAGAGTCGGAAGGTCAATCCTGACAGTAAGAGGGAAGGTGTCATAATGATTTGCGGTTTTGAAAGGGAAGTTGGCAAAGCGGTTATCGTTATCTGGCGGATATGATACTGTATAACGTTTGGTCTGTAAATTTTGTTCGGTTCGGACGGGGATTCGGGATGTGCCGGAAGGGGTGTGCTTCTTGGTGCTGTTCCGTTGCGGATGTTGCGGCAATAAGAAATGCCGTCTGAAGGTTCAGACGGCATTGGGGGAAAACGGTTTGAATCAACCTTTGCGTGCAGGCAGTTTTTCTTTAATGCGTGCAGCTTTGCCGGTCAGACCGCGCAGGTAGTACAGTTTGGCACGGCGGACATCGCCACGGCGTTTGACTTCGATTTTTTCGACGGTCGGAGAGTACAGTTGGAAAGTACGTTCTACACCTTCGCCGCTGGAGATTTTACGGACGATGAAGTTGCTGTTCAGACCACGGTTGCGGCGGGCGATAACCACGCCTTCGTAGGCTTGCAGACGGCTGCGCGTACCCTCTACGACGCGTACGGATACAACTACGGTGTCGCCCGGTGCGAATTCGGGGATGTCTTTGTTCAGACGGGCAATTTCTTCTTGCTCCAATTGTTGGATCAGGTTCATTGTTTTTCCTAAATTATGATTGGATTTCCCGTTGCTCTTGCAGGATTTTTTTCAAGAGGCGGGATTCCTTTGGGATTAAATCGCGCTTTTCCAATAAGTCGGGTCTGCGCTCCAGGGTGCGGCGAAGCGATTGTTCCAACCGCCATTCCGCAATCAAGTTATGATTGCCCGAACGGAGTACTTCCGGGACAGCCATACCTTGAAATTCTAAGGGTTTGGTGTAGTGGGGGCAATCCAGGATACCGTTTGAGAACGAATCCTGTTCGGCAGACCGAATATCGCCCAATACACCGGGTACCAGCCTTAATACCGCATCCATCAGCATCATAGCGGGAAGCTCTCCGCCGGAAACGACAAAGTCCCCGATGCTGATTTCTTCATCGACACTGCTTTGCAGCAGTCTTTCGTCTATGCCCTCGTACCGTCCGCACAGCAAAATCAAGTGCGGGAGTTTTGCCAGTTCTGCCGCTTTCTGATGTGTCAGCGGTTTCCCTTGCGGGCTGAGGCAGATAACTTTTGCAGTGTGGGAGGATTGTGCCTTGGCATATTTTATCGCCGCATCAAGCGGCGGAGCCGCCATAATCATTCCCGGCCCGCCGCCGAACGGGCGGTCGTCGATATAGCCCAGCCTGTTGTCGGCAAACGCTCGGGGATTAACCGATTGAAACTGCCAAATCCCCTGTTTGTTTGCACGCCCCGTTACACCGTAATGGATTATGCTGTCGAACATTTCGGGGAAAATGGTAATCGCCTGGATAAGCATCAGTAGTCCAAACCCCAATCGGCAATAATGGTTTTACTGCCGGCATTGACGGTTTCGACGTATTGGGATACGAACGGAATCAGGATTTGCCCGTATTCCCCGTCAACCACCAATACATCGTTTGCACCGGTTTCCATCAGGCTGCTGACTTTGCCCAGTACGGTATTGTCTTTGTTGGCGACGGTCATCCCCACCAAGTCTGCCCAGTAGTATTCCCCTTCTTCCGTCGGTGCGAAGGCTTCACGGGGTATTTCGATGGTGTAACCGCGCAATGAGAATGCCGAATCGCGGTCGTTTATCCCTTCAAATTTGACTTGGAGTTCGCCGTTGACAATTTTACCCTCCTCAAGGGAGACGGCAACGGTTTTCCCGTCTTTTACCAATTGCCACTCGGGGTAATCCAAAAGGCTGTCGGCATATTCGGTATCGGCGGCGATTTTCAGCCAGCCTTTTATGCCGAATACGCCTTTGATGTAGCCCATAGCTACCCGGTTTTGAGCGTCTGCCATAGCGGGAAGGGGATTAGGCGGCTTTTTGTTCTTTAACCAGTTTTGCAACGGCGTCGCTGATTTGTGCGCCTTGTGCAATCCAGTGGTTCAGGCGGTCGGCGTTGAGGCGGACGCGCTCTTGTTTTTCATTGGCTACGGGGTTGTAGAAGCCTACGCGCTCGATAAAGCGGCCGTCGCGGCGGTTGCGCGAATCGGTAACGATAACGTTGTAGAAAGGGCGGTGTTTCGAGCCGCCGCGTGCCAAGCGGATAACTACCATTTTGAGTCCTTTTGAAAAAAATCGGATATATGGAAACGGTCAATTTTAGGTTATTTTGCGGCCGGTGTGCAAGTTTTTATTTGTTTTTGCTGTTGTTTTGTCTGCCGTGAGGTTCAGGTATGCGCGGTACAGGTTTTTTTCGGTATCTGATTCTTTTAGGGTAAATCCTGATTTTTCAGCAAGTTTGATCATGAGGGTGTTGGTTTTGAGGATGTCGGCGCTGATGGCTCGGTAGCCTTGTTGTGCTGCGGTACGGATGACGAGTTCCATCATTTTTTGTGCCAGCCCGCTGCCGCGCATAGGTTCCGCCAGTGCGATGGCGAACTCGCATTCGTTGCGGTTGAGGCGGCTATGGCGAGCGACGGCGATGATGTTGCCGCCGGCATCTTTTGCCGCCCACGCGGCTTCGCAGTGGTAATCGAGATTGCATAGGCGCGCCAATGTGGCTGCGGGCAGTTCGTTGGTCCGGGTCATGAAGCGCGTGTACCGGGCTTCGGGGTCGAGGTTGCGGACGAATTGTTGTTTGGCTTCTGCGTCTTCGGGCAAAAGGGGGGTAATGGTAACGGTCGTGTTGTTTTTCAGGGATAGGGTTTTGGGGTGTGCTGCGGGATAGGGGGCAAGTACGTTGGGGACGGCTGCTCCGGTTTCGGTTTTGCTGCCGAGCAGTTCGGCGGCGGCTTCGCTTGTGTGCCGGAGAAACTCGGAGGCCGTCGGGTTTTTGTGTTTCAGGTATCGGGCGGCACTGTGCATTTTTGCGGCGGCGTGTTCGAGGGTTTGGGCGGCTTTGCCTGTGTTCTTGCGTTTTGGCGTGTCGTGTGTTTCGGGTGTCTTTAAGGTGAAATCGCTGCTGTATTGCCCGCCGTTGAGGTTGAGTGTGATGATGCCGAGGTTCAGGTTGTGTTCGGAAAGGGCGGTCAGTGTGAGGAGGAACCGGTCGAGGGTTTGTGTGTCGTCGAGTTCGGCAAACCGGGCGAGGCGGAGGCTGTCGAGCGTGGTAAACGGAGGGAGTGCGGCGGCGGTTTTGCCGTCGTACCGCGCGGTCAGGATGCCGCCGTAAACGGGGTGGTTGCGGAATTGGAATTGTACGGCGTTGTGGGCGGTGTGCCGGTAGGGGGGGAGGCGCAGGGCTTCGGCGATTAGGGAGGGGTCGGCGGCTTCGAGGGCTTTTTTGATGTTTGGGGTTTGAAGGGGCTTCAGACGGCAGGGCTGCGGCGGTGCAATGTCCAGCTGCGCCTGTTTCAGGGCGGCGGCGGTATTGCGGTAGGAAAGGGTGCGGATTGCCTGCAAGGGGTTGTCGAAGAGGGGGATGCCGTCTGCAAAGGGGCTGCTGACGAGCAGGGGTTTGGCGGTCTGTTCGGACAGTCGGATAAGGGCGCGTGTTGTTTTTTTGTCGTCCCCGTCTCCGGAAGGGGCGGGTATTGCCAGTACGGCCTGTGTGTCGGGACGGGCAAGCTGTCGGGAAACGGTGTCGTGGAAGCGCGAAGGCGAGGGTGTGCCTGTCAGGTATCCGTTGCGGACTTGCGGGGGGAGGTTTGGAAAGTGGAGGGTGAGGTTTTCGGGGGCGTGCGCGTTCAGCCATTCGGCAGGCGCGTCGGACAGGATATCGAGCCGGGACAGCGGGGGCAGGTCGGACAGCAGGGCGCGCAGTGCGGCTTCGAGGCCGTCGGTGTCGAAGCTGATGAGGAAGTTGCAGCGGCGGGCGAGGCTGTGCAGTACGGCGCGGTCGGTTTCGTCCGTGCGGTAGGTAATGTGGAGGACGAGCGGTGTGTGGCGGGTAAATTGGCGTATGGCGCTGAACAGTTTGCGCTGGTCTTCTTCGAGGTTATGGTGCAGGACGGCGGCTTTGGTGTGCCGGCTGTGTCCGAAGCGGTTGAGCCAGTCGGAGGATGTGATGGGGCTGACAGTGTAGTTCAGGCTGATGTGGCGGGATGTGCCTTGGCGGAGTTTTTTGAGGATGCCGTCGATTTCGCGGCTGACGGCGGCATTTCCGGTCAGTATGGCGGTATGGCCGGCGGCGTATTCGTTTTGGGTGCTGATGTTGAGTCCGAGTGAGGGAATCTGGATGCCTGCCGTGGTGCAGGCGGTAATGTTGAGTCCGTTTCCGTGGTGTTTCCGGATGGCGGTTTCGGCGGTATGCAGTTCGGACGGGGGCAGGCTGTCCCAGTCCTGTATGAGGATGATGTGCGGGAGTTGTTTTTTCCGGCAGGTTTTGAACAGGGCATCGTAACTGTCGGGCGGGGTAACGGCAATAATCAAATCCGCGCTGCCGGGGATTTTGTCGAAATCCGTATAGGCTGACAGGCCGGCAATGCTGTGATGGCGCGGCCGGACGGGGGTGATTTTCCCTCGGAAAGGCGTGCCCAGCAGGTTGCCGAGCAGGCGTTCGCCAAGGCTGTACGGTTGTTCGTCCGTCCTTATCAGGATGATGTGGTCGGGCATAAAGAAGTAGCCCGGATCGGTTTGTGTCGGCATAGTGCGTTCCTTTGCGGACGGGGGCGGGATTTCGGGAGGGCGGCTGTTTGTCCGTTCGGGGCCGGCGGGTCGCGCCGATGCCGTCTGAAGGGTCAGGCGGCATTATGGCCGGCTTGTTCCTTTTTCTGCTTGGAAGCCGTTTTTGCCTTGGGCAGGATGAAGCGCATCCGCAGGCCGTTCGGCTTGATGTTTTCGGCAATGATTTTCCCGCCGTGCTGCCCGATGATGTGGCGGGCAATCGCCAAACCGAGGCCGGTCCCGGGTTTGCCCGCTCCCGAATCGGCGCGGTAAAAGGCGGTAAAGATATGGGGAAGCTGCATTTCGTCCACGCCCGGCCCGTTGTCGGTAACGTCGATAATCCAGTGTTTGTGGCTTTGTCCGATATGAATCAGGACGGTGCTGCCTTCGGGACTGTAGTTGACGGCGTTGCGGATAACGTTGTCGAAGGCGCGGTACAGGTAGCTTTCATTGGCAAGGATGGTTGTGTTTTCGGAGATTTTCCCGTCAACGGACAGGGCGACCGTCTGTCCGTTCTTTTGGGCGATACTTTGGTTGTCTTCCACAAGGTTGCCGAGGAAGGGGATGAGGGCGAGGTTTTCTTTTTCCAAAGCCATATTGGAGGTTTCGAGGCGGGACAGGGTCAACAGCTCCCCGACCAGCGTATCCATGCGGGTCAGTTCGCCTTCCAGCCGTTTGAGATATTGCTCCTGTTTTTGGGGCTGCGCCTGAATTAACCCGACAATCGCCTGCATACGGGCAAGCGGGGAGCGCATTTCGTGGGAAACGTGGTGGAGCAGGTGGCGTTCTTTGGCAACGAGTTTTTCGAGTTTTTCCGCCATTTTGTCGAATTGCAGCGCGAGGTGGGACAATTCGTCGTCGCGGTCGTCGATTTGCTGTGAAATGCGGGTTTCCAGTTCCCCTCCGGCAATCCGGTTCATACCGTCGCCCAGTATCCTGATGGGTTTGGCGATATTGCCGGCGAGGATGTACGCCATCAGCAGTCCGACGACGATGATGAAGGACAATATGATGAGTTCGTGCCAAATCGGGGCGAGCGGCAGGCCGGGGATCAACAGGGGGCTGGGCAGGCGGCGGGCTTGGAGTTTGTCCCAGTCTTTGGTGAAGAACAGGTATTCTTCGCCGAAGCGGTCGTATTCGATGCGGACAAGGTTGGAATGCGGGTGTCCGGCGGCGAAAAGCCGGGCGCGTTCGATGGTGTAGCTGTCGATATACCGGTTCAGGATGTCTTTTTTCTCGTCGCCCTGTATGACGTACACGCCCGATGAGACGGGGCTGTCTTTCCATTCCGTCAGGATTTCCCGCGCGCCCGCGTCCCCGCGCGCCCGGAATGCGGAAATAATGCTGCCCATCAATGTGGTTTCGATGGTGCGGCGTTGGTTGAATTGGTTTTCGGCAAGGGTGTTTTGCACCAGCCAAAAAGAAAAACTCGCCACAAAGATTGCGCAGACGATAACCGCGCAAAATGTGGCGAAGATGCGTTGGAACAGTTTCATTTGCCCGCTGCTTCAGTTTTTGACAAACAGGTAGCCCAAACCGCGTACGGTTTGAATCAGCGAGGCATCGCCCAGTTTGTGCCGGATGCTGGAAATGTGTACGTCGATGCTGCGGTCGAATTTTGCCAGTTTGCGGTCGAGCGCTTCGACGGACAAGGTTTCTTTGCTGACCACCTGGCCGGCGTGGCGCATCAGGACTTCGAGCAGGTTGAACTCGGTACTGGTCAGCTCCAGCGGCGTGTCTTTGACGGAAGCCTGGCGTTTGGCGGGGTATAGGACAACATCGCTGGCGGAGATGCTGTTCGGCGCGTTGTTTTGTTCGCCGCCGTGTTGCGTGCGGCGCAGGATGGCGTTGATGCGCGCCAAGAGTTCGCGCGGCGTGCAGGGTTTGGGCACGTAGTCGTCCGCACCCATTTCCAAGCCGATGATGCGGTCGATGTCGTCGCCTTTGGCGGTCAGCATAATGATGGGGACGGTGCTTTGGGCGCGGACGTTTTTCAAAACGTCCAGCCCGTTCATTTTGGGCATCATGGAATCCAATACGACTACATCGTATTGCCCGCTTAGGATTTCCTGTACGCCGGCTTCGCCGTCGGAAACGCTGCGGACGTTCAGCCCTTCGGCACTCAGGTATTCGGTCAGCAGTTCGGTCAGCAGGGCATCGTCATCTACGAGTAATACGCGGCTCATGGTGTTTCCTTTTCGTAAGGGTCTGCCCCGATTCTGTTTCGGGCGGGGCGTGAAAAGATTGTTTGACGGTTCATCTTAACACGGCTGCAATGTTTTTTGATAGCGTATTTCCCTGCCGGTTTGCTGTTTTTTGCAATGTCTTGCAGGGAGCTTTACATTTCGGGCGGCATCCGTATCCGCCGGAGCGGGTCATTTGCAGGGTTTTGCTTCCGGATGCCCGGGTGCGGCGGCGAAGGCTTTGCAGTCTTTGAGCAGTTCGGGCAGCAGCGGCGCCCATACGGGCAGTTTGCGGATTTCGTCGGCGTATCGGGGCATCAGGTAGGGGTAATAGGACTGCGTCGCCCGCATCCATTGTTTTGCTTCTGCAACTTTACCTTGCCGCATCAGGTAGAGGGCGATGCGGTAGGTGGCGGAGTAGGGGCGGTATTTTAGTGATTTGAGGGTTGCTTCTTCCGCCCAAGGTTGGGTTTCGGTGTGTTCCGGCAGGGCGAAGTTTACGGTGGAGAAGTCGGCATAAAAGGACAGCATCGGGCTGTTTGCGGAAATATAGCGCAGTTCGTTGATTTTCCGGTTGATGGTTTTGGCGCTGTCGTCAGTGCCGGGGGAAAAGGAGTTAACCAGCCGGGTGTATGTCCAGTCCAGGTGCAGCAATCCTGCGAATATGGCGGCGGAGGCGGTCAGTATGCCGAGGTTGGCGGCTTTTTTGAAGGCGATGCCGTCTGAAGCTCCTGCAGGGGACAGAAAGAGCATCAGGCCGAAGGGGATGAGGAAATAGACATACCACAAAGGATATTCGAGCATACTGTGGCACATACTGACGGCAAGCGTGCAGATTAGGAAAAGCGATGCGGGGGTCAGGGGGCGTTTCAGCAGCCCGGCAATGCCCGTCAGCAGGGTTGCGGCAACCAGAAGCGTGCCGCTGATCCCCATCTCTGAAAGGAGTTGGAGGACGATGTTGTGGGAATGGGTGAACAAGTTGCTGAGGATGTTGTCGTGTATGGTGTGCTGTTCGGCATTGATGAGGAAGGTTTGTTGGGCAAAACTGTTCCAGCCGTGCCCGAATATCGGGGCGGACCGGAAGGCGGCGAGGGCTTTGCGCCATTCGATTTCGCGCGGCAGGTCTGTGAAACCGCCGTTGGCGACGCGTTCGACGGCGGTTTCGTAGCGGATGTCGGTAAAGGTTTCCAGAATGGTGTTCATGGAAAATTGGAACAGCGCGGTAAGGAATACGGCTGCGGCTATGTTGAGCATCATCCGCCTGTTGGATTTGTCCGAACGGAAATACCAGAAGGGAAGGATGAGGGCGATGGCGGCTATGTAGGTCAAGATGGTGCGCGAGTTGACCAAACCTAAAACGGCGGTCTGCATAATCAGGCAGATTGCGCCTAAGGCGGTCGGGATTTTTCGCTGTCCGTTGAGGTAGGCGGCGGCGAGTATGCCCCACATCAGGTAGTGTCCGAGGTTGTTGCGTTGCCCGATGTGTCCGATTACGCCTTGCCCGCTGTAAACGATGATGTTTTGAAACAGGGGGATGTCTTCCCGGCCGGCAAATTGGATGACGACGATGCAGGATTGGAGCAGAGAGCCGATAAGCAGCGACCAGGCAAACAGGGTAACGATGCGTTCTTGTCCGTAGTGTGCGACTAAACTCTTGCAGGCCCACGCGCCGATGGCGAGCAAGATGAAAATCCAAGAGACGATGTCGTTCATACCGGGGTAGATCAGGTTCATCAGGCGTGCCTGAAGATACCAAAACGCCGCCATTGCAAACAGAAGGAAGCTGATAGGCGGGATTTTGACATCAAACAGCTTTTTTCCCGCCGTGAAGAACAATAGGACAATCAGGCCGGCTGCGGCGGCGGCATCGTGGTAAAAGTCGGGCGACGGTTCCAGTCTGAGTGCGAAGGTAAAGGGGACGATGCCTATCCAGAGGAAACAGGGCAATAGGTAAATCGGCAGTTTGGCGGCGGGGCGGACGCCGGATACGGGCGTTTCAGCGGGCATTGTTTGTTTCCTTGTATTGTTTGACGAACGACAGGCAGGATATGAAGAAGATGATGCTGAATACTGCGGAAAGCGCGGCGCAAATTTGTTCTGCGGGATAAGCGTCGAACAGGCGCATGACGGCTTCGGCAAAATAAATCAGAACCAACATAGAGCTGTATTGGTAGGTGTAGATGTTCTTTTTGAGAATACCCGAAAGCGGCAGGCAGAGGGGCAGGGCTTTTAATGCAAGCCACGAACCGCCCGGGCGCAACGGTGCAATCCACAGTTCCCAAGAAAGGGACAGGATAATCAATGCAATCAGGCAGGATGATGCGAAAAAATAGGCGGTTTTTTTGTTCACGGCGGTTTATGGGGCTTGGAGCCGGATAAAGGGGGGTGTAGGGTATCCTAAATTTTGTAATATGGAAACGGTTTCATAAACGGGCAAGCCCATAATGCCGCTGAAACTGCCTTCGATGGATTGGATAAAAATGCCGCCTATGCCTTGTACGGCGTAGGCGCCGGCCTTGTCCATCGGTTCGCCGCTTTGGACATAGGCGGAAATTTCTCCGGCTGTAAGGGGCTTGAAAACAACTCGGTTGGTTTGGATGCGGTTTTCCGCATTGCCGCGATAATGAATGCAGACGGCAGTCAGGACGGTATGCCGTTTGCCGGACAATCGGTTTAAAAATTCGATGGCTTCGGCTTGGGAGCGGGGTTTGCCCAATATGATGCCGTCTGAAACGACGCAGGTGTCGGCGGTAATCAGGGGGAAATCGGGCATTGTGCCGTTGGTTTCGAGAAACAGGGTCAAAGCCGTCTGATTTTTTTCTGCCGCCATCCTTTGAACGTAACAGGCAGGTGTTTCGCCGGCTTTAACGGATTCGTCGATGCCGGCGGGCAGTTTGATGACGCGGTAGCCCAACTGCGTCAGGATTTCCATTCGGCGCGGGCTGTTTGAACCGAGGCAGAGGGTATTCAAGGGGTGCTCCTTAAGTAGTTGCCGGATACGCTCCATGCGGTACCGAGCGCGACTTGGGCGCGGATGCCGCCGCCGCTTTGTTTGCTTTCCTGTTCGACAGTGTCCTGCGGGCTTTCGATGTGCAGTGTGCCGCCGACTTCGGCGTCGATGCGTTTTGCATGGGCTTGGGCGCCGTTCAGCACGGTATTACCCTTGCTGCTGAGCTGCAGTTTGTCGGACTGCAGCAGGGTGTTTTGATGGGTTTGGCTGTCGGTGCGGTTTTTACCTTTGCCGTAGGCGGCTTCGGCATAGATATAGACGCCGGTTTGGGCACCGACGGAAACCCCGACGCCGACTTGTACGCCGGCATTGCGGTTTTTGCCGTCCTGATGTTGGCTGTCTTGGGCCGACTGCAGCCGGATGTCGCGCGCGGAATCGAGGCGGATGGTGTCGCCCGCAGTAATGTTGCTGCCTTGGACGGTAATGTCGCCCTCGCGGCTGCGGATATTGATGTCGCCGCCGGCTTTAAGGCTGCTTTGCCGGCTTTGGCGGTAGTGTTGGTTTTGCTCTTTGCCGGCGGATTTAAAGCCGAAGCCGGCTTCGACGGACAAGAGGACGGCGCCTTGCTGTCCGGTTTGGTTTTTGACGGCGTCGGCCACTTTGCCGACGCCATCGGCCAGTTGGTAGGCTTGGGCGCCGGCGGACAGGGTTTGCAGGGCGCGGGTGCGGTCGTCGGCTTTGCTTTAAGATTAATTAATTTTTAATATTTTTAATATTAATGCAATTATCCCAAGTAAAATAGGAACTATTATTGGAATAATGGTGCCCTTAATTTTTTAATGTAGTTATCTTCTTTTTGTTGCGTCTGCTCATAATCATCCTCATGTAGATATGCATTATTTATATCCTTGTAAGTCTCATTTTCATCACCAACAACTCTGAAACCATCCTTAAACGACCTTGCAATTTTTATCATTGATGATAGTAGATCATTGCTTGTGGTGATTGCAAGCAATTCTTCCCCATCATAAAAAAGAATGCTTTCCTCATCGTTTGGGTCATAAAAATATACTTCACCCATCTCGTTGCAACCTTCATGATAATTAAATTTTTCTCTTAAAAATATTGACAAGTTCTCCTTGTTTTTTAATATTTTATTTTCGTCTGGAGGGGGAAGTAAAAAAGCGTCCGAGCCAGATGCCCGCTTCGTATAAGAGAATCAGCGGAATGGCAAGCAGGGTCTGCGAAATAATGTCGGGCGGCGTGATGACTGCGGCAATGACAAACGCGCCGACAATGACATAAGGACGGGCGTGTTTGAGCTGCGCGCTTGTTACTACGCCGATTTTGGTTAACAGGATGACGACGATGGGCACTTCAAATGCCGTGCCGAACGCAACAAACATGCCTAAGATAAAAGAAAGGTATTTGTCGATGTCCGTTGCCATATTGACCCCGACGGGGGTAACGCCGGCAAGGAATTTGAAAATGACGGGAAAAACCAGAAAGTAGGCAAATGCCATGCCGATGAAAAACAGGCTGACGCTGGAAAGGACGAGCGGCATAATCAGGCGTTTTTCGTTTTGGTAGAGCGCGGGGGCGACAAATGCCCAGATTTGGTAGAGCGTATGCGGCAGTGAAACCAAAAATGCCGCCATCAGGGTAACTTTGACCGGTACGAAAAACGGTGCGATGACATCGGTTGCAATCATGCTGGTATCTTTGGGCAGATTTGCCATCAGCGGGTCTGCTGCAAAGGTATAGAGCTGCTGGGCAAACGGCATCAAGCCGAAAAAGCAGACGAGAATGCCGGCAACCGTCCACATCAGGCGGCGGCGCAGTTCGATGAGATGCTCGACAAGCGGTTGGACGGTTTGTTCGTTTTGTGTTTCGGACACCGGATTGCCCTCTTTATTGTTTACGAACGCGCAATTTGGGTTTGGCGCGGTGTTTCGGACGCAAATCGCGTTTGCGGCTTATTGCCTGTTTGCGTAGGGAAGTGGTGTGCGGAACAGGCGTTTCGATGGCGGTATCGAGATAGCTGACTTCGACGGTCTGCACGACGGGTGCGGCGGCAGAAGCAGTCAGGTATTCCCGCCATGCGCGGTCTTTGTCGGTTTCCGAAGGCTCGGCTGCGCTGCCGGTTTGCCCGTCGTCCCCAAGGGTTTCGGCGGAAGTATCGGAACGTTCAGACGGCATAAGGTCGGAAATGCCGTCTGAACCGCCATTGTCCGCATCGGAAAGCGGATTGCCGTTTTCATCGACACCGAAATCGGCAGGCGTGCGCTGTTCGGGCAGTTTGTCCCAAGGTTTCAGACCGTCGGAAATGTCGTGCAGATTACCCTCCATATCCGTACCGGTTTCTTTGAGGCTGTCCCGAACCTGGGCGGCGGCGGCTTCAAATTCCTGCTTTGCCTTCCTCAGTTCTTCCAGTTCGATTTGAGTGTCAAACTCCTGCTTGACGCTGCCGACAAAGCGTTGCAGCCTGCCGATGAGCCGTCCGGCGGTGCGGGCGGCTTCGGGCAGGCGTTGGGGGCCTAGGACAATCAGGGCGACGATGCCGGCCAGAATCAGCTCGCCCAAACCGAAATCAAACATAAGTTATGCTTTGTCTTCGTCTTTTTTGTGTTCGATTACGCCGTCTTTTCCGGCATCTTTGCCGTCTGTGCCTTCGTTCAGGCCTTGTTTGAAATCGTGTACCGCACCGCCGAGGTCTTTGCCGACGTTGCGCAGTTTTTTTGTGCCGAATATCAAAACGACGATAATCAGTACGATAATCCAGTGCGACATAGAAGAGATGCCCATAACGAGTCCTTTATATAGTGATACGGTTGGAAGTAGCGGTTGGAATAATGGTTTATGCCGGCGTGCCCATAATATGGATATGCAGGTGGAAGACCTCTTGTCCGCCGCCTTTGCCGGTATTAATCAGGGTTTTGAAGCCGCCGGTCAAACCTGCTGCTTTGGCGATTTCGGGAACTTTCAACATCATTTTGCCCAACAGCATCTGATGTTCGGGCGCGGCGTGCGCCAGCGAGTCGAAATGGATTTTCGGAATCAGCAGCAGGTGGATCGGCGCGGCGGGGTTGATGTCTTTGAAGCAAACCATTTCGCCGTCTTCATAGACGGTTTGCGCTGGAATCTCTTTGGCGGCGATTTTGCAAAAAATACAGTTGTCCATAACGGCTCCGTTGCCGTCTGAAGAAGCACCCAGACGGATTAAACGTGGAAAGGATGAGATTGTAATATAAATTCAGGATTCTGTGCGGGCGGCTTTTTCAACCAATCCCGACAACCCCTGACGGCGTGCAAGTTCGTCCAATACGTCTTCCGCCTTCAGGTTGTGGTGCGCCAGCAGGATCATCGTGTGAAACCAAAGGTCGGCGACTTCGTAAATCAGGTGGGATGGGTCTTTGTCTTTGGATGCCATTAATACTTCGCCCGCTTCTTCAATGACTTTTTTCAGAATCTTGTCCTCGCCCTTGTGTAGGAGTTGTGCGACGTAGGATTCGGACGGGTCGGCGGATTTGCGCCGGTCGATGGTTTGCCGGATGGCGGATAGTACGGAATCTCCCATGATTTTCCTTCTGTTTGTTTCTGTTTGCCCGGAATGATAGGCTAAACGGCTGCTCTCGGGCAATACGCCTGTTGCGTTTCGTAGGAAAAATGCCGTCTGAGCGTTTCAGACGGCATTTGTGCTGTTGAAAATGTAATTTGCTTACAGGTTTGGATTCACAATAATTTTAACGGCGGATTCGTTGTTGTGAATCAGACGCTCGAAGCCTTCGGAAATCAATTCGTCCAACTTGATGCGTTGGGTGATGAAAGGTTCGAGGTTGATTTTGCCTTCTTCCACCAGTTTGATGGTTTCGGCGTGGTCGTTGCAGTAGGCGATGGTGCCGCGCACGTCCAACTCTTTCATCACGACGCTGTGGACGTTGATGGTGGCGGGGTGGCTCCAAATGGATACGATGACCAAATTGGCGGCAGGTTTGCAGGCCTCTACCAAGGTATCCATGACTTTGTTGACGCTGGTGCACTCAAATGCCACATCCACGCCTTCGCCGCCGGTCAGTTTTTTCACTTCTGCAACAACATCGACTTCGGACGGATCAAGGATGTAGTCGGCAACGCCGGATTCGCGGGCTTTGTCTTTGCGCGCTTTGCTCAATTCGGTGATGATGACTTTGATGCCTTTGGCTTTCAATACGGCGGCAAGCAGCAAACCGATCGGGCCTGCGCCGCCGACCAATGCGACATCGCCTTCTTTCGCGCCGCTGCGTACATAAGCGTGGTGTCCGACGGACAGAGGCTCGATCAAAGCGGCTTGATCCAACGGGATTTTGTCGGAAATCGGATGCACCCAACGGCGTTTGACGGCGATTTTTTCGGACAGACCGCCGCCGCAGCCGCCCAAGCCGATAAAGTTCATATCTTTGGACAGGTGGTAGTTGCTGCCCGGACCGGTCGGTACGTCGTCGTGTACGATGTAAGGCTCGACCACGACGTGTTGGCCGACCTTGATGTCGTCCACACCTTCGCCGACGGCATAAACCACGCCGGAGAACTCGTGTCCCATCGTGACGGGTGCGGACTCGCCGGAAATCGGATGCGGATGACCGCAGGGCGGGATGAAAATCGGACCTTCCATAAATTCGTGCAGGTCGGTGCCGCAGATGCCGCACCACGCAACATTGATGCCGACGGTGCCCGGGGCGACGGCCGGTTCGGGGATGTCTTCGATGCGGATATCGCCTTTGTCGTAAAAACGTGCTGCTTTCATTGTAACGCTCCTTGTTTTCAAGTAGGAATGCCGTCTGAAGATGTCCGGCGGCGGTTGGGATGGAAACGGCGGCAGGTAAGGGCCGGATTCAATTTGTCCGAGTGTTATTTTGCTACAAAAAACCTATTTCGAGCAGGTAAATGTTCCTTGTTTTGCTTCAGGTCAAATTTAGAAAAACATATTGTTGTCTGCTTTATGGGGAAATGTACCAAATTACATCACTATAAATAATTTTATTGTTAGGTACTCCATCTCTTAATAAGCCTTGATCTAAAGTAATTAGGTTATTTTTATTAAAATCATCAAGATAATTGGTAATCTTTATGTAAATTTCTTTCAGATTACTTTTTAGTTTCCAGTGCCGGCTATTTTCTGTGTCGTACAAAATTACGAAAAGGCGGTTTTCAAAGTGCATTCTTCTTTCTTTACTTTGATTTCTGTATAACCATTCTATAATTTCTTTTTTGTGTTCTTTGGCATATTTAAGATCATGACCAAAACCTTTTGGAAACTGTGATGTTTTGTGATCAAAATTAATACCATTAATATAAAAATCAATGTATTGATGATATTTATTATCTTCTTTTTTTACAAACCTATGTTGTGAAAACATTGCTTCGATGGCATTTGCAGATTTAAAATTAAGCCATCTGTTTTTAGCATATTCAGTTAATGGCTGATCTAGATTTTCAGATTTACACCTTTCTAAAAGAGTTGAGTAACTTCTCATTTCATAGATAAAATCAGTTTTTTTATCAAATAAATTTCCTTGTTTCCTTCCCCATGAGTAAGAATTGTCATTGGTTCTTTCTTTGAGCATTTTTTCTAGTTGTTCAAGAGCTTGGTCAAAAGTCATTCTAATTCCTCAAATTTAAATAAATCGGTAATTTCTACATTCGACGAGATAGATAAAATCTCTATATTTCTTAAAGATATACTTCTCTTACCTAGTTCTGCATCACTGATATAGTTTCTATGTAATTCGGATTTAAATAATACCTATGCCGCCATAGCCCTTGTTTTAAAACGGCCGGTCCGGCGTGCTTATGCCGGGTTCGATTCGGGAGGGACGTGTTCCCTGTTGCGGTCCAATTCCGCCTGATAGGCGGCGGCCGTTTCGGATTTTCCCAATCCTGCCAGCACGCGGATGTGTTCGGCGGCGGATTTTGATAAGGATTCAAGGGTATAACCGCCTTCCAACACGGATACGACCTTACCTGGGCAGCCAGATGCCGTCTGAATGATTTTGTGTGTCAGCCAGCCGAAATCCGCCTCGTGCAGGTTGAGCCTGCCGGATTCGTCCGAACGGTGCGCGTCAAACCCTGCCGACAGCAGCACCAGTTCGGGTTTGAAGGCGGCAAGCCTAGGCAGCCACTGCCTGCGGACGGCCTCCCGGAACGCCCCGCTCCCCGTACCCGGCGGCAAGGGCAGGTGTACCATATTGCCGCCGTCGGGCATATCGTTGTTTTCGGGGAAGGGGAAAAGGTCGGTTTCAAACAGATTGAAAAACAGGATGTTCGGATTGTTTTTGAGTATTTCCGCCGTACCGTCGCCATAATGGACATCAAAATCGATGACGGCGATGCGGTTCAGCCGGTATTCGGCAAGGGCGTACATCGCGCCGGCGGCAACGTTGTTCAAGAGGCAGAACCCGCCTGCCTTGCCGCTTTTCGCGTGATGCCCCGGCGGGCGTGCGGCGCAAAAAGCGTGCCACGCTTTGCGTTTCATAACCATATCGACCGCCTGAACGACCGAACCTGCGGAAAAACGGGCGGCAGACAGGGAGTTTTTGCTGATAACGGTGTCGTCGTCCAAGCGGCAGATCTTGCCGTCTTCGGGCAGGCAGGACTCTAACCGGTTTAAATATTTGCTCGTATGGGCAAGCGCGAGGCGCGCATCGCTGATTTCTTCCGCGTCCAGTGTCTGGAGCCGCCGCCAAACGCCCGAACGGCGCAGGGCCTGTTCGATGCTGCCGATGCGTTCCGGGGAATCGGGATGGTTCGCTCCGGGTTCGTGTCCGGTGCAGGCGGGATGGGAAATCCATACGGTGCGGGCGTTTTTGCCCGAAAAAAGGCGCAACAGGGAATAGAATTTCAGAATCAGGCGGATAGGCGGCATAGTTTCGCAGTCGGGCCGGAGGGCGGCATATGGGCGGATGCCGGCGGCAAACCCGATATATTGTTTACGGTCTTATGCTATTATATACCCCGTTTAATTTTCAACCCTATTAGAAAGAACGGATAAATTTATGAATCAGGCTGTTGCACAATTTGCCCCCTTGGTGCTGATTATGGTGGTGTTCTATTTCTTGATTATGCGCCCCCAGCAGAAGAAATTTAAAGCGCACCAGGCGATGCTGGCCGCTTTGAAGGTCGGCGACAAAGTCGTTTTGGCGGCAGGTTTTAAAGGACGTGTAACCAAAGTCGGCGAGCAATTCTATACTGTCGACATCGGACAAGGCGCGAAAATCGAAGTGGAAGTCGAGCGCAACGCGGTTGCCGCAAAAGCCGAGTAATCCGTTTTCCGAGAAAAGCCGCCTCATTTTCCGAGTGCGGCTGTTTGCCTTTACAAACAAAGCAAAGGTTTATTTATGAACCGCTATCCTTTATGGAAATACCTGCTGATTGCGCTGACGGTTGCCGTTGCGGCCGTTTATTCGCTGCCCAACCTTTTCGGCGAAACGCCCGCCGTGCAGGTATCGACCAACCGACAAGCTATTGTTATCAATGACCAAACCCAGTCTAAAGTAGATGCCGCGCTGAAAAACGCGGGTATTCAGACCGACGGGATGTTCGTTGTCGATAACTCGCTGAAAGTGCGTTTTAAAGACACCGAAACGCAGCTTAAAGCGCGCGACGTTATCGAAAATACTTTGGGCGAGGGTTATATTACCGCGCTCAACCTTTTGGCGGACAGCCCAGAATGGATGGCGAAAATCAAAGCCAATCCGATGTTTTTGGGTCTGGACTTGCGCGGCGGCGTGCATTTCACCATGCAGGTGGATATGCAGGCCGCGATGCAGAAAACGTTCGAGCGTTACGCCGGCGACATCCGCCGCGAATTGCGCCGCGAAAAAATCCGCAGCGGCACGGTGCGTCAGGCTGAAAACAGCCTGACCGTCCCTCTGCAGGATGCCGGTGATGTGCAAAAGGCGATGCCCCTGCTACGCAGGCTGTTTCCCGAGGCGGAGTTGAATGCGGACGGCAACAATATCGTGCTGGCTTTGTCTGAGGAAGCGGTCGGCAAAGTACGTTCGGATGCGGTCAAACAAAACATCAACACTTTGCACAACCGTGTGAACGAGTTGGGCGTGGCCGAACCGGTTATCCAGCAATCCGGACCGGACCGCATCGTCGTTCAGCTTCCCGGCGTGCAAGACACCGCAAAAGCGAAAGACATTATCGGACGTACCGCGACTTTGGAAGTGCGTATGGTGGAGGACGATCCCGCCAAGTTGCGCGAGGCATTGGAAGGCAACGTGCCGAGCGGTTATGAGCTGCTTTCAAGCGGCGGGGAGCATCCGGAGACCCTGCTGATCAGCAAGCAGGTCGAGCTGACCGGCGACAATATCAACGACGCGCAACCCAGCTTCGACCAAATGGGCGCGCCTGCCGTGAGCTTGAACCTGGACAGCGCGGGCGGCAGCATTTTCGGCGAACTGACTGCCGCAAATGTCGGCAAACGCATGGCGATGGTTTTGATTGACCAAGGAAAATCCGAAGTTGTAACCGCGCCGGTTATCCGTACTGCCATTACCGGCGGACGCGTGGAAATTTCCGGAAGCATGACGACGGCCGAAGCCAACGATACGTCTTTGCTGTTGCGTGCCGGTTCTCTTGCCGCGCCGATGCAGATTGTCGAAGAACGCACCATCGGCCCGTCTTTGGGTAAGGAAAACATTGAAAAAGGTTTCCACTCTACCTTGTGGGGCTTCGCCGCCGTTGCCGTGTTTATGGTGGTTTACTACCGCCTGATGGGTTTCTTCTCTACCATTGCTTTGAGTACCAATATCTTGTTCTTGATAGGTATTTTGTCGGCATTGCAGGCAACGCTGACCCTGCCGGGCATTGCCGCGCTGGCTTTGACCTTGGGTATGGCGATCGACTCCAACGTATTGATTAACGAACGTATCCGCGAGGAACTGCGTGCCGGCGTGCCGCCGCAGCAGGCCATCAACCTCGGTTTCCAACACGCTTGGGCAACCATCGTCGACTCCAACCTGACCTCACTGATTGCCGGTATCGCATTGTTGGTATTCGGTTCCGGTCCGGTGCGCGGTTTTGCGGTCGTACACTGTATCGGCATTCTGACTTCGATGTATTCGTCCGTGGTCGTGTTCCGCGCTTTGGTCAACCTGTGGTACGGCCGCCGCCGCAAATTGCAAAATATTTCCATCGGTTCGGTATGGAAGCCGAAAGCCGGAATGGCAGCAGGCAAGGAGTAAAACATGGAATTATTTAAAATCAAACGCGATATTCCGTTTATGAGCTACGGCAAACTGACGACTTTTATTTCGTTGGTTACGTTTATCGCCGCCGTGTTCTTTTTGGTGACCAAAGGCTTGAATTTCTCCGTCGAATTTACCGGCGGTACGGTGATGGAAGTCCAATACCGGCAGGGTGCGGATGTCAATAAGATGCGCGACCGCCTCGATACGCTGAAAATGGGCGATATACAGGTTCAGGCATTGGGTACGAACAAACACATTATGATCCGCCTGCCGAACAAAGAAGGCGTAACTTCCGCCCAGTTGTCCAACCGTGTGATGGATTTGCTGAAAAAAGACAATCCTGATGTTGCCTTGCGCCAAGTCGAATTTATCGGCCCTCAGGTTGGTGAAGAATTGGTCAGCAACGGTTTGATGGCATTGGGCTTTGTGGTGGCGGGCATCATCGTTTACCTGTCTATGCGGTTTGAGTGGCGTTTTGCAGTGTCCGCGATTATTGCGAATATGCACGATATCGTGATTATTCTCGGCTGTTTCGCCTGCTTCCAATGGGAGTTTTCGCTGACCGTTTTAGCAGGTGTTTTGGCCGTTTTGGGTTATTCCGTGAACGAATCTGTGGTGGTGTTCGACCGTATCCGTGAAAACTTCCGCAAGCCGCATATGCGCGGGCATACCGTGCCAGAAGTCATCGACAACGCGATTACTGCAACCATGAGCCGTACCATCATTACCCACGGTTCGACCGAGGCGATGGTTGTTTCCATGCTGGTGTTCGGCGGCGCGGCCTTGCACGGCTTCTCTATGGCGTTGACCATCGGCATCGTGTTCGGCATTTATTCTTCCGTATTGGTTGCCAGCCCGCTCTTGCTGATGTTTGGTTTGAGCCGTGAAAACATCGGTAAAGAACCGAAGAAGAAAGAAGAAATCGTGGTCTGAAGCACATATGCCGTCTGAAGTGCCGCCGTTTCAGGCAGGCAATGCTTCAGACGGCATTTTTAACGGTTGTTTTCACGGTTTTAAATATTGTGCAGGAAGGCTGGAATTGTGGCATAATGCCACGTTGCCTGTCTTGGGCATAGGGAGTTTGCCGTTGTCTTCAGGCTTGGCAAACTTGTCTGAATCCCGATTGGGATTCTTATATTTTTGGAGTTTTCATTATGGCATTGACCGTAGAACAAAAAGCGCAAATCGTTAAAGATTTCCAACGTAAAGAAGGCGACACCGGTTCTTCCGAAGTACAAGTCGCTCTGTTGACTTTCCGCATCAACGACCTGACCCCCCACTTCAAAGCCAACCCCAAAGACCATCACAGCCGTCGCGGTCTGTTGAAAATGGTCAGCCAACGCCGCCGTTTGTTGGCATATTTGCGCCGTACCCAACCCGATACTTATCGCGCGTTGATTACCCGCTTGGGTCTGCGTAAATAATTGCGCTTTCCGACACCGCCCAAAAAAATGGGCGGTGTTTTCTTTTCTGTTGCTTTCCGACAAGCTCAAACCCATATTTATTGCCCGAAAACCGCATAAACTAATATAATACAAAGTTCTTTGGAATCCTGTTCCATTTCATGCTGCCCGTGCGCTTTACAAGAGTTTCAGACGGCATCAAACGTTTTAACTCCCGCCAGCAATCAAACAGCTTTTTATCACCCTTTCGAAAATCCGTTTTGCCGGTACTCGTTTTTTTATTGGAGTATTGCCATTATGACCGCAACCACTGCGTCTGCAACCAAACCTTATCTCAAAATCCAAGGCTTGGTAAAAAAGTTTGGTGACAATTACGCTGTCGATAACATCGACTTGGACATTTATCAACATGAAATCTTTGCCCTTTTGGGCAGCTCGGGCAGCGGCAAATCCACGCTGCTGCGTATGCTGGCGGGTATGGAAAGCCCCAATCAGGGGAAAATTATCCTTGACGGTCAGGATATTACCAAACTTGCACCCTATGACCGTCCCATCAATATGATGTTCCAAAGTTACGCGCTTTTTCCGCATATGACTGTAGAACAAAACATTGCCTTCGGTCTGAAACAGGACAAAATGCCTAAAGGCGAAATCGCCGCGCGCGTGGAAGAAATGCTGCGTCTGGTTCAGATGACCAAGTATGCCAAGCGCAAACCGCATCAATTATCCGGCGGTCAGCAACAACGCATCGCCTTGGCACGCAGTCTGGCAAAACGTCCGAAAATTCTGCTGCTTGACGAGCCTCTCGGCGCGTTGGACAAAAAATTGCGCCAGCAAACCCAGCTTGAATTGGTCAATACGTTGGAACAAGTCGGCGTAACCTGCATTATGGTTACGCACGACCAAGAGGAGGCCATGACGATGGCGACCCGTATTGCCATCATGTCTGACGGTCAGTTGCAACAAGTCGGTACACCCAGCGATGTGTACGACTATCCCAACAGCCGCTTCACTGCCGAGTTTATCGGCGAAACCAATATTTTTAACGGTGTCGTGATTGAAGATCATGCGGATTATGCCGTTATCGAATGCGAAGGTTTGGAAAACCACGTCCGCATCGACCACGGTTTGGGTGGACCGAGCGAACAGGACCTGTGGGTCAGCATCCGTCCGGAAGACATCGATTTGTATAAGGAAAAACCCGAACATTTGGGCGATTACAACTGGGCGAAAGGCACGGTCAAGGAAATCGCCTATCTGGGCAGCTTTGCCATTTACCATATCAAACTCGGCAACGGCTGCGTCATTAAAAGCCAAGTTCCCGCGCCCTACTGGTATGTACGCAACATCACGCCGCCGACTTGGGACGAAACCGTCTATGTCAGCTGGCCGGAAAACCAACCGACTCCGTTGTTCCGTTGATTTAAGGGGAATGAGATGAACCTTAAAAAACTGAAAAACAAACTGTTCCGCCGTCCGGGGCAGCGTGCGGTAATTGCCGTGCCGTATATTTGGCTTTTGGTCTTGTTTCTGATTCCGTTTGCCATCGTGCTGAAAATCAGCTTTGCCGAACAAGAAATCGCCATCCCGCCGTTTACTCCTTTAACGACGATAGATGAGGATTTGGGTCGTCTGAATATCGCCATCAGTTATCAAAACTATGCCGACATTTTCCAAAATTTTTGGAGTACGCTCAATCCGTTCGGCGACAGTGAAAACAGCAATATCTATCTGATGACTTATTGGTCTTCAATAAAAACTGCACTGACTACGACGGTAATTTGTCTGTTGGTCGGTTATCCGACAGCATATGCGATTTCCCGTGCCGACCCGTCCGTCCGCAACGGTTTGCTGCTTGCCATCATGCTGCCGTTTTGGACATCTTTCCTGTTGCGCGTTTATGCGTGGATGGGTTTGCTCGGACACAACGGCATCGTCAACAATATGTTGATTAAAATGGGTATTATCAGCGAGCCTTTGGATTTGTTCTACAATGCGTTCTCATTGAACTTGGTGATGGTTTATGCCTATCTGCCGTTTATGATCCTGCCGCTATACACGCAACTGGTGAAACTGGACAGCCGCCTGCTTGAAGCCGCATCTGACTTAGGTGCAGGGCCGGTCAAATCGTTTTTCACCATTACCTTGCCATTATCGAAAACCGGCATTATTGCAGGTTCGATGCTGGTTTTCGTTCCCGCTGTCGGTGAGTTTGTCATTCCCGAGCTGGTCGGCGGTTCGGAAAACCTGATGATCGGTAAAGTCTTGTGGCAGGCGTTCTTCGATCAAAACAACTGGCCGTTGGCTTCCGCCGTCGCCGTCGTGATGGTCGCGCTGCTGGTCGTGCCGATTGCGCTGTTCCAGCATTATGAAAACCGCGAATTGGAAGAAGGAGCCAAATAATGCAGAAATCCAAATTATCTTGGTTCTTGAAACTGATGTTGGCACTATCGCTGGCGTTTCTGTATATCCCGCTGGTTGTTTTGGTCATCTATTCGTTCAACGAATCCAAACTGGTTACCGTTTGGGGCGGCTTTTCAACCAAATGGTATGCCGCACTGATGGAAAACGACACTATTTTGGAAGCTGCTTGGCTGTCGCTGCGGATTGCTGTTGTGTCTTCGCTTGCCGCCGTCGTTTTGGGCACGCTGGCGGGCTATGCGATGGCGCGGATCAAACGTTTCCGCGGCAGTACCTTGTTCGCCGGCATGATTTCCGCGCCTATGGTGATGCCCGACGTGATTACCGGTCTGTCCATGCTGCTGCTGATTATTCAGGTACAGATATTTTTGCAGGGCAGCGAATGGTTGCAACATCTCTACTTCGATCGCGGCTTTTTCACTATTTTCTTAGGACATACGACGCTGTGCATGGCGTACATTACCGTTGTCATCCGTTCGCGGCTGGTCGAGCTTGACCAGTCGCTCGAAGAAGCTGCAATGGATTTGGGTGCTCGTCCGCTGAAAATCTTTTTCGTGATTACCCTGCCGCTGATTGCGCCCGCGATTGCCTCCGGCTTCTTGCTTGGCATTACCCTGTCGCTGGACGACTTGGTGATTACCTCTTTCCTGTCCGGCCCCGGTTCATCCACATTGCCGCAGGTGATTTTCTCCAAAATCAAGTTGGGTCTCGATCCGCAGATGAACGTTTTGGCAACCATCCTGATCGGCATCATCGGAACGCTGGTGATTGTCGTCAACTATTGGATGATGAGGCAGGCAACCAGGCGCGAGCGTGAGGCGGCGGAAGCTTACCGCCAGGAAAAACTGGCTGCCGAGAAAGCCAATTAATTAATAAGGCAGGCTGACCGCATGACCGGGTCAGCCTGTTTTCTTCAACCGATTTTCTGTTCGGACGATATGGTCCGACAGCCCGTATCATTCCGTCAGAAAATATACCTGATAAAGCAAACACAATGACTCGTCCTGATTTTCAAGAATATCTGCCTTCTTATTATTTCAGTTCGGTTAATCCCCATACTGTTTATCCGAAACTCCAATGCCGTCTGAAAGCCGAAACCTGCATTATCGGCGGCGGTTTGAGTGGTTTGTGTACTGCACTGCCCTTGGCGGAGCAGGGACATGAAACGGTTGTGTTGGAAGCCGCACGTATCGGTTTCGGCGCATCGGGACGGAGCGGCGGTCAGGTTATCAGCGATTACGCCTGCGGTATGGAGGAAATTGAAAAACAGGTCGGTTTGGAGCAGGCGCAATGGTTTTGGCAGCAGTCTTTGCAGGCGGTCGAGCTTGTGGACGGGCGCGTCCGCAAATACGCGATTGACTGCGATTGGCAGCGCGGTTATGCCACGGTTGCCGTCCGTCCGCAACATTGGGAAGAATTGCAACAATGGCATGAGCACGCCCAAAAATATTACGGTGCAACTCATTATCAACTTTGGGATAACGCTGAACTGAAGCAGCAACTCGACAGCGATATGTACCGGGGCGCACAGTTCGATCCCTTATCCGGGCATCTTCATCCGCTCAATTACACGTTGGGTGTTGCCCGCGCCGCTGCCGAAGCCGGCGCGCAGATTTTTGAGCAATCCCCTATGATACGCATCGAACCTCGTCAAAACGGTTGGCTGGTTTACACGCCCGAGGGCAGCGTCGAATGCGAAAATGTGGTCTATGCCGTCAATACTTATGCCGGTTTGAATCCGATATTCAAGCCTTTGGAGCGCAAGGCGATTGCCGTCAGCACCTTTATTATTGCCACCGAACCCTTGGGGGCGCGTGCAAAAGGGCTTATCCGGAACAATATGGCAGTATGCGACAACCGCCATATTTTGGATTATTACCGCCTCAGCGCGGACGGCAGACTGCTTTTCGGCGGTAAGGATAACGAGTTTATCGACAATCCTGAGCGTATGACCGAGCTTGTCCGCCAAGATATGCTTAAAGTTTTTCCGCAGCTTGCCGATGTCAAAATCGAATATTCGTGGGGCGGGGAGTGCGACATTACCGCCAACCTTGTCCCGCATTTCGGACGTTTAGCCCCGAATGTTTTTTATACGCAAGGTTATTCCGGACACGGGATGGCGATAACAGGCATTGCAGGTCTGGCGGTTGCCGAAGCAATTTTAGGGGACGAATGCCGTCTGAAGCCGTTTGAGCGGTTGCGCCAGCCGAATATTATCCTGCAACCGTTTTTGCGCAAACTCGGTTCTTTCCTCGGCTCGAAATATTATCAGTGGAAAGACAGCCGTTGAGTATTAGGGAACGGCAAATGCATAAAAATGCCGTCTGAAGCCTGCTTTCCAAGTTTCAGACGGCATTTTTTGAATGCTGTACGGTGTGTTTATTTTCCGCGCATCAGTTCAAAGAAATCATCATTGTTTTTAGAGGCTTTGATTTTTCCGATTAAAAATTCGGCTGCCTCGATTTCGTCCATCGGGTGCAGGAATTTGCGTAAGAGCCACATACGTTGTAACTGGTCGTTTGGGACAAGCAGTTCTTCGCGGCGCGTGCCGGATTTGTTGATGTTGATGGCGGGGAAGAGGCGTTTTTCCGCCATACGGCGGTCAAGGTGCAATTCCATATTGCCGGTGCCTTTGAATTCTTCGTAAATCACATCGTCCATACGGCTGCCGGTTTCAACCAATGCGGTGGCGATAATGGTCAGCGAACCGCCTTCTTCCACGTTGCGCGCCGCACCGAAGAAACGTTTGGGACGGTGCAGTGCGTTGGCATCGACACCGCCGGTCAGGATTTTGCCCGAGGTAGGCACGACGGTGTTGTAGGCACGGGCAAGGCGGGTAATCGAATCAAGCAGGATGACCACGTCTTTTTTGTGTTCTACCATACGCTTGGCTTTTTCAAGCACCATTTCGGCAACTTGAACGTGGCGTTGGGCCGGCTCGTCAAAGGTGGAGGAGACGACTTCGCCACGGACGGAGCGGCTCATTTCGGTAACTTCTTCGGGCCGTTCGTCAATCAGGAGGACGATGAGCTCGACTTCGGGATAGTTTGCGGTAACGGCGTGGGCAATGTTTTGCAGCATCACGGTTTTACCGCTTTTGGGCGGGGCAACCAAGAGGGCGCGTTGACCTTTGCCGATGGGGGAAATCAGGTCGATGGCGCGTCCGGTCAGGTTTTCTTCGGACTTTAAGTCGCGTTCCAGCTTTAACTGTTTGGTCGGAAACAGCGGGGTCAGGTTTTCAAACAGGATTTTATGGCGGCATACTTCCGGGTGGTCGCCGTTGATGGAATCCAGTCTGACCAGGGCGAAATAGCGTTCGTTGTCTTTGGGGACGCGCACGCTGCCTTCGATGGTGTCGCCCGTATGCAGGTTGAAGCGTCGGATTTGGGTGGGCGAGACATATATGTCGTCGGGACCCGCGAGATAGGAGGTATCCGCGCTGCGGAGGAAGCCGAAACCGTCGGGCAGGATTTCGAGTGTGCCGGAGCAGGTAAAACTCTCGCCTTTTTTCATCATTTGGCGGACGATGGCAAAAACCAGGTCCTGCTTGCGGAAACGGTTGGCATTTTCGATAGAGTGTTCTTCCGCCAACTCTAAAAGTTTGGAAATGTGCAGGGTTTGTAATTCTGAGACGTGCATAATCAATGATATATAGAAGAGGAAAAGACGGGCGGATGCCGTCTGAAAGAAGAAGCCGACCGTTGCCGGTTGCTCGGAGAAGGGGGAATTGTAGGCAGTCGGCGTGCAGGTGTCAAATATTATCTCAGGCGGGGTTAGCCTTTATCGGCAGGATATATCGCTTGAGTAAAGTCGTTTGGAAAAATACCCCCGAGCTTTTCAGGCTTGGGGGTATGGGCATTGATTATTTGTTCAATTCATCAGCCAAATACAGCCAGGTTTCGATGACGGTATCCGGATTCAGGGAGACGCTCTCGATACCTTCTTCTACTAGCCATTTGGCGAAGTCCGGATGGTCGGACGGGCCTTGACCGCAGATGCCGACATATTTGTTTTGCTTGCGGCAGGCGGAAATTGCCAAATGCAGCATCACTTTGACGGCAGGGTTGCGTTCGTCAAACGATTCGGACACCAAGCCGCTGTCGCGGTCGAGACCGAGGGTCAGCTGGGTCATGTCGTTAGAGCCGATGGAGAAGCCGTCGAAGTATTGCAGGAATTGTTCCGCCAATACGGCGTTGCTCGGCAGTTCGCACATCATAATCAGGCGCAAGCCGTTTTTGCCGCGTTCCAAACCGTTTTCTTTCAGGGCTTTAACAACGGCTTCCGCTTCACCCAAAGTGCGGACGAACGGAATCATGATTTCGACGTTGGTCAGACCCATTTCGTCACGGACGCGTTTCAAGGCTTTGCATTCGAGGGCGAAGCAGTCTTTGAAACTTTCGGCGACATAACGCGCCGCGCCGCGGAAGCCCAACATAGGGTTTTCTTCGTGCGGTTCGTAGATGCTGCCTCCCACCAAGTTGGCATACTCGTTGGATTTGAAGTCGGACATACGGACGATGGTTTTACGCGGATAAACCGATGCGGCCAAAGTTGCCACGCCTTCTGCGATTTTATCGACGTAGAAGTCGACAGGGGACGCGTAACCGGCGATGCGGCGGGTAATTTCCGCTTTCAACTCATCATCTTGTTTGTCAAATTCCAACAAGGCTTTGGGGTGGATACCGATTTGGCGGTTGATGATGAATTCCATACGTGCCAAGCCGATGCCTTCGCTCGGCAGATTGGCAAAGCTGAATGCGAGTTCGGGATTGCCGACGTTCATCATCACTTTGACAGGTGCTTTGGGCATATTGTCCAAGGCGACATCGGTAATCTGTACGTCCAACAGACCGGAGTAGATGAAGCCGGTATCGCCTTCGGCACAGGATACGGTAACTTCCTGACCGTTTTTCAGCAATTCGGTCGCATCGCCGCAGCCGACGACGGCAGGAATACCCAATTCACGCGCGATAATCGCTGCGTGGCAGGTACGTCCGCCGCGATTGGTTACGATGGCGGAAGCGCGTTTCATCACCGGTTCCCAATCCGGATCGGTCATATCGGTAACCAGTACGTCGCCGGCTTCGACGGAATCCATCTCGGAAGCATCTTTAATCAGGCGCACTTTGCCCTGTCCGACTTTCTGACCGATGGCGCGGCCTTCGCACAAGACGGTTTTTTCACCGTTGATAGAAAAGCGGCGCAGGTTGCGGCTGCCTTCTTCTTGGGATTTCACGGTTTCGGGACGGGCTTGCAGGATGTAGAGTTTGCCGTCCAAGCCGTCGCGACCCCATTCGATGTCCATCGGGCGGCCGTAGTGTTTTTCGATGGTCAGCGCGTAATGTGCCAACTCGGTAATTTCTTCGTCGGAAATAGAGAAGCGGTTGCGGTCTTCCTCGGGGACATCGACGTTGGTTACGGATTTACCGGCTTCCGCTTTGTCGGTAAAAATCATTTTGATGTGTTTCGAACCCATGGTTTTGCGCAGGATGGCGGGTTTGCCTGCTTTCAGTGTGGGTTTGAATACATAGAATTCGTCGGGGTTGACCGCGCCTTGTACGACATTTTCACCCAAACCGTAGGATGAAGTGACAAAGACGACTTGGTCGTAACCGGATTCGGTATCGAGGGTGAACATCACGCCGGACGCGCCGCTGTCGGAACGCACCATACGCTGCACGCCGGCGGAAAGGGCGACGATGTCGTGTTCGAAGCCTTTGTGGACGCGGTAAGAAATGGCGCGGTCGTTGTACAGGGAGGCGAATACATGGCGCATCGCTTCTTTAACGTTTTCCAATCCGTTGATGTTCAAGAAAGTTTCTTGTTGGCCGGCAAATGATGCGTCCGGCAGGTCTTCGGCGGTTGCGGAAGAGCGTACGGCAACGGAAATATCCGCGCCGCCGGCATCGGCAACCATTTTGTTCCAAGCCGTTTCGATTTCGGCATCTAATTGTTCGGGGAAGGGGGTGTCCAAAATCCATTGGCGGATTTCTTTGCCGACACGCGCCAATTCGGCAACGTCTTCGACATCTAATTTTGATAAGGCTTCGGAAATGCGTTCGCTCAAGCCGTTGTGTGCCAAGAATGCGCGGTAGGCTTCGGCCGTGGTGGCAAAACCGCCGGGGACGCGCACGCCTTTTTCGGTCAGCTGACTGATCATTTCGCCCAGCGAGGCGTTTTTACCGCCCACGCGTTCAACATCTGTCATACGCAGGTTTTCAAACCAGATTACGTAGTTGTCGGCCATTTGTGTGTCCAATCTAAAATATGTTAAAAAAGAAACAAATCCGCACCCTTATTTTAAGCGATTCGTTCCGCCGCTGTCACATTTTTATCTGTCCGGACAATCGCGGCGCCGTCTGAAAAATGGCGGGTTCGGGTTGTGTAGCGGTTTGAAATCGATAGGCGGTATATTGTTTTTTCTCAGGTATTTCCTTTGTAAAACAGATGGTTTTGAATAGGTTAATGTTTTGTGCCGTATTTTTCCGGTTTCTTTTTTTGGAATTTTATTTTAAAGAAATATAGTTTTTCGATAATTTGTTTTAAAATATGATTTGTTTTTTGGGGTGTAATCCGAGGTAGGGGCGGCGGGGTGCTTCCCCCTTGTCTGCCGCTGCTGTTATGATGATATTTTTATCCTGTATTCAAGGAGGGGCGATGGGCAGTCCGCGCCAAGTGTTTTATATTTCCGACCGCACCGGCCTGACGGCCGAAAATATCGGCGAGGCTTTGTTGAACCAGTTTGGCAATGTGGCGTTCAAACGCCATACGCACCCGTTTGTCGATACGCCGGACAAGGCGCGCGCGGTGGTGGAGAAGGTCAATAGCAGCCGGCAGGAAAGCGGGCAGCGTCCGATTGCGTTTGTCAGCGTGGTCAATGATGAAATCCGTGAAATTATCAAGCAGGCAGACGCTTTCCACATCAATTTTTTTGAAACCTTCCTCGGGCTTTTGGAAAAGGAACTCAACACCGAGGCGGTTGCCGCTACGCAAGGACACCACAGTATCGGTAATACCCAACGTTACGATGCGCGTATGGAGGCGGTCAATTTTTCTTTGAACCACGATGACGGTGTCAGCGATAAAAACCTTCAGGAGGCGGATGTGATTCTGATGGGCGTATCGCGTTCGGGCAAAACGCCGACCTGCCTTTACCTCGCCCTGCAATACGGCATCCGTGCCGCCAACTATCCGCTGATTCCCGACGATTTGGAATCCGTCGATCTGCCGCGTATGGTCAAACCGTACAAAGACAAGCTGTTCGGACTTACCATCCAGCCGGAGCGTTTGCAGGCAATCCGTCAGGAACGCCGCCCGAATTCGGCTTATGCGCACATCGATACCTGCCGCAGCGAGGTGGCGGACGCGCAGAATATGTTCAGACGGCACGGGATTCCGTTTGCGAATACGACCGATAAATCGGTGGAGGAGCTTGCGGTACACATCCTCCAAGCGTGCAGGTTGAAGCGCAGGTTTTGATGTTTTTTGCCTAAAATTCAGGCAAAACTTCGTTCATCGGCATCTTGCACAGGAGTTGCGCCATTAAATATTCGTCAAACAAAGATGTCCAAAGGCTGATAACCGGCCTGCTCAAGTCCAATCCCGATTGGCGTTTTCACAGTCGGGGCAGACGGCATATCAAGCTGATTTACCTGCCGACATCCGATGTCTTGCCCGTACCGTGCAGCCCGTCGGATTTCAGGGCTGCCAAAAATCTAAGCAGCCATATAAAGAAGATTGAAAGCGGGCACAATAAGATTCGATGATTTCCGGCAGATTCTTTTAGCCGGCTAATAAGGTGTCGGAATGCGGGAAATGCCGTCTGAAAGGTTTTCAGACGGCATTTTTATACCTGTTTTTGGGTAAGGCAGCCGATTAGTTCGATCGGCGTGCGGATGCGGATGTCTGCCTGCCATGAGCCGGTATCGTCATCGGGAGCGATATATCCCCATTCGGCGAGGACGGTTTTCATGCCGGCGTTGCGTCCCGCCTGCATATCGCGTTCGGCATCGCCGACGTAGACAGTGTGTTGCGGTTCGGCGTGGATTTGTCCGCACGCATACAGCATGGGTTTGACGCTGGGTTTGGGTTCGCCGCAGGTGTCGCCGCTGACGACGACGGCGGGCGGTATGGCAAAGCCGAGTTTGGGAACGAGTTTGTCGGTAAAGCGGGCGGGTTTGTTGGTAACGATGCCCCATTTGATGCCGCGCCTGCCGAGTTCGGCGATGAGTTCGTTCACGCCGTCAAAGAGGGCGGTGTCTTGGGCGTAGCGGCTGTCGTATTCGTCAAGGTATTCGGTGCGCCACCGGGCGTAGTCGGGGTGGTCGGGCGTGATGTTTGCGCCGAGTTTGAGCAGACCTGCCGCGCCGTGTCCGGCATACGGGCGGATTTTCGCGATGCTTTTTTCGGGCAGGTTGTGGCGGCGCAACACGGCGTTGAGTGCACCGCCGAGGTCCGGGGCGGTGTCGGCGAGCGTGCCGTCGAGGTCGAACAATACGGCTTGTATCATAAGGCTTCCTTTGGTTTTCCGATGGGTTTGCCTGTAAGGCTTTGGGTTTGGCAGCAGCAATGTTGTGCGCCGTCGGTTTCGTTGGCACACAAGACGCTGTTGGGATGCGGGTGGTGTTCGCTTTCGATTTGGATGGTGCAGTGTCCGATGTTTTTGTGGGACAACCCGTGTTCGATGCGGTAGGCGATTTGTTCGGATTCGGCAACGGTTATGCTGCCGTCCACGACGATGTGGCAGGATAATACGTTGATATTGCCGGTAATCGTCCAGACGTGTAAGTCGTGGACGGATTTTACGCCTTCGGTGTTGCGGATAAGGTCGAGCAGGTCGTCGGTGCGGATGTTTTCGGGTGTGCCCTCCATCAGGATGTGCAGCGTTTGTTTGAGCAGGTCCCGGCCGCTGCGTCCGACCAGCGCGGCAACGAACATGCTGATGAGCGGATCCGCCCATTTCCAGCCGAACGCCATCATGAGCACGGCGGCGGCAATCGCGCCGACCGAGCCGAGAAGGTCGCTTAAAACGTGCAGATACGCGCCGCGCATATTGACGTTGGCTTCGGTGTCGCTGTTTTTCAGCATATAAACCGCCACTCCGATGTTGACCAGCAGCCCGACGATGCTGATGACGAGCATCCCCGGCGTGGCGATTTCGGGCGGATAAAGCAGGCGTTTGACGGCTTCATAGAAAATCAGCACGGCGATGACCACCAGCGACAGACCGTTGAACATGGCGGTGAGGATTTCAAAACGTTTGTAGCCGAAGGTCTTTTGCAGCGTGGTTTCTTTTTCGCCGAGTTTGAACGCCCATAATGCCGCGCCCAAGGAAAACGCGTCGCCGAACATATGCCCCGCGTCGGAAAGCAGTGCGAGCGAGTGGGTCAGCCGGCCGCCGGCCGCCTCCAGCAGCATAAAGGCGGCGATAATGACGAATGACACGCGCAATACTTTTTTGTTGGCGGTATGCGTGTGGGCGTGGGAATGAGAATGGTCGTGATGGTGATGTGCCATATTCTTTGTCCGAGATTATCTGAAAATCCGGATTCGGGGTTTTCAGACGGTTTTTTTAGTTTGTTTCAAACAGGGCTTCATAACGGATACGGCATAGGGTGCGGAAACCGGCATTTAAAGGCGGTTAATTCAATTTCAAGTTGGAGCTTTCCAATTCAAATTTCTGTTTTTCCAGAATCTGATTGATTTGCTCGTCAGACAATCCGGCTTCTGTTAGGGATATACGAAGTTGCCCGACACGTTGAAGGAAAGCCTGTTTGGCTTGATACACGCCGTCGGCGATAAATTGGGCGTTCAAATCGCTTTCGAGGCGGTAAAACCTGATGTTTGAAATGCAGGAGTAAAACCAATCAAACCGGGCGGTCAGTTCCTGAATGGCGATTGTTCCGTGCGCTTCACTGATGCCCTCGCGACCCAGATAAACACTGCCCTGAATGTTTTCAAATCCATGTTTGGACAAGATGTTTTTAATATCCGCGTAGGCATTGTTATAGCTATTTCCGTGGTAATTGTCTTTCAGGCAGTCGGTATCCATGTCGAAGGTAATCAGGTAACGGCTCATTATTTTGTCTCTTGTTGTACGGTTTCAGATGTCATTGGCTTGCCGCGACGATAGCATATAGTGGATTAACTTTAAACCAGTACGGCGTTGCCTCGCCTTGCCGTACTATCCGTACTGTCTGCGGCTTCGTCGCCTTGTCCTGATTTAAATTTAATCCACTATAATGAGAACGAACGCGACAGGCTTCGCTCGAAATCTTCCAGCATATCCAATTCAAAGCGGCTGAAGCCCGCTTTCTCGCGCGCTTCGATGTTGACATAGCCCCGGAAGATAAACATATCGTAACGGGCAATCAGGCTGCGGAACAGGGCGACAGGTTCCAAACCGCGTTCGCGGCAGAGGTGTTGATACCAATCGTTGCCGATGCGGACGTGTCCCACTTCGTCGCGGTAAATGATGTCCAACACGCCGCAGGTTTCCGAATCGCCGCGCTGCTCCACCTTCGCGCGTATCCCCGGCGTAACGTCCAGTCCGCGCGCTTCCAACACGCGCGGCACTAACGCCATACGCAACAGCGGGTCGTAGGCGGTTTTGTATGCCATATCCCATAAATGATTGTGTGCCTCAAAATCGCCGTAATCGAAGCCGAAAGCACGCAGCCTTTCGCGCATCAGGCGGAAATGGTACACCTCTTCCTTTGCCACCCGCACCCAGTCGCGCACAAACTGAAACGGCAGCGTGCGGAAACGGTATGCCACGTCCAAAGCCAGATTGACGGCGTTGAACTCGATATGCGTAATCGCGTGCAGCATCGCCGCGTAGCCTTCGGTCGTGTTCATTTTGCGCGGGGTCAGCTGCGGGGGAGCGACCAAAACCGGCTTGTCCGGCCGTCCTGCGTGGCGGAAGTCCAGCGGCGGCGCGTTTGCCTCCGCCCCGTCAATGTTTTGAACGGCGGCAAACGCCTCATCCGTCAGCTGTCCTTTTTCATCGGGGTCGTCTGAAAGCAGGGCAAGTTCCAGCAAAGCATAAATATCGGGTTTCATCTCAAGTCCGCCGTGTTTGGAAAACAAATATTATAGCGTTTAAAAAAAACAAGATGAGGCATATAATCTCCGCAATTCGGCATTCCGCGCCCAAACCGTCAAATAACCCGGCACACATTTAAAGGGCGGCGTGGCACGCCTGCCTTTTCTCGGGGGCAAAAAAATCAGCCGTCGGAAAACGCGGTTTGCAAAATGCCAACCGCCTGTCCCACCGCCCGTATGATTGTTTTGCCACGCCGATACTTTACGCCACACCCGTTCCAACAAGGAAAAATAATGATGAAACCGCACAAACTGTTCCAATTCCTCGCCGTCTGCTCCCTGACCGCCGCCGTCGCTTCCGCACAGGCGGGCGCGGTGGACGCGCTCAAGCAATTCAACAACGATGCAGACGGTATCAGCGGAAGCTTCACCCAAACCGTCCAAAGCAAAAAGAAAACCCAAACCGCGCACGGCACGTTCAAAATCCTGCGTCCGGGCCTTTTCAAATGGGAATACACCAAACCTTACAGGCAAACCATCGTCGGCGACGGTCAAACCGTTTGGCTCTATGATGTTGATTTGGCGCAAGTGACCAAGACCGCCCAAGACCGTGCCATCGGCGGCAGCCCCGCCGCCATCCTTTCCGACAAAGCCGCCCTCGAGGCAGGTTACGCCCTTGAAGAAGACGGCTCGTCCGGCGGCATCGACTATGTTTTGGCAACGCCCAAGAAAAACAACGCCGGCTACCAATACATCCGCATCGGCTTCAAAGGCGGCAACCTCGCCGCCATGCAGCTCAAAGACAGCTTCGGCAACCAAACCTCCATCAGCTTCGGCAGCCTGAACACCAAGCCCGGCCTCTCGCGCGGCGCGTTCAAGTTTACCCCGCCCAAAGGCGTGGACGTGTTGAGCAACTGATGCCGTCCGCCCCGATGCCGTCTGAACGCCGCCGAGGCTTCAGACGGCATTTTTACGCAGGCGGAACAATGTCCCGCATGACCGCCCGATCGGACGCCGGAACGGCAAACCCGTGAAAATTAACGGTTGCACCCCGGCTGTTTTTGCCGTTTAATGCAAACCTTGCTGCACCAAGGGCCAAGAAAGCCGACCGGCCGCCCCCACAGCTTCCGATGCAGGCGGTTCTGCCGTCCCTGCAATGTTTTTTATTTTTGAACGAAAGGTCGAAAACCATGAAAAAAACACTGGTGGCGGCGGCAATCCTGAGCCTCGCCTTGACTGCGTGCGGCGGCGGAAGCGATACCGCCGCCCAAGCTCCCTCCGCCAAGCCCGAAGCCGGACAATCGGGCAAACTCAACATCTACAACTGGTCGGATTATGTCGATCCCGAAACCGTCGCCGCCTTTGAAAAAGAAACCGGCATCAAGACGCGTTCCGATTATTACGACAGCAACGAAACACTGGAGGCAAAAGTCCTGACCGGCAAATCCGGCTACGACCTGACTGCGCCGTCCATCGCCAACGTCGGCCGGCAAATCAAAGCGGGCGCGTATCAGAAAATCGACAAGGCGCAAATCCCCCATTACGGCAACATCGATAAAGATTTGCTGAAAATGATGGAAGCCGTCGATCCGGGCAACGAATATGCCGTCCCTTATTTCTGGGGCATCAACACCTTGGCAATCAATACGCAGCAGGTGAAAAAGGCATTGGGTACGGACAAGCTGCCCGAAAACGAGTGGGATTTGGTGTTCAAACCCGAATACACCGCCAAACTCAAATCCTGCGGCATCAGCTATTTCGACAGCGCAATCGAACAGATTCCCCTGGCGTTGCACTATTTGGGCAAAGACCCCAACAGCGAGAATCCCGAAGACATCAAAGCCGCCGTCGATATGATGAAAGCCGTCCGGGGCGACGTGAAACGCTTCAGCTCTTCCGGCTATATCGACGATATGGCGGCGGGCAACCTGTGTGCCGCCATCGGGTACGGCGGCGATTTGAACATTGCCAAAACCCGTGCCGAAGAAGCGGCAAACGGCGTGGAAATCAAAGTATTGACTCCGAAAACCGGCGTGGGTGTGTGGGTGGATTCCTTTATGATTCCGCGCGACGCGCAAAACGTTGCCAACGCCCACCGCTATATCGACTACACGCTCCGGCCCGATGTGGCGGCAAAAAACGGCAGCTTCGTCACCTACGCGCCCGCCAGCCGCCCCGCGCGTGATTTGATGGAAGCCAAATACACAAACGATCCATCGATTTTCCCGGCCAAAGAACTGATGGAAAAAAGTTTCATCGTATCGCCCAAATCCGCAGAATCCGTCAAATTGGGCGTGAAACTGTGGCAAGGGCTCAAAGCGGGCAAATAACCGGAACCCCTGCCGTCTGAAACCTTCGGGCGGCAGGAAACGGCGTGTCCGCCCTCGGACAGGGTTTTCCGTTTCGCCGCCCGCAGTCCGGGTATGATTGGGTTAAGATTAAAATTATTTAGTAAAATGAGAAAGATATGGATTTAAGTATCGTAGTTCCCATTTATAATGTCGAAAGTTATTTGGAAGAGTGTCTAAATTCCATAGAACCCATATTAAGCAATGAAAATGTCGAACTTATTCTTGTAAATGACGGGTCGGAAGACGGAAGTGAAAATATATGTTACAAATATATAGATAAAATATCAAACACCCGACACCCGACACCCGACACCCGACACCCGACACCCAATACCCAACACCCAATATCAAATATATATATCAGGATAACCAAGGGTTGTCGGAGGCGAGAAATACCGGAATAAAAAATTCAAACGGAAAATATATAGTCTTTATTGATTCGGATGATTTTATTAATTGTCAGATTTTGCTGGATTTTCTTGGTAAAGATGATACTGATATGCCGGATGTGGTGTTTTTAAATGCAGTTAAATATGATAAGGGAAGCGTTTCACATTTTGGCGAAGATTATCAGCTTGAAAGAATACTCAATCAATCCAAAGTCGAAGTTTTGAAAGGATTATGCCGATTTAGAAAGTTTCCGGGTTCGGCGTGGAATAAGATTATAAAAAGGGAATTGATTATCAAAGAAAAACTATTTTTTGAAAAAGGGATTTATGCTGAAGATATCGAATGGTCAATAAGGTTGTTTAATGCGGCAACAACTTTTTCTTATTTGGACGGTTGTTATTACTATTATCGGCAGGGCAGAAAAGATTCTATTACGGGAACTGTTTCGGAAAAAAGTATAGAGTCATTATTATATATTTTGGAGAAAAATGCAAAAATGGAATTTGATAGGGATATATCGAGTTATCTTTATTCTTTTCTTTCCTACGAATATCTCGTTTTGCTTTTTATAATGACGAGTAAAAATATAGAGTGCGATGCCGATATAAAAAGAAGGGCGTATCATTTAAGGTTTATGCTGTTAAAGTCCAATAAGTTGATATATAAGCTGATATTCCCGATAATCACATTATTCGGGGTCGATATTGCAGGCAGGATTTTAAAAACAATCAGAGGGAATGTTTAATCAATCCTTTAATAATATATACCTTGCCGAAGGAGTAAAAATGAACGCAATCCGAACTTTCCAAAACCGCACGCCCGAAATCCACGAAAGCTGTATGATAGACGAAGCGTGCGTCGTCATCGGCGAAGTGTCGCTTGCCGAAGATGTTTCCGTGTGGCCGTACGCCGTGTTGCGCGGCGATGTGAACAGCATCACCGTCGGCGCGCGCAGCAATATACAGGACGGCAGCGTCCTGCACGTTTCCCACAAAACCGCCGCCAAACCCGAAGGGTCGCCGCTGCTTATCGGCGAAGACGTTACCGTGGGGCACAAAGTGATGCTGCACGGCTGCCGTATCGGCAACCGCGTCTTGGTCGGTATGGGCAGCACCGTTTTAGACGATGCCGTGATTGAAGATGACGTGATGATCGGAGCGGGCAGCCTCGTTCCGCCGCGCAAACGCTTGGAGGGCGGTTATCTTTATGTCGGTTCGCCGGTCAGACAGGTGCGCGTGCTGACCGATGAGGAAAAAGCCTTTTTGAAGTATTCCGCCGCGCATTATGTGAAGCTGTCGAAACAGTACGGGATGTAAAATCACACCGGCGTTCTTGCGTCAGCCTTAAATTCACACGCCCGGACGCGCCCGATGATGATTCCGATGCG